>NZ_CP069213.1:1272500-1572500 GCF_016834455.1 Shewanella litorisediminis
ATCTGGACTCACTGGATGCCATTCTTGCGCTGGATTTGGAAGCGCGCCGAATGGCAAACCAATTAATCAACCGGGCTCAATAGGAATTTACTCGAAGGAGAGACATGTACGACATCCTCTGGAATGCCGCATCCTTTATCGTGGCGCTGGGTTTACTTATCACAGCGCACGAATACGGACACTTTTATATTGCCCGTCGCTGCGGCGTGAAGGTGGAGCGTTTCTCCGTTGGTTTTGGCAAGCCTATCTGGCGTCGTGTCGGCCAGGATGGTACCGAGTATGTTATCGCCATGATCCCCCTGGGGGGTTATGTCAAAATGCTGGACGAACGTGTGGACGATGTGCCCGCTGCGCTCCAGTCTCAGGCGTTTAATCGCAAAAATGTATGGCAACGAATCGCCATAGTGGCGGCGGGCCCGGTGGCAAACTTTATCTTTGCCGTGTTTGCGCTCTACATCATGTACCTGATTGGCGTGCCCTCATTAAAGCCGGTGATCAACGCCACCCACGAAAATTCTGCTGCATCAGTCATCACAGTTACGGAACCCATGCAAATCCTTGCGGTCTCAGGACAGAAGGTACGTAACTGGGAAGAGGTTAACCTTGCATTGGTTGGCCACATAGGTGACGACAGTCTGAGCCTGACGCTGGCGCCTTTGGCGCGTCTGGAAGGGCAGAGTGGTGGTGAACGCACCTACACCCTGGATACCCGCAACTGGCGTTTTGACCCGGAAAAAGAGTCTCCCATCAGTACCCTTGGACTGGGGATGCTCAGACCCCAGGTATTGCCTCTGGTCGGTGCCGTGACTCCCGGCAGCGCTGCGGATGAAGCGGGCATTAAAGCCGGTGATGAGATTGTTGGCATTGACGGTGTCAGATACGGAGGGTGGGAATGGTTCGTGACCACTATCCAGTCGTCAGCGAACAAACCGCTGCAAGTCACCATTAAACGTGGTGGTGAGCAAAAACAACTGACCGCCACTCCGAAACTCGGAAAAGATGCTCATGGTAAAGACGTCGGCTTGATAGGCATTACACCTCAGGCCAGTGAATTGCCTGAAACCATGCGTATTCAGTTGAAATATGGCGTGTTAGACTCACTGGCTGTTGCTGCCGACAAGACTTGGCAGTTGTCCGTAGTGAGTGTGAAGATGATTGGTAAACTCTTTACCGGAGATGTGTCGGTAAAGAATCTGAGCGGTCCAATTTCTATCGCTCAGGGCGCCGGGAATAGCGCCAACTACGGCTTGGTGTACTTTTTGGGATTTTTGGCTCTTATCAGCGTAAACCTGGGCATCATTAACCTGTTGCCTTTGCCCGTGCTCGATGGGGGCCATTTGCTGTATTACTTTGTGGAAGTGATCACCGGGAAGCCTGTACCCGAAAAGGTGCAGGAAATAGGATTCAGATTTGGGGCAGCCTTGCTGCTAATGTTGATGAGTATCGCCCTTTTCAATGATTTTGCCCGACTCTGAGCAAGGACAGACAAATAATCAGAAGTGCTCTATGAGATTGAATAAGCTTTTTGCCTCTATGATGCTGCTAGGCGCATCATATTCAGGGACAGGTCTGGCTGAGACCTTTGCGCCATTCACAGTCACCGACATTCAAGTAGAAGGTTTGCAACGTGTTGCACTGGGTGCTGCTTTGCTCAGCCTGCCAATCAAGGTAGGTGATACCGTTGACCAGCTGAAACTTCAGCAGGCCATCAAGAGCCTTTACGCCACAACCAACTTCGATACCGTCTCGGTTGCCAATGATGACGGTGTCCTCGTGGTGACCGTCAAAGAGCGCCCCACCATCAGTGAGGTGACTTTTGAAGGTAACAAGGACATCAAAGACGAGCAGCTTCAGGAAAGCCTCGACAACAGTGGAGTGAAAGTGGGTGAAGCCCTCGACCGCACCATGTTGTCCGGCATCGAAAAAGGCCTGCAGGACTTCTATTACGGTGTGGGTAAATACGGCGCCAAGGTTGAGGCTCAGGTCATTAACCTGCCCCGTAACCGGGTTGAACTGAAGTTCAAATTTACCGAAGGTCTGGCGGCGGAAATTCGCCAGATCAACATCGTGGGCAACAACAAGTTCTCCGATGCCGAGTTGATTGGCATGCTGGAGCTTAAAGACTATGTGGCCTGGTGGGATCTTTTCGGTGAGCGCCGCTATCAAAAGCAAAAGCTGCAGGCTGACCTCGAAACCATCAAAACCCACTACCACAACAATGGCTATATCCGCTTTGAGGTAACCTCCACCCAGGTGGCCATGACCCCTGACCGCAAGGGCCTTTACATCACCATTAATGTGGATGAAGGTGAGCAGTACAAGGTCAAGGAAGTGAACCTCACCGGCGACCTGATGGGCCGCGAAGAGCTGATGCGCGCCATTCTGCCAATCAAGGCAGGCGATCAGTACAACGGTGCTGACGTGACCTTTACCGAAGAGATGTACTCCAAGTATCTGGGCCGTTTCGGTTATGCCTACCCGGAGGTGAAAACCTTCCCTGAAATCGACGACGAAAACAAAGAGGTGACCCTCAATGTGAACGTACGTCCGGGTAAGCGCGTGTATGTTCGCTCCATCAACTTCACCGGTAACACAGTGACCAAGGATGAAGTGCTGCGCCGCGAGCTGCGTCAGATGGAAGGCGCCTGGCTGAACTCGGCCAACGTTGAGCTGTCGAAAAACCGCTTGAACCGTTTGGGCTTCTTCGAAACCGTCGACACAGAAACCGTACAGGTACCCGGCACAGACGACTTGGTGGACGTGGCCTTTAAGGTGAAAGAGCAGCCATCGGGCTCCTTTAACGCCGGTATTGGTTATGGTACCGAGTCAGGTATCAGCCTGCAGTTTGGCGTACAGCAGAGTAACTTCCTCGGCACGGGTAATCAGGCCGGTATCAACATCAATACCAACAAGTACTCCAAGAACGTGAGTCTGTCGTACTCTGACCCTTATTTCACCAAAGATGGAGTGAGTTTGGGGGGGAACATTTACTGGAACGAATTTGATGCCAACGAGGCGAACCTTGAGCGCTATAAAAACAGCTCTTACGGTGTGGCCCTGAGCAGTGGTTTCCCGGTGAATGAATACAACCGCCTCAACTTTGGTATTGGCTTCCGCCATAACACCATTTCTGAAATCTCGGCGTACGAGCAGGCACTGCGTTTCTATAACATCTACCGCGACAATGATGATCCCAACTCCGACTTAAGCTTCAATAACTTTGAGCTGAATGCCGGTTGGTACAGAAGTACCTTAAACCGCGGCACCTTCCCAACAGACGGCTCCAGTCAGCGTTTGTCGGGCAAGATGTCGACTCCGGGCTCGGATTTGCAGTACTTCAAGGCTGACTTGGATACCAACTTCTACGTGCCGTTGACCCGTAGCCACAGCTTTGTGCTGCTGACCCGTGCCCGCTTAGGCTACGGCAATGGTTATGGAGACTTCAACGATAACGACCAGATCCTGCCATTCTGGGAAAACTACTACTCGGGTGGTTCGAGCAGTCTGCGCGGCTTTAAGTCCAACTCAGTGGGGCCTCGTTCCTTCTACGTGGTACGTGGCAGTGAGCCCTGCTCCCCTGACCCAAGTGGGGATGGTTGTGGCTTGCCGGGCGATCCTAACCAAATTCAGGTCAGTCAGGGCCGCTCCATCGGTGGTAACGCCGTGGCCACAGCCAGCCTTGAGCTGATTGTGCCAACGCCGTTCCTGGATGAGGCCTACACCAACTCAGTGCGTACCAGCTTCTTCGTCGATGCCGGTAACGTATGGGATACCGAGTTTGATTACGACAAGTATCGCTCTTTGCCTGCTGAGGAATTTGCCAAGCTGGAAGACTACAGTGACCCAAGCCGTTTGCGGGCTTCATGGGGTATGAGCGTACAGTGGTTGTCACCCATGGGACCCATGGTATTCAGCCTGGCGTGGCCAATTAAAGAGTACGAAGACGACGAGACCGAGATCTTCTCCTTCAATATTGGCAAAACTTTCTAAAACACATACACTCGGCGACGATTGTGACAAAACACCACAACAAGGAGTTTATTTTGAACAAGATGCTTAACCGTGCACTCGTGACTCTGATGCTGATTGGCGCGCCATTGGCTGCCAACGCTGAGAAAATTGCTGTCGTTGATATGGGTGCCGTGTTTGAACAGCTGCCTCAGCGTGAAGCGATTGGCAAGGCACTGGAAAAAGAGTTCGGCGACCGTGAAGCCGAAGTGAAAAAGCTGCAGGGCGAGCTGCGCAGCCTGATGGAGAAAAACCAGCGTGATGCCGCGCTGATGAGCGAAACTCAGAAGACCGAAGCCCTGCGCAAGATGGAAGCGCTGCAGGCCGATCTGCAGCTTAAGGGCAAAGCCTTGCAGGAAGACGTACGTCGTCGCCAGGCCGAAGAGCAGAACAAGATCCTGGTCAAGGTTCAGCAAGTCATCAAAGACATCGCCGAAAAGGAAAAAATCGATGTCGTGATGCAAAGCGGTGCCGTGGTGTTTGCCAAACCTCAGCTTGATATCTCCAGCAAGGTAGTAGAAGCGCTGGGCAAGGCCAAGTAATAGATGAAGCAAGTGACTCTGGGCCAATTGGCCGAACATTTGGGAGCACAACTCAAGGGCGATGGCAGTGTACTGATCTCATCAGTGGCCACCCTTGAAGATGCAGGTGCCGGACAAATCAGCTTTTTGGCCAACAGTAAATACCGTGCTCAGCTGGAAGGAACCACAGCGAGCGCTGTACTCTTGTCCGCGAAAGATGCTGACACCTATGAAGGCAACGCCCTCATTCTCAAAGACCCCTACGTCGGCTTTGCCCGGGTCGCACAATTGCTTGATACAACCCCGAATGCCGCTGAAGGCATACACCCATCGGCTGTGATTGATCCCAGCGCCCGTTTGGGGAAGGGGGTCAGCATTGGTGCCAATGCTGTTATTGGTGCCAATGTCATTTTAGGTGACAAGGTTCAGATAGGTCCCGGCACTGTGGTGACGCAAGATGCCATCATCGGCAGCGGTACCAGGCTTTGGGCCAATGTCACCATCTATCATGATGTCCATTTAGGCATGGACTGCATCGTTCATTCAGGTGCCGTCATTGGCTCAGATGGCTTTGGCTACGCCAATGAACGGGGCAACTGGGTTAAGATCCCGCAAACTGGCGGCGTGCGCATTGGTAACAATGTGGAAATTGGCGCCAGCACCACCATTGACCGGGGGGCCCTGTCCCATACTGAGATCCATGATGGGGTGATTATCGATAACCAGGTGCAAATCGCGCACAACGATGTTATCGGTGCCCATACTGCCATTGCTGGCAACTCCACCATCGCCGGCAGTGTGACTATCGGTAAATACTGTATAATTGGTGGCAACTGCGCTGTCGCTGGCCACCTGAGTCTCGTTGATGGCACCCATGTCAGCGGCGCCACCAACGTAACCAGTGTCATCCGTGAGCCAGGTGTGTATTCTTCTGCCACTATCGCCATGGAAAACAAAGTCTGGCGCCGCAATACTGTGCGCTTCAGACAACTGGATGAGCTGTTCCAGCGCGTAAAGGCACTGGAAGGCAAACAGAAAAAAGAAAAGTAACGCACAGCCCCTTGCGCGCCAGTGCATCCTGAGGAACAAAATTCGTGTCTAATCAAAAGAACGCCATGGATATCAAAGAGATACTCAAGTATCTGCCCCACAGATATCCGTTTCTGCTCATTGACCGTGTGCTGGACTTCACCCCGGGTGAATCCCTGCACGCCATCAAAAACGTCACCATCAACGAGCCATTCTTTGTGGGGCATTTCCCCGTCGCTCCCGTGATGCCTGGTGTATTGATCCTTGAAGCCATGGCCCAGGCAACAGGCCTTCTGGCATTCAAGACCATGAGCAGCGAGCCATCACCTGATGTGCTTTATTATTTTGCCGGTATCGACAATGCCCGTTTTAAACGGGTTGTTGAGCCGGGCGACCAGCTGCACTTTGAAGTGAAAATGATTAAGGAACGCCGCGGGATTGGTGTGTTCTATGGTGAGGCCAAAGTGGATGGTGAGCTGGTTTGCAGCGCAGAAATCATGTGTGCCCGCAGAGAGATTAGCAAGTGATAAGTGAATTAGCCTTCGTCCATCCCGACGCGAAAATTGGCAACAACGTGACCATCGGACCCTGGAGCTATATTGGCCCCGGGGTTGAAATCGGTGACGACAATATCATTCATTCCCATGTGGTGATTAAAGGCCCGACAGTGATTGGCAAAGGCAACCGGATTTTCCAGTTTGCCTCGGTCGGTGAAGACTGTCAGGACAAGAAATACGCCGGAGAGCCCACCCGGCTCATCATTGGCGACAACAACATCATCCGTGAAAACGTGACCATTCACCGTGGCACTATTCAGGACAACAGCGAAACCCGCATCGGCTCCAATAACCTGTTCATGGCCTATGTTCACATTGCCCACGACTGTGTGGTGGGCAACAACGTCATCATGGCCAACAATGCGTCCATCGCCGGCCATGTGCACGTGGGTGACTGGGTAATTCTTGGCGGCATGACCGGTGTGCATCAGTTTGTACACATAGGCGCCCATGCCTTTACGGCGGGGTGCTCGCTGCTGTTGCAGGACGTACCTCCTTTCGTGATGGCCGCAGGCCAGCCCGCCATTCCACGCGGTCTGAACAGTGAAGGTCTGAAGCGTCGCGGTTTCTCCAAGGAGGCGCAGCTTGCCGTGCGCCGCGCATACAAAACCTTGTATCGCAGTAGCCTGACGGTGGAAGAAGCCACTGCCGCCCTGGCCGATGAAATCGCCACAGTGCCGGAAGTGAAGCAGATGATGGACTTCGTTGCCTGCTCCGGTCGCGGCATTATCCGTTAACGGAACATGGGTCGTTAAGAGAAAACATGAGCCAATCCAAGCCACTTGTATTTGCCATGGTTGCCGGAGAACTCTCCGGCGATATTTTAGGTGCCGGCTTAGTTAAAGCACTCAAGGCCAGACATCCCAACGCCCGCTTTGTCGGTATCGGTGGTCCCCGCATGGAAGCCCTTGGCTTCGAGTCCCTGTTTGCCATGGAAGAACTGGCTGTGATGGGGATAGTTGAGGTGCTTTCACGGCTGCCAAGACTTCTGAAGGTACGCTCCTCGCTGGTCTCTCAGCTCCTTGCACTTAAGCCCGATTGCTTTATTGGCATAGATGCGCCCGATTTCAACATCGGCCTTGAGCAGAAGCTTAAGCAAAAGGGCATTAAAACCGTGCATTACGTCAGCCCCTCTGTGTGGGCCTGGCGACCAAAGCGCATCTTCAAAATCGCCAAGGCCACCAACATGGTGCTGTCTTTGTTGCCGTTTGAAAAAGCCTTTTACGATAAGCATCAGGTGCCGTGCACCTTCGTGGGCCACACCCTGGCCGACGATATTCCCCTTGAGCTGAATAAATACGATGCCCGAGAAACCCTGGGGCTCGAAAGGGACGCCGAGTATCTTGCGATACTGCCCGGCAGTCGCGGCGGTGAGCTTAAGATGCTCAGCGAGCCTTTTATCAAGGCCGCCGTTGCCATTAAAGAGGCGTTGCCCGATGTGCGTTTTATCACGCCTCTGGTGAATGAGAAGCGTCGCGAGCAATTCCTTGCAGCAATCGAGGCCCATGCTCCCGAGCTGGAAATTCAGCTTTTTGATGGTCATAGCCGCGAGATCATGGCGGCCAGTGATGGCATCTTACTGGCTTCTGGCACTGCTACCCTGGAAGCCATGTTGGTCAAGCGCCCCATGGTGGTTGCCTATCGGGTGGCGCCGCTGACTTACAGCATTGCCAGTCGCATGATGTTGATTAAGCGCTATTCGCTGCCAAATCTCTTGTCCGGTAAAGAATTGGTCCCCGAACTGATTCAGGCCGATTGCACGCCACAGAAGATTGCCTCTGAGGTGGTTGCCATGATGAACCGGGATAACCGGGCACTGATTGCCGAATTTACCGAGATGCACCATAGCCTCAGACAAAATGCCAGTGAGCGCGCTGCCGATGCGGTCGATGCGCTGATTGGTACCAAAGCGCCACGTGGCAGCACTTCAGAGGTGCTCTGATGGCAGTTTATAAAAACCTGAGTGATGAGCAGGCATTGCTGCTGCAACAGGGACGGGTCGCCGGCGTCGATGAGGTTGGCCGTGGTCCGCTGGTGGGGGATGTGGTAACGGCCGCCGTGATCCTGGACCCGGGTAAGCCCATTGCGGGGCTGAATGACTCCAAGAAGCTGTCTGAAAAAAAACGCGATGCCCTTTATCTTGAGATTATGGATAAGGCGCTGGCGGTCTCGGTAGGCCGCGCCAGCCCTGCCGAAATCGACGAGCTTAATATTCTCCACGCCACCATGCTCGCCATGCAGCGCGCTGTGGCCGGGCTTACCATAGTGCCCGAGTCCGTATTGGTGGATGGCAACCGTACTCCGGATTTCGGCTTGCCTGCCCATGCGGTGGTAAAAGGAGATGGCCTGATAGCCGCTATCAGTGCGGCCTCTGTCATTGCCAAGGTCACCCGTGACCGTGAAATGGAAGATCTCGATGCCCGATATCCCCAGTACGGCTTTGCCGGGCACAAGGGGTACCCGACCAAGGCACACTTTGAAGCGCTCAGCGCCCATGGTGTGCTGCCAGAACACAGACGCAGTTTTCGCCCTGTACGCGAATGGCTTGAGGCTAATCGCTGAGTTGGTTTAAATGATAAAAAAGCAGCCTTGGCTGCTTTTTTGTTATTGCGGAATGAATCCGGTTTGACGCTTAGCTGCGCGACTCCCTGGCTGTCAGGTTCCAGAAAGCATCACGCTTGTCTCACATGGGGCAGTATAAACGCCATATAGTCCGCTTTGCCCAGTGGCACCCCAAGGTGCCTGAAGATGGCGTAACTGGTGGTGATGTGAAAGTAGAAGTTGGGCATTAGATATTCACTCACATAGTCCCGCCCCGGCAATTCGCAGTAACGACCGGGCCCCAGCCCGATACGCTTGATTTCGTCCAGCTTGGCATCCTGCTCCTGGATTTGATCCACCATGGCGGCCGTCTCCGCAATCAGTTGCTTGAGCTCAGCCGGGCTGTACTCTCCTGCCGGCAGATTCTCGACCGCCAATCCCTGGCACCACTGTGAAAATCCCCTTGGCTGATTGCAGGCAAAGATTACCTGCACTGCCAATGGATGCATGTCCGGCGCCAGTCGCTCTTTCACAGCATCATCTAAGGATCCAAGGTGTTTTTCTGCCACGTTCAAGATGTGTGAAAGCACCTGCAGGCGGCTGATAAAAAGCTGCTTTAATTTGTTGATTTCTTTGTTGGCCATGGCGTTTCCTTACGTTTTGGCGCTAATGGTGTGTCTGGATAAAAGCGTTTGCTTCAGAAAACTAGCCTGCCATTTATCACCTTGTCCAGCAGCCCTTACATAGAGTTAAAATCAATCAAGCTCGCGCATCCTGCCGAATGTGGCGGCAGATAGGATGTCTCACGCCCCAAACCAGCAGTTAAGCCTTTTGCTGACCTTAACTGCCATGTTATCTTTCCCTATTGATTTCAGAGCAAACCCAAAGCCCAATATTCATGTCACAACCCCGTTTTGTTCATCTGCGCGTTCACTCAGATTTTTCCATGACCGATGGTCTGGCAAAGGTTAAGCCCATTCTTGGCAAGGCCGAGGCCGAAGGCATGGCGGCAATCGCGCTGACGGATCAGAATAACCTCTGTGGTCTGGTGAAGTTTTACAGTACCTGCCACGACAAAGGCATTAAGCCCATTATTGGTGCCGACTTCTGGATGCTGGTGCCCGGGTTTGAAGACGAGTTTTGTGCCGTCACTGTGCTTGCAATGGACAACGAGGGTTACCAAAACCTGACTCAGCTTATCAGTCAGGCGTATTTGCGGGGCCAGGTGCAGGGCAGGGTGGCAATCGATCAGGAATGGCTGCTGACTTACAACAGTGGCATTTTGCTGCTCTCCGGCGCCAAAGAAGGGGACCTGGGTAAGGCGCTGATCAAGGGCAATGCCGCGCAGGCGGCGAGTCTGACGGAGTTTTACCAGACCCATTTCCCCGACCGTTATTTTATCGAGCTTATCCGCACCGGCCGAGCCGACGAAGAAACCTATCTGCATATGGCGGTGAAGCACGCCGCAGAAGTTGGGCTGCCCGTGGTAGCCACCAATCAGGTGGTGTTTTTGAGTCCGGAAGACTTTGAGGCCCACGAGATCCGGGTGGCCATTCACGATGGTTTTACCCTGGCTGACAATCGCCGCCCCAAAAAATACAGTGAGCAGCAGTATCTTCGCAGTGAAGACGAAATGTGCGAGCTGTTTGCCGATATTCCCGAGGCCATTGAGAACACGGTGGAGATAGCCAAGCGCTGTAACGTGACTGTGCGTCTTGGTGAATACTTCCTGCCCAACTTCCCCACCGGCGATTTAAGTACCGAAGACTTTTTGGTGGAGCGCTCCAAAGAGGGCCTTGAAGAGCGGTTGGAGTTTCTGTTCCCCGACCCTGAGGTCAGAGCCGAGAAGCGCAAGGAGTACGATGAGCGCCTCGATATCGAGCTTCAGGTAATCAACCAGATGGGATTTCCCGGTTACTTTCTTATCGTGATGGAGTTTATCCAGTGGGGTAAGGATAACGGCATTCCGGTGGGGCCGGGCCGGGGCTCGGGTGCCGGCTCTTTGGTGGCCTATGCCCTGAAAATTACCGACCTTGATCCGCTGGAATTCGACCTGCTGTTCGAGCGTTTTTTGAATCCGGAGCGGGTTTCCATGCCCGACTTCGACGTTGACTTCTGCATGGACAGACGCGACGAGGTGATTGACCACGTGGCCGAGCTTTACGGCCGCGAGGCGGTGTCGCAGATCATTACTTTCGGTACCATGGCCGCCAAGGCGGTGGTGCGTGACGTAGGCCGGGTGCTGGGGCACTCCTACGGCTTTGTTGACCGTATCTCCAAGATGATCCCGCCCGAGCCGGGCATGACCCTGGCCAAGGCCTTTGAGGTGGAACCCGGTCTTCAGGAGGCCTACGACGCCGATGAGGAAGTGAAAGACCTTATCGACATGGCGCGTAAGCTTGAAGGTGTCACCCGAAATGCAGGTAAACACGCCGGTGGCGTGGTAATTGCGCCCACTAAAATCACCGACTTCTCGCCGCTTTATTGCGACGCCGAGGGCAAAAACCCGGTAACCCAGTTCGATAAGAACGATGTGGAATACGCCGGACTGGTGAAGTTTGACTTTTTGGGTCTCAGAACCCTCACCATTATCGATTGGGCGCTGGGGATGATTAACCCCAGACTGGCCAAACTTGGCAAGCCGCCGGTGGATATTGCCGCCATTCCGCTCGATGACAGCAAGTCATTTGGCGTGCTCAAACGCTATGAGACCACAGCCGTATTCCAGCTCGAATCCCGCGGCATGAAAGACCTTATCAAGCGTCTGCAACCCGACTGTTTCGAAGACATGATTGCACTGGTGGCCCTGTTCCGTCCGGGCCCATTGCAGTCGGGCATGGTAGATAACTTTATCGACCGTAAGCACGGCCACGAAGAGATTTCTTACCCGGATGCCACCTGGCAGCACGAGAGCCTCAAACCCATCCTCGAACCCACATACGGCATCATCCTTTATCAGGAACAGGTGATGCAGATTGCCCAAACGCTGGCCGGCTACACCCTGGGTGGTGCTGACATGCTGCGCCGGGCCATGGGTAAGAAAAAGCCAGAAGAAATGGCCAAGCAGCGGGCAGGCTTTGAAGCCGGCTCGGTGAAAAATGGCGTGGATGGCGAGCTTGCCATGAAGATCTTCGACCTGGTGGAGAAATTCGCAGGGTACGGCTTCAACAAATCGCACTCGGCCGCCTACGCCCTGGTGTCTTATCAGACGTTGTGGCTCAAGACCCACTTCCCGTCGGAGTTTATGGCGGCGGTAATGTCGGCGGATATGGACAACACCGACAAGATTGTGACCCTGGTGGATGAATGCGATCGCATGGGGCTTAAAATCATTCCGCCGGATGTGAACAAGGGCCTATTCAAGTTTACCGTGGATGAAGACCTTAATATCGTCTACGGCATCGGCGCCATCAAGGGCGTGGGTGAGGGGCCGGTTGAGACCATTCTCGAGGCCAGAAAAGATGGGCCCTTCACCGACCTGTTCGACTTTTGTGCCCGTGTCGATTTGAAAAAGCTCAATCGCCGGGTGATTGAAAAACTGATTTACTCAGGTGCGCTGGATAGCCTGGGGCCACACCGTGCCTCCATGATGGCAACCCTGCCAGAGGCCATGCAGGCGGCGGATCAACACGCCAAGGCCCAGGCCACCGGCCAGCACGATATGTTTGGTCTCCTGAACGACCATCAGGAAGACGCCAAGCAGCAATTTGTGGAATGCACCCCCTGGCCGGACAAAATCTGGCTCGAAGGTGAGCGGGAAACCTTGGGGCTGTATCTCACCGGTCACCCCATCAATCAGTATCTGAAAGAGCTGAAAAACTACACCTCGGGCAGGCTGAAAGATATTCACCCCACCGAGCGGGGTAAAACCGTCAAGGCCGCCGGTTTGGTGGTGGCAAGCCGGGTGATGCTCACCAAACGGGGCTCCAAAATGGGGCTTCTGACCCTGGATGACAAGAGCGCCCGCCTTGAGGTGATGCTCTTTACTGAAGCCTTTGAAAAATTTGGTCATCTGCTCGAAAAAGACCGCATTCTTATCTGCGAAGGGGAAGTGAGCTTCGATGATTTCTCCGGCGGCAACCGCATGACCGTCCGCAATATTATCGATATCAGCGAGGCCCGCAGCCATTTTGCCAAGGCGCTTGAGGTCGATTTGGCGTCACAGCAGGCCACAGAGCCAATGCTGGACAAGTTCTTTGAAGTGCTCACGCCCTGGAAGGGCGGCGCCGTGCCCCTGATTGTGAACTTCAGCCGCGCCGATGCCAGCGGCCGCTTGCAACTCAGTGATGAGTGGCGGGTTAACCCGTCCGATGACCTGGTGCTGGCACTGCAAACCCTGATAGGCCCGGATAAAATTCGGATCCAGTTCTAGGATGAAGGGCATGCAAAGCTCGTCAGTGGCACTTGCAAAGCTTGATTCGCTCGTCTCATTAATCGAGGCGGCGCTTGCCGCCCTGAGTCCTTCCAAACTGGTGCTGGGGTACAGTGGCGGGCTGGACTCAGAGCTTTTGGCCTGCGCCCTTTCCCATTACGCGAAAACCCATCCTGGCACCCACTGTCTGCTGGTGCATGTGCATCATGGCTTAAGCCCGAATGCCGATGTCTGGGCGCGTCACTGCGAGAGCAGTGCAGCCCACTATGGACTGGACTTTGTGCAGGAAAAGGTCAGGGTAAAGCGAGGCGCCCGTTTGAGTCTGGAGGCCGAGGCCCGCAGCGCCAGATATGCTGCCTTAATGGCCCATTTGGGCGAAGGCGACGTTCTCCTTACCGCCCATCATCAGGATGACCAGCTGGAAACCGTGCTGCTGGCTCTTACCCGGGGCCTCGGGCCCAAGGGGCTTGCGGCCATGGGGCAACAGCAGCCCCTCGAAGGCGGCGCATTTCAGGTAAGGCCTTTTTTGGGCTTGTCCCGCGAATCTCTCGAAGAGGCTGTATCTGTGCTCGGACTCAACCACATCGAAGATGAAAGCAATCAGGATACCCGTTTCGACCGCAATTTTTTGCGAGCCGACATTATTCCGCGACTGAAATCCCGCTGGGGAGCCATAGGCGCCACCGTGAGTCGCAGCGCCGAGCTGTGCGCCCAAACCCAAATGCTCCTGGATGAAGAGGTCAGTGAGCGTCTGACACCGCTTATCAGCCATTGCCCTTTAAGTGGTGTTTACAGGTTGGCATTGGAGCCAGTCGCTGCCTGCTCAACAGCATGGCAGGCTCAGCTGGTCAGGGGCTTTCTGGAGGCTGCCAGTCTTGCTCCCCCTTCAAAAGTTCAGCTCGAAGAAGCATTGGATCAGCTCTTTGCCGCCAAAGCGGATGCCGCGGTCTCCCTGCGGTTTGGCAATACCCGCTTAAGACGATTTCAGGGCTGGCTTTACGCCGAAACTGAGTCTGATAATGCCAGTCATTCACCATCCTCTGCCACTCAAATACCTGCCACTCAAATACCTGCCACTCAAATACCTGCCACCCAAACGCCTGCCACCCAAACGCCTGCCACCCAAATGTCTGCCACACAAATCCCAGTCACGCAGCAGAGTTTGGTTGAGGGGATTGCGACGCCTTTGGGTAAGCTGCAACTGCTGCCAACAGGCGCAGAGGATGAAGGGCTGGACGGATGTTGTTGGCAAGCCAGAGTGCCTCAAGGCGCACTCACAGGCGACCTGACCCTGGTATATGGTTTACCCGGCAGTACCAAGGCCTGGCCCATGGGGCGCGGCAAGCGGCGGGAATTAAAGAAGCTCTGGCAGGAGTTTGACGTGCCGCCCTGGCTCAGAACATCCATCCCCATGCTCTGCTGCGACCAATCTCTGGTGGCCGCTGTCGGGGTATGGATTGAAAATTCGGCCCTCGGAACGCCGCCAGAAGGCCGTGAATCGTGGATGACCATCAGGCTTTCCCGTGACTGACATTGCCAGGTACGGCTGACGTCTCCTGTTTGAAACCTCAGGTCTGATTCGAACCGCTGTCAGTGATGCTTGTCGGGATAAAGCACCACACAGGCGGTTTGTTTTTTGCGGCCAAATCCCATCACTTTCGCCAGCTCTGCCCGGCTGACGGGCACATAGGCGGCGGACACCGCATCCTTTTGATGCTCGACAAAGGGATCGTGAAAGAAAAAGTACTCAGGGTTGCAGCCACTGAGCGCAATCCAGTGCGGCCCTTTTTCACCGTTGAAACGGTAGGTACTGATAAGCAGAAGCACAGCGGCACCACACTGTAAATAGCCCTCAAGCTCTTCCAGGGTTGGCGCACGGGGCAAGGCGTTCACGCCTTTCTGCGCCAGCTGTCCAACAAAATCCTCATGCACCAGGCTGATAATGGCCTTTTTATTCTCATCCCTGACACTGTCGATAAAGGGGATGGTATGAGACTGACTGAAGAGTGTCACAGCAAAGCCCCGATTCACCGCCGCCAGAGCCAGTCCTTCTGCGCTGCAGCCCCCATGGCCGCTGGTCATATAGATGGTGGTGGCCTCGCGCCAGAGCTGCAGCTCCATGAGCCTGCTGGGCTGGAAAGAAGGTCTCAGCGCGGCAAACGCCATTTGCAGACAAGCGGGTCCACAGCTGAAGGGGGTGGTTTGCACATAAAGTGGCATTGGCAGGGTAGTGCTGGGCCCCGGCGGCTCCAATCGTTTGTGCATTCTGACGCCATCGGCGAGATCGTCGTAATAATGCACCAAGGATTTCAGCACCTTATAGCCCATTTTTTGATACAGATTGCGGGCGGCCAGATTGTCATTTCGCACCTCCAGGCGTAAGGTGATATAGCCTTTTTCCACCGTGATTTGCTCGACCCGGGTCAGAAGCTCCCTTGATAATCCCCTGCCGCGATAATCGGGGCTGACCGCAAGCGAGTAGAGCCTGGCAAGGTGGGTGCCACGATGAAACAGTACCAGCGCATAGGCCGCCACTGTGTCGCCATCGAGGGCCAACATCAGGCAGGCATGGGGCGATTGCACAAACCGGCGCATTTGCCTTGGCGAAATTCGGTCTCCTTCGAAGGCGCTGTTTTCGAGGGCATTAAGGGCGTCGAGTTGGGCAAGGGTCGCGAGGCGATATTCCATGGTGATGGCCATCCACAATAGGATAGGCTCATTAAATCCAGTTCAGTGACAGGAGGCAAGTTCAATTATGGCGCAGCTGTTGATAGTGACGGACAACAAAGAGGACTGGCGCCCCTATCTGCCCAGCGAGCAGATGGTGACAGTGAACGAGTATCTGGCTATGGGGGCCTGGGGCAACAGCAAGAATGTACAGGTGCTGAACCTGTGCCGCAACTACGACTATCTCTCCAACGGCTATTATTGCTCGCTGCTGGCCGAAGCCCGTGGCCACAGGGTCTTGCCCAGGGTCATGACCATCAACGACTTGTCTCAGGACCGTTTTTTCAGCTTGCCTCAGGGGGGGCTTGAAAAACTGAGTGCCGACCTGACCGAACTCAGCTTCAAGCTGTTTTTCGGCTACTGCGATATTCCTGCCCTCGAACGCATTGGCCGCAAGATCTTTGAACGTTTTACCGTGCCTGTGCTGGAAGTGAAACTGGTGAAGCTACAGAATAAGTGGCAGGTCGACAGTATTCAGCCATTTCCCTATCAGGCTTTGAATGATGCTGAGCAAGATGCTTTTGCCAACTCACTGGAGGTGTTTTCACAGAAGGTGTGGCGTAAGCCAAGGCGTTCACGCAAGTTTCGCTACGAGATGGCAATGCTGGTGGATGAGCGGGAAAAAATGCCGCCATCCAACAAGGGGGCACTGAACCGCTTTATCAAGGCCGCCAACAGGCTGGGGATGGAGCTTGAGCTGATTGGGCCGCATGAACTCACCAGGCTCGGGGAATTTGACGGCCTCTTTATTCGCTCTACTACGAACATCAGCAACTTCACCTATCGTTTTGCCAAAAGCGCCGAGCAGCTGGGGCTCATTGTGATGGATGACCCCGAGTCCATTATGAAGTGCACCAACAAGGTGTTTTTATCTGAACTCCTGGCAAGCCACAAGGTACCTGCACCCAAGAGCATGATTTTTAAAGCATCCGATGAAGGCTGGCAGGATGCGCTCATCGCCGAAATCGGTTTGCCTGCGGTGCTTAAGGTGCCCGATGGCGCCTTTTCCCTCGGTGTCGTCAAGGTGAAAGAGCGGGCACAGCTGGAAGCAGAAGCGATGCGTATCTTCCAGCACAGCAGCCTCATCCTGGCTCAGGAGTACCTGCCGACCGAGTTTGATTGGCGCATTGGGGTGCTTAATCGTCAGCCCATTTATGCCTGCCGTTACTATATGAGCCGTGGTCACTGGCAAATATACCAGCACCATAAGAGTGGACGGGTGAGCAGTGGCGGCTTTGATGCCCTGGACATGAAATCTGTCCCCAGCCAGGTGGTGGATGCCGCCGTTAAGGCCGCCAATTTAATTGGCAGTGGTTTTTACGGTGTCGACCTGAAAGAGGTGAATGGCAAGGCCTATGTAATTGAAGTGAATGATAATCCCAGTGTGGATCATGGTGTGGAAGATAAATACCTGGGGGATTTGCTGTACGACAGGGTGATGACCGAATTCCTGCGACGCATTCAATTGCGGGGTTTTTAATCGCGAGGCGTGAGAGGCTGGCCCATCCCTGGGCGACCACAGTCAATTTTTTGTCAGCTTTTGACTGGGTGTTGAAGGCTGAGACGATAGCAATTGCGGCCGGCGGCCTTGGCTTGGTACAAGGCCTTGTCGGCCCGTTCGTAGAGATTGTCCTGATTTTCTCCCGCCTGAATTTCTGCGGCGCCAAGGCTGGTGTGAATACGGTTGCGGCAAAAGAAACTGCCTTTGGCCAGTTTGCTTAAGATGCGCTCACACAGCAAAGTTGCCGAGTCCAGCTCGCCCCGTACCAACACCACAAACTCATCGCCGCCGATGCGAAAGGCCTGATCGGTATTGCGGATGGCGGACTTGACCAGTGCGCCAAACTGCCGCAGCACGGCATCTCCAAACTGATGGCCGTGGGTGTCGTTGAGCTGTTTGAAGTTGTCCAGATCCAGAATGATCAGGGATAACTTGTCCTGATGACGCCCGGCCCTTGCAACCGCATGCTTGATGGCCTGGCCATAAAAGTTACGGTTTCCAAGGCCCGTCAGGGGATCAAACATGGCCTGCTCGGACATCTTTTGATATTGAATGGCATTGAGCAGCGGTTGGATCAGCATGGATTCCAGCGTTTGCAGGATACGGATTTGCGCCGGAGTCAGGGGCGTATCGAGACGGTAGTCCAGCACGGCACCCCGGCAGGCCTCGGCATTGAGGTGCCGCTTTAAACTTACCCCAACGCGCTTGCCCCAGCTGAGCTGTATCTCGGCAAACTGGGCCTGAACTCCGACAAGCGGCAAATACTGGCCCAGGACTTTGCCAAAGCAGGCAAAAACGGTCCGGGGATCCAGGCTGGCATGGAGCTGCTGAACTATGGTAACCAGTGCAAGCTGATCGGGGCCATCATGGATGTCGGCCACGCTGGCTTTAAGGCCAAAGTGGTAATCATCGGGATATATTTGTGCGGCAATACCAAAGTCCATATTTATTACTCCGGCGGGTCAGGACTCATCTGGCTTGAATTAAGCAAAATACGTGCCGTAAAAGCCGCTAAATAAATTTGTCTTTGTATGTCACTCAGTTAATCTTTGTTATGGCAGTGCAAAATTTCCCGTGCCGGTAATTTGACAAG
Organism: Shewanella litorisediminis; assembly: GCF_016834455.1. Taxonomy (NCBI): domain Bacteria; kingdom Pseudomonadati; phylum Pseudomonadota; class Gammaproteobacteria; order Alteromonadales; family Shewanellaceae; genus Shewanella; species Shewanella litorisediminis. The sequence continues at coordinate 1,290,850 of NZ_CP069213.1, forward strand.
GAAACTTCATGGAACAGGGCATACTTCTCAAGATCTTGCTGATGCTGCTTATCGCCATCGCAGCCATCGCGCTCTTGAGACGTTTGGGGTTGCCCGCCATACTCGCTTATCTGCTTACCGGTGTGGTGGCCGGCCCCGGTGGATTTGATTGGTTCAGTCAGCATCAGATGCATTCGGTGGCGGAACTTGGGGTCGTGCTGCTGATGTTTACCCTGGGGCTGGAATTTTCGGTTCCAAAACTCTGGGCCATGAGACGCACCGTATTTGGTCTTGGCAGTGCTCAGGTGCTGGTCACCACCCTACTCACCATGCTGATTGCCATGGCCCTTGGCCAGCAGTCGGTTCAGGCATTGGTCATTGGCTCAACCATTGCGCTTTCTTCCACAGCAATCGTACTCAAACTCCTGAATGAACAGGGCTGGTTGCGTCGCCGTCACGGCGAATTATCTGTAAGCGTGCTGCTGTTTCAGGATTTGGCCGTGGTGCCTCTGCTGATTTTGCTGCCCTTGCTTGGCGAGGCAGATGGCACCCTTGCGCTTCACAATGTGCTGTTTGCCTTGCTCAAAGGCACGGTGGCCTTTATTGCATTGATGGCGTTCGGTAAATGGGCGCTGCCCAAGGTGTTTGATGAGGTGGCGCGCTCCCGCTCCAATGAACTCTTTGTCCTGTCTGCCCTGGTGGTAGCGCTGCTCACAGGTGCCTTTACCCAATGGCTTGGGCTTTCTATGGCGCTGGGTGCCTTTATGGCAGGCATGCTGCTCGGGGAGAGTCAGTACCGGCGCCAGCTGGAGGCCGATATCAGGCCGTTCCGGGATCTCCTGATGGGGCTCTTTTTTATCTCCATCGGCATGCTGCTGGATTTCCAGTTAGTGATGGCTTACTGGTGGCAAATCCTGCTGGTGTTGCTCGCTGTTATCAGTGGTAAAGCGCTGGTGGTGCATGGACTCCTGAAGCTCGCCGGTGAGCCCTTCCGTATCTCTTCCGTGTCGGCCCTTATTTTGGCGCAGGTGGGGGAGTTTTCCTTTGTGGTGTTGGCACTGGCGGTGAATTATCAATTGCTGGAGCCCGAGGTTAGCACAGTGCTGGTGATGGTTGCCGTGATCTCCATGGCGTTGGCGCCGACTCTGGTGCGCCATGCCGTGAATATCAGCAAATGGCTTCAGGGGCTTAAACCCTCGGTGAAAGACGACCCTCAACTCCCCAGGGTAGAGGAAGGGACTGAACTGGTGCTTATTCTGGGCTATGGCCGTGTTGGCCAAACCATCGCCCGGTTTTTAAAGGCCGAAGCTGTGCCATTTTTGGCGCTGGACCTTGACCCCACCCGGGTGCAGGAAGCCAAACGCGCCGGCGAGCCTGTGTATTTTGGCGATGCCTGCAAGCGTGCCATTCTCAAGCAAGCCGGTATCACTCATGCCAAAATGATAGTGCTCACTTTCTGTGAAAGCCGCGCGGTTGATGAGGTGATACACCTGTGCCGGACATTGGCACCTACTGCTAAGATTCTGGTTCGCACCCGGGATGACAGGGAGCTTAAGCTGCTTGAGCAAGCCGGTGCCAGCCAGGTCATTCCCGAGACCCTTGAGGGCAGCCTGATGCTGGTCAGCCAGGTGCTGTATCAGTGCGGTGTACCCTTGACCCGTATTTTGAAACGGCTCGAATTTGAGCGGCGCAATCATTATCAATACCTGCACGGTTTTTTCTCCGGCACAGAAACCGACTTTACTCTGGAACTTTTGCATGCGGTGGCACTGCCCAGGGGGGCGAACGCGGTGGGGCAGCGGCTTGGTGATATTCCCTGGGCCAAACTCAGGGTCGAGCTCAGGGCCATTCGTCGCGGGGGGGAAGAATTCGACAATCCCAGTGAAGATTGGCAGCTGCGTGCCGGCGACGTGTTGATTTTGCTGGGTAAACCCAGAAGGGTGGAAAAAGCCGAGGCGCTGTTGCTTCAAGGCTCATGATTTCTTTGTCTCATCAACCTTTTTTGAACACATGCTTACCGCTTGCGAGTCCTGCCTCGATGGAGGTCAGGTAATATTAAAAAATGCCCTTATTTCATCTATTTGACACATAGCATCCTGGTAGCCGAGATCTATCAGGGCACTGGTGTAGGCCTTTTCAAACAGCAGATAGGACACAATACTGGAATCTGAGTCTTCGTTGATGCCGATAAGCCCGAGTAAGGTTCTGATAGCGAAAGGCATTTCACGATAATAACGGGCAGCGAGTACAGTGAGATCTTCACTGGGCTTGATAACCAGCGTGTTTATGGGTTTGAGCTGTAATCTGTCCCGACTTTCGGCCGGAATCAGTTTCAGGGTGTTATTAATTCGTTCAAGGCGCTCGAGGTCGCTGTTGAGCGTGTCCGAAAAGATGGTGTCGAGCAGATGGCCTGCGATGGTGGCGGTTTTCGGATGATGCTCAAGCTCGCGGGTGTCTTGCTTATGGGGGCTGTCGAGGTTTATCACCAGAATACGTTCGGCCCCCAGGTGTATGGGGCTTGCCAGCGGCGCCAATTGGTGCACCGAGCCGTCGCCGTAATAATTTTGCTTGAGCTTGATGGACGGGAACACCATGGGAATGGCGGCGCTTGCGAGCAGGTGCTCGGTGTTTAGCCGGGTGCGCTCGCCGCTGCGTCTGGCACGATACCAATTGTCTATGTCTCTGGATGCCTGAAAAAAGGTCACAGAGCGGGAGTTGTTGTAGCAGGAGGTGTCTATCGACAGGGCTGTCAGCGCCCCCGAGCGGATGTTCCTGTCAATGCGTCCAAAATCGATAAGCTCATTTAAAAGGCGCCTTAAGGGTTCATTGTCCAAGAGACTGCCCGCGTCGGTATTGACCTTGTCGTGTTGCAGGCCCTTTAGCGTCATGCGGCCCAGATGCTTCATCACTCCCGGGATTGAGCTGGTATAGACTTTGGACGTTTCAAAGTGGCGCCAGACCCATTCGAGCTTTCTGACGCCCAAATGAAAACAGGACGCATGGGTGGCAATGGAGGTGCCATTGATTGCGCCCGCCGACGTGCCGCAGACAATACGAAAGGGGATGCCGTGATTTCGGGGGTAAAACTGTACGATAGCCTTGAGCACCCCCACCTGATATGCGGCGCGGGCACCACCTCCCCCTAAAACCAGCGCAGTCGATGACGGCAAGGCATTCTCCAATATCTTGATAGTTAACTCTTTCCCTAGGCTAATTAAAGCCGTTTGCCGCCGCTGTTGGCAATGCTACGGGCAAAAAAAAAAGCACCCCGAAGGGTGCCTTTATTGCATGTTTCAAGCCTTAGCCTTGCTGAAACTGGGCTTTGAGGAAGCTCACCAATTCTGCAAATGGCACTTCGCTCTTTTCACCGGTACGGCGGTTTTTATACTCATAGACACCCGTGTCTATATTGCGATCGCCGATGACCACAGTGTGAGGTATGCCCAGCAGCTCCATATCGGCAAACATCACGCCGGGACGCTCTTTACGGTCGTCAAACAGCACTTCGAAACCGGCCTCTGTCAGCTCCTTGTACAGGGCTTCGGCGGTGTCGGTTACCCGGTGAGATTTGTGCATGTTCATCGGCAGAATGCCCACGGTGAAAGGCGCAATAGCCTCGGGCCATACAATGCCGCGGTCGTCATTGTTCTGCTCGATGGCAGCAGCCACGATGCGGCTTACGCCCACACCATAGCAACCCATCAGCATGATCTGTGACTTGCCATTTTCGTCCAGCACAGTGGCGTTCATGGCTTCTGAGTACTTGTTACCCAGCTGGAAGATGTGACCCACTTCGATACCACGGGCGAAGGCATAAACACCCTTGCCATCAGGCGTGGCTTCGCCTTCTACCACATTACGGATATCAGCGCCCTGAACCAGCGGCAGATCGCGTTCCCAGTTGATGCCGAAGAAGTGCTTGCCATCTTCGTTGGCACCGGCGGCGAAGTCGCTCATCACCAATACGCTGTGGTCAGCAATGATGGGCATCTTAAGATTAACAGGACCAATCGAGCCTGTTCCAGCACCCACGGCGGCGCGGATTTCGGCTTCACCGGCAAATTCCAGAGGTGATGCAACCAGCTCCAGTTTGTCGGCCTTGACTTCGTTCAGTTCGTGGTCGCCACGTACCAGAAGGGCAACCAGTGGCGCTTCTTCGGTGGCACCTTTGACAATCAATGTCTTGATAGTCTTTTCAATGGCCACGCCAAATTGCTCGACCAGCTCGGCAATGGTCTTGGCATTGGGGGTGTCCACGGTGCGCAGGGCCTCAGTGGCGGCGGCGCGGGGCTCGGTTGGCAGCGGGGCTTCGGCCTTCTCGATGTTGGCGGCGTAATCGCTGCCGGTGGAGTAGGCAATCAGGTCTTCACCGCTCTGGGCCAGCACGTGGAATTCGTGGGACACGCTGCCACCGATGGAGCCTGTATCGGCCAGCACGGGGCGGAATGCCAGTCCCATGCGACTGAAAATGTTGCTGTAGGCGGTGTACATGGCCTGATAAGTTTCGTCCAGGGTTTCCTGAGTCAGGTGGAAGGAGTAGGCATCCTTCATCAGGAACTCACGTGAGCGCATCACGCCGAAACGTGGGCGTACTTCGTCACGGAACTTGGTCTGGATTTGGTACAGGTTCAGTGGCAGCTGCTTGTACGAGCTCACTTCCTTGCGAATAAGGTCGGTGATGACTTCTTCGTGGGTCGGGCCGAGCACGAAGTCGCGGTTGTGGCGATCGGTAAAGCGCAAAAGCTCAGGACCAAACTGGTCCCAACGACCTGTTTCGACCCACAAGTCACCCGGTTGCACCATGGGCATCAGGATCTCAATGGCGCCGGCCTTGTTCATTTCTTCGCGAACAATGGCTTCTACTTTGCGCAGTACCCGCAAACCTGTGGGCAGGTAGCTGTATAAGCCTGACGCATTGCGGCGGATCATGCCCGCCCGCAGCATGAGTTGATGACTGACTACCTCGGCATTGGCTGGGGTTTCTTTCTGTGTCGATAGCAGGTATTTGCTGACTCGCATTCCCGGTGTCCATAGTTGAAAAGAATGGCCTGCATTGTATCACCTGCATCCGTGATGTCACGCTCAGCATGCAGCAAAAACCCTGACCAGACGTGAGTTTGACGCAGGTGTGGCCTCAATAAATTGCCGCGGTGGCCAGCCAGCTGCTGTCGGGTAAAAGACAGGGTGCAACCATGGCCTGATTTCCCCCCTGAGCCCTTGCCTGCAGCAGCGCTTCCTCCGCTTCCTGCAGCAGTATATCCCAGCCGTGTGTGCTGCGGGGGATGCGGGAGGCGACGCCCACTGACACAGTGACCCAGGGATGGGTGGCCAGCATGGGCGTCGCTATATGTGCCTGATGGACGCGGTAGCAGAGCTGGTGGGCCAGCTTAATGGCCTGCTCAAGGTCGGTGCAGGACAGCACTATGGCGAGTTTATTGCCGTCATAGTGAGCCAAATAGTCCTGCGCCCGGGCAGTGTGTTCGACCGCGATATTGACCAGCTGCGTCAGGCTGGTGTGTGGCAGCTCAGCCAGCCCATGGTCATGTTGCAGCATCACGGGATCGGCACTTAACAGCAACAGCGACACGGGCTCGTTGCGTCTTAAGCCCCGTAACCATTCCTGCTGTAAATGATGATTCAGCGCGCTGCGTGAGGCGAGGCCTGTGGTCTGGTCCACATTGGGGTTATGTTGCTGATGTTGCAGCTGACGATGGATATGGCGCAGGTTTTCTGAGATGTCCTTCACTTCCTGATTGGCCGGCTCCACTATGGTTGTGCTGTCTTTGCGATGGGCAGAGAGATTATCGACCTGCCTGCCAAGTTCTATCAGAGGGCGGATAAAATGCCTGCCCAGCAGATGCCACGCCAGAAACTGGGTGAGCAGGATACACAGCAGCGATAAAAACATCACCGTCATGGTCAGTTGCCAGCGACGCTTTTCGATGTCCGTCAGCAGTTGCTGCGCCTTGCCGACATCCAGAGAGCTGACCCTGATGGCTAAATCCCGGCTGAGTTCAGCGAGTCCCCCGATAACAGGGATGTTTTGCCCCTCAGGTTGCAGGCTCGTGAGCCCTTGCATCACCCGAATGGCCATGTCGCGCTCAGTACCGGGTGTGTTAGCCAGGGCGCTGACCAGTCCCTGCTGCCGGGCGCGCATTTCGCCAAGTAATTGCGACCTCGAGGTGGGAGGCAGGGTGTGCCAGTCACGGCCAAGGCTTTCCAGCCCCAACTGCTGCAGTAAGGCATCGCGTATAAGGTAACGTGACTCAGCCTGACTGAGCTGGCTTTGGGTAAACTCGCTGGCCTGTTGATGGATTGCGCCTAAGGCAACTATCCCCGTGAGGATGCCAAGCAGGGCAATACACATAAAGCTTTGCCACAAACGCCTGCGCATGGCCGGCAAGGGTTTGGAGGAGGGGATTTGGGCAAGCTTTTCATCCTTGTTCACTGCATCATCCTTGATTGGTTTACTTCTTGTCGCGCCTGTCGCCAATCGGCCGCGCTGGATTACCTGCAACTATGCTGTAAGGCGCAACGTCCCTTGTCACTATAGCACCCATACCCACCACGGCATGATTGCCAATGGTCACGCCATCCACAATGCCTGCCTGGGCGCCAATCCACACATCTTCACCTATCACAATGCCTTTGGAGCTGACCTTTTGGGTATAGATGGGCTCACCGGGTAGCATGCCATGATTAAAGGCATAGATGGTAACGTTATTGGCGATGCGGGTTCTGTTGCCAATTTTGATGCCCACACGGCCGCCATCAAGTGAGCTCCCGTGATTGATGGCCACTTCGTCGCCCATATCAACCGGACCGTGGATAAACACCCCCGCCGCTATCATACACTGGTCTCCCATGCGGATATCGCGGCCGGGCTCGGCGAAGAGCTCGGCCTCCGGCGCCACAAAACAGCGGTTGCCAATGTGTACGGTTTCCAGTTGCATCAGCCTGGACTGGATATCGGCCTGCCATGGCAGAGCCCAGGCTTTATGTTTGTCTTTCAATGAAAAATACAGCCAGGGCATCCAGGAGAGCCGCTTTTTGTGTTGCTCTCGAAAATCATCAGCCTTCATGGGGCACGCCAACCTTGGTGGGTTTGAGCTCGAGCACATGGGCCTTGCCGTCCTGAATGCACCAGAAGATGTCCAGGTCGTACAGGGCGACCTGATACAACTTGGGATCCTCTTTGGCTTTTTTATAGGCCGGACGCGGGTCCTGGGCCAGCACTCCGTCAATCAGCGCCGCCAGATCCGGCCGCGTATCCCCCTGGCTGAGGGTGGCAATCTGCGCCGTGGCAAGCTCGCTGTAGCTCACGTCAATCAGTACCGGGGCGTCCTGTGCTATGCCGCCTTCGGCATCCACAATGGCATCGGAGAAGGGAATGTAGGGCTTGATATCTATAATGGGAGTGCCATCAAGTAAATCCATACCGCTGATTTCAAGACACAATTTACCTTTACGTTTGACTATGCCATGCAGGCGCACCACCGACTGGCCTATGCCATTGGGGCGAAAGGTGGAGCGGGTGGCAAAGACGCCCAGTTTTTCATTGCCGCCAAGGCGCGGTGGCCGCACGGTATTTTTCCAGCCCTGGGCCAGGTTTTCATGGAAGCAAAACAGCAGCCACAGGTGGGAGTATTGCTCTAGCCCGCGCACTGTGTCGGGGTCGTTAAAGGGGGGTAACAGCTCCACAAACCCGTGGGCATTTACCAGCCCGGGCTGTCGTGGGATGCCGAATTTTTGCCGGTAAGGTGTATGGCAAACAGCCACGGCCTGAATGGTATTTTCAAAGGCTTTCATGGCTTAGTTTGCGGGCACAGCCTGACGAATGGCCTGTCCTACACAAAGACTGCGGGTTTCGCAGCCACCACCGGCCTCGGTGATGAGGGTGCAGTTTTTGATGATAAGACCGTTGGCGCCCTTATCGGCAGCCTTGCGTCTGGCATCGGTGCGGGCATCTGCCAGGGTTGCAGGTACGTCCTGTGGTGTTGCCTGGCAGGCTTCACCATCCACCAGACCCAGGATTTCATAACGTCCTGTGGGTTGGTTTTCGCCTTCAAAAAGCGTCACTTCACCGGCCTTGAAATACTCATTAAAGGCTTTGGGGTCTAAGTTGCTGGAAAACTGGTAATCAGAAGCACAGGCAGACATTAACAGGGCGACCGCCAAGGCTGTGGCGGTTTTCAACGGGCGTGGGTTCATGATGGGATCCTTTCGGGAGCGGGGCGGGGACATTCCTGCCCCGCCTTGAATGGCAAAATTCTATCGCTTCAGATACTTTTGATAAAGCTGATCGGCGCGGGTTTTCAGGGTTATCTCACGGCCATCGATAAATACCCGCTCAATACGGCTGCTGAGGGGGTCGAGAATATCACCGGCCGACAGCACCAGATTGGCTCTGTAACCCACTTCGATGGCGCCCATATCGGAGACCCCAAGAATACGGGCGGCGTTGAGGGTTACCGCTTTGAGCGCGGCCTCTTTCGACAAGCCATGGGCGGCGGCGTAGCCGGCGGCATAGGGCAGGTTGCGTGCATCCCAATCGCCGCTGTAGCCAATGGCAAAATCGATACCTGCATTCGCCAGGCGGGCCGGAATGCTGAAGGCTTCGTCGATATTGTCATCCCGGTATCTGGGCAGACTGAATACCGAAGGGTACACCACGGCAACGCCTGCGGCCTTAATGGCATCGCCGTGGTGCCAGGCCTCATAACCACCCACCAACACGGCTTTGAGTCGATACTTTTCGATAAAGGCGAGCACTTCGCCGATGGCGCCTGCGGTATTGGCATGGAGGAACAGCTTTGCTTCGCCGCTGAAAAGCGGTGCCATGGCCTCAAAGCGCCTGTGGGTGAGGCCGGGCTCAGCGGCTTTGCGCGCGACAAAGGCGCGGGCCTGGGTGAAGAGGGTATCGATTTGCGCCAGGGCTTCGCTGTGGCTGGTAAGCGCCTTGGTGCGCTCCTCTTCTTTCACCGGCAGATTACCCAGCTCCGGCCAGTAAAGGTGCAGTGCTTTGGGCGTATTGACCAAGGCATCTTCCACTGTCCAGCTGTCGAGATTCACCAGGGCGCTTTGCCCGGCAAGCAGCTCACCACGGGGCACGATTTGCGCGTGTGTGATGCCGTTTTTGCGCAGGGTAGGAATTATCTCGGAGTCAGGATTAAACACCGCCGAAGCCTTAAGCTCGGCATTGTTCAGCCCCACGTCATAGGTGTCCACAGTGGGGCGCACCATCTCAATCTCTACCATACCCACCTGGGTATCCAGGGCAATCAGTCCGGGATAGAGGTGTTTGCCGGTGGCGTCTATCACTCTGGCATCGGCTGCCTGAACTTGCTCGCCCATGGCCTTGATGCGGCCGTTCTCCACCAACACGTTGGTGTTTTCAAGCACCCCATTCGATGCGGTATGCACTGTGGCGTGGGTAAACAGGATGGCTTGCTGCTGCGCCGTGCCCGGCACCATATCGTGGGCCAGGGTGCAGAAGCTTGTCAGGAGCAGGGATAGGGTCAGGATTCTCATTAGTGTGCTCCTTGATGCTGATGTTGGGCACCCTGATAAGTGGCGCGGGTACCAAAGGCGATATAGTGGCTATCGCAATGCCATAAAGGCTCTTGTTTTTGTTCTGGCTGTTCACCGGCCTTTTCAGATTCATCCAGTGACAGAATTTTTGCCACCAGCGCCTCGCGTTCGCTCGCCTGGGCTGCCTGCATTTGTTTGTCGGTTTCCCTGTCGTAGAAGCGCTTGCCATCAATCCACACGGCTTCTGTGCGGGCGTAGACAGACAGCGGATTGGTGTCCCAGAGTACCAGATCGGCCACCTTGCCCTCCTTGAGTGACCCGGTATCTTTATCAATACCCAGTTGCCTGGCGGGGTTAATGGTGATCATCTTCCAGGCATCTTCGGCAGACATGTCGCAGTACATCATCGACTTGGCCGCTTCCTGATTGAGACGGCGCTGCATCTCAAAGCTGTCGGAATTGAGGCTGGTCAGTACCCCGGCCTGATGCATCAGACAGGCGTTCTGCACTATGGCGTCGTACACCTCAAACTTATAGGCCCACCAATCGGAGAAGGTGGAAGCGCCGGCGCCATGGGCGGCGAGTTCTTTGGCCACCTTGTACCCTTCGAGCACATGGGTAAAGGCCTTCACCTTAAAGCCGTAGGTTTCGGCGAGCCGAAGGAACATCAGGATCTCTGACTGTACGTAGGAGTGAATATGGACGTCGCGCTCTTTGTCCAGCACCTCTGCCACCGCCTCGAGTCTGAGATTGGGTCGGGGGCTGACACGCTCGGCCCGGCGGCGTTTATCCAGGGCATTGTAGGCCTTGATATCGCGCTGGTATTCACGGGCGGCATCGAAGGCATCGGCCATCACAGACTCAACGCCCATACGACTTTGGGGGAAACGTATGGTGAAGTCATCTCCCCAGTTGCTCTGTTTGACGTTTTCACCGAGGGCGAACTTGATGCTGGCCGGGGCTCCCTGATACTTAAGGCCTTCGGCATTCACCCCCCAACGCAGTTTAATCAACTGACTCTGACCCCCAATGGGATTGGCGCTGCCGTGAAGGAGCTGAGCAGTAGTCACGCCCCCTGCGAGGGAGCGGTAAAGCGACACGTCTTCAGGGTCAAGGACATCGCCGATACGGACTTCTGAGGTGACCGCATCTGTGCCTTCGTTGGTGCCGCCATTGAGGGCAATATGCGAGTGCTCATCCACGATACCGGCTGTCACATGTTTGCCTGTGCCGTCGATGCGCTGGTAGCCTGGGGGCGTCATCAAGTCAGTGCCGATGGAAAGGATTTTGCCCTTGCTGATGATGATATCGGCGTTTTCAAGCACGCCCTGTGACTCAGAGGTCCAGACTGTTGCCCCCTGAATATGTACCTTGTCTTGCTCGGGTAAAGACTCTCGGCCAAAGGCCACGTTGGGGGAGGTGAGTTTACCCACGTAGCTAATGGACTCGGATGCTGCTGGCGTGTTGTCGGCGCGACTTTCGTTATCTACTTTTTTCAGCGTCAACGGGGTCTGGGTGCCATCGCCGCTATAGGCAACAGCCTTCAGCGCAGGTAAATCCAGAGTGAGTCTGGGCTTGCCTTCAAATCCGGGCAGTTCGATGCGGGTATTGAGCTCAGTTCCGGTGCCTGTTAATGGCGCGGACTTGTCCTCGACCTTGAGTTTCAGCCCTTGCTCATAGGTGACCTCGAGCGGCACCGCTTGGTCGTTGATGGTCACTGTGTAACTGCCGGTAACGGCGAGCTGCTCCCGCGGGATGATGACTTTTTCCTGCCCCTGCAAAAACACGCTCACCAGCTTTCCGTCGCTGAAGGGATTGCCCTGATAAATGGCAAGATCTGCCACAAAACCCGGGCTCAGCTTACCGGCTGTGTCGGCGACACCGGCAATGGTGGCTGCCTGGGTGGTAAGTGCCGCCAGTGCGGTTTGTTCACTCAGACCGGCTTTAATGGCTTTTTGCAATCGTGGCCAGAAATCTTTTTTGTCTTCGATACCATGAAGGGTCAGCGCAAAGCCAATACCGGCTTGCTCCAGGGCCTGGCCGTTACCGGCGGCTCTTTCCCAGTGGCGTAAATCTGCCAGTTTAAGCTGATATTCTGTTCCGGGCTGGCTGACATCCGGTGCTGCCGGAAAGTTGAGTGGCAATATCAGCGGGTAACCTTTTGCTTTTATTTCATCAATCCGGGCATATTCACGGCCATTTCCCAATAAAGCGCCTTTTAACTTGAATTCACTCATTAAACCCGATGCGCGCTGCTGATTATTCAGATCGGGCGTATCAAAAACGAAATAATGCTCCTGGGTATTGCCAAGCCCCTGCAGGGCTGCGTTGAATTCCAGCTGACCCGGGGTGGCCGCAGCTGAGAGTTTACTGCGATTTTCACTATACCAGGCCGCATCCATCAGGGTTTGGCGGATAAGCGCGATGGCGCCCATCAGTGAGCTTGGATAATCCTGAGTAGAGCTGCCTTTATCGAACGAGAGATAATGGTTGGCCTGGGCGCGATACACCAGGTCGTTGGCAATTTTATCGGCCAGAGAAACATGGACGCCCTGGCCACGGAAAATCCCGTCTAATTTGGCCGACTGCACGCTGGTAAAGCCATTATTTATCCAGCTTGATGCGGCATCCTTATCGGGGGCGAAAAAGTGGGCCCATTGTTTCTCAGCGTGCACTGCACCATTGGCAGCATTCCCCCCAATACGTTTTATTTCGTATACCGGTGTACTTTTGGTTTCGGTGGGATACTCAAAGCTAATGCCATATTGGGTAAAGGGGTCGATAAATCCGGGATAGATATCCAAGCCGGCCATTTCTACAATCCGTGCTCCAGCAGGAATGTCGTTTCCGGTCAGTACCCCTTTAATACGGTTGCCTTCAATCAGCAATGTACCCTTTTCCAGGGTTTGCCCCGGCGCCAGGTGTAATTTGGCGCCCTGCAGTGCAATCAGCGGAGTTGGGTCTGAGGTGAGTAATGTTTTTGCGTGGCTGCCAATGGGGAAAAGCGTCAAACCTATCAGCAGCATTGCCAAATTATTGTTATTTATCATTATGAAAGCGTCGCAGTTATTTTGGGCAAAAGTAACTGAGAGGTTAGCGGAATTCGTGGCAGAATGGCAGAACAGAAATGTAAAAAGGTTTTAGACAGAAATAAAAAAGGCCGATGTGTATCGGCCTTTTTATTTGATGACGGCTTAGATAAGGAAGTCATCCATAGAAGCGCCACCTTCAATGGCGTTCTTGAATACGGTTGGCATACGGCCCTGACCGGTCCAGGTGATTTCTTCACCCTCTACCACAATCTTATATTTGGCAGGACGAGGAGCGCGCTTTTTGGCGGCAGGTTTGGCTGCAGTCACACCCAAATCTTCAACAGACAGACCAATTTCAGCCATCTGCTTGCGGATTTCTTCAATTTTGGCGATACGTTCTGCGTTGGCTTTCAATTCTTCTTCGGCTTCAGCTTCGCGCTCGACAATGATTTTTTCGAGTTTGGCGCCAAGATCACGCAGTTCATCCAAAGACAAATCTTTAACAGCTGCTTTCAGACGACGACCGTGGGTCAAAATTTCGAGGAATTCGCTCATGGTAAACTCGCTTCCCAATTTAAATAACAAGGTAATTTTTACATCGAAGGAAATAATAGAAATAAATAATTCGATCTGCAATTAAAAAACCAAAATTATTAAGTGATAACTGTCAAAAGGATTATTTTTTGCTGCAAAATGCGTCTTTGGTCAATCCGCAGCACGGTTTCACTTTGAAAACGGTCAGTTCGGGAACTCAGCTGACATCATGGTCCAACCAATATACTTATGGGTTATGAAGACGCTTTTATCAGAAAAGATAAGCTCCGATAACCCTAAAGTCGTATTGCACCAAAGCATGCGGGATAGTTGCCCAGTCAGAGGTTATTTCTCTTTTGTATTCATTACTCGACGTTTCACTGCACCATTGTCATAAAATTCAATTCCTCCCGGCATATTGTCCTATCTCAGTACTGCAGGCAGGACTCTGTGTGAGACCGAGCTATTGGGCACATCACCTTTTGTTATATGGTTCGCACAACAGACGGTTGCCTCTCGCTTCAGTATCGGGCTGTCAAAGGTCCACGCCATGGACATTGTGGTTGATGCGACAGTAAGCAGAGTAGCGGCAGACATTCGGCATGTTCATAAATCTGGCCAGTGACAAGCCAATGAAACTCGCAAACGCTCGTTTGAGACAGGTTGACGTTTACGTTAACAGCACTTAAAGTTGCGCTATTGTGTGATGCTTACCTGTAAACAGTGGCAAGCGTCACTTCCCCAACTAAAGAAGGTGCAGGAAGGAAACCCTATGAAGATACTGGTGCCTGTAAAGCGCGTTGTCGATGCCAACGTGAAGGTGAGGGTGAAGGCCGATAACACAGACGTGGACACGGCTAACCTCAAGATGGCGATTAACCCTTTTTGTGAAATTGCCGTTGAAGAAGCAGTTCGCCTCAAAGAAGCGGGCCATGCCAGCGAAATCGTGGTGGTGAGTGTGGGCAGCAAGGCAGTGCAGGAGCAAATGCGCACCGCCATGGCCCTGGGCGCCGACCGCGGCATTCACGTCGAGGCCGACGACAACCTGCCTGCCATTTCCATTGCCAAAATTCTTAAAGCCGTTCAGGACAAAGAGCAGGCACAGCTTGTGCTGCTGGGTAAACAGTCCATCGACGGTGACAATAACCAAACCGGTCAGATGCTGGCCGCGCTGATGGATGCACCTCAGGCTACCTTTGCCTCCAAGGTGGTAGTGGAAGGTGGTGAACTGCTGGTCACCCGCGAAGTGGATGGTGGTCTGCAAACTGTGCGCCTGCCAATGCCTGCCATTGTGACCTCGGATCTGCGCCTCAATGAGCCACGCTATGCCAAGCTGCCCGATATCATGAAAGCCAAGCGCAAACCCCTCGACACCCTGAGCCCTGCTGATCTGGGTGTCACCCTGAAACAGCATCAAAAGCTGCTCAGTGTGGCGGCGCCTGCAACCCGTCAGGCCGGTATCAAGGTGTCTTCTGTTGAAGAGCTGGTGGAAAAACTGAAAAACGAAGCAAAGGTGATCTGATATGAGCATTCTCGTCCTTGCAGAACATGATAACGCCAGCCTGAAACTGGATACCGCCAAGGTTGTGAGTGCCGCCAAGGCCATCGGTGGTGATATTCACCTGCTGGTTGCCGGTCACAACTGTGGTGCTGTGGCAGATGCTGCTGCCGCCATCGATGGTGTTTCCAAGGTGTTGGTTGCCGACAATGCCGCTTATGCTGCACATCTGGGTGAAAACCTGGCCGCGCTGATGCTGGATTTGGCCGCCGGTTACAGTCACATTCTGGCCGCCGCCAGCTCAATGGGTAAAGATGCGCTGCCACGTGTAGCGGCGCTGCTCGATGTGGCTCAGCTGTCTGAAGTGGTAAAAGTGGTTGATGCCAATACCTTTGTGCGCCCCATCTATGCCGGTAACGCCATGGCAACCGTGGAGAGCCTGGATGACAAGAAGGTGATGACCGTTCGTCCAAGCGCCTTCGATGCCGCCGCCAACGGTGGCAGCGCCCCGGTGGAAGCGCTGGACAAAGTCTTTACCGCAAAGAGCGCCTTTGTATCTCAGGAGCTGACTGTCTCTGAGCGCCCTGAACTCGGTAATGCCGGTATTATCGTCTCCGGTGGCCGTGGTATGGGCAGTGGTGAAAACTTCGCGCTGCTGGAAAAGCTGGCCGACAAACTCGGCGCCGCCGTGGGTGCATCCCGCGCTGCGGTTGACGCAGGCTTTGTGCCCAACGATCTGCAGGTAGGTCAAACCGGTAAGATTGTGGCGCCACAGCTGTATATTGCCGTGGGCATTTCCGGTGCCATCCAGCATCTGGCGGGTATGAAAGACTCCAAGGTGATTGTTGCCATCAACAAAGACCCTGAAGCACCTATCTTCCAGGTGGCGGATTATGCCCTGGAAGCTGACCTGTTTGAGGCAGTGCCAAAGCTGATAGACTTGCTTTAATTTGTGATCTTGGTCACGATATGCGGCCTGGGGGTAGCTTCCCCCGGGCCGCTTGTGTTTTTATGTGCCGCACGCCTGCACACAGGCGTCCTGAGTAGAGGTGCGCCAAGCATCAGTAACAGTCAACAGGGTGATGCCGTTGACGGGCTGTGAAAGGGCATTGGCGCCGAAGTGGATGTGTGTATCACCGCCTTCCGCTGGGGCCGTTTTCGAAAGAAACGGCACTGCCATAGTATTTTCTGTCGGGATGACAGAGGTAGTAATTACTATGGAGCGCTACTGATAGGACAGGTGTTTTTGGGTATCTTTGCCGTTTCCCACCAGTTCAGTCGCCCTCCATTCGTTTAAAGCGAAGATATTTCAATGACATTGATAAGTTATGCCGACTCGGCGCTCTCCCTGTTGCCGCCGGTGGTGGCTATTGTGCTGGCGGTGTTAACCCGTAAGGTACTCTTGTCCCTTGGCCTGGGTATTCTGGTTGGCACCCTGCTGCTGAATGATTTTGCCCCCCTCGCCAGCGCCGAATTTCTGGCCCACCGGGTCACCAATCTGGTGTGGAGTGATGGCGCCCTTAACAGCTGGAACCTCTATATTCTCGGCTTTTTGTTGCTGCTGGGGATGATTACCGCGCTCATAACCGTCTCCGGCGCGGCCCGTGCCTTTGCCGACTGGGCCAGACAAAGGATCCGCTGTAAGCGCGACGCCAAGCTGCTGACCATGTTTTTGGGCTGTGTGGTCTTTATCGACGACTACTTCAACAGTCTGGTGGTGGGCTCCATTTCCCGCCCCTTAACCGACCGTTACTATATTTCCCGCGCCAAGCTCGCCTATCTGCTGGACTCCACCGCCGCGCCCGTGTGCGTGATTTCGCCGGTTTCCAGCTGGGGCGCCTACATCATTGCGCTGATTGGCGGCATCCTCGCCACCCATGGTATGAGTGAGGCGGGGCATCTGTCGGTGTTTATCCAGATGATCCCGATGAACTTCTACGCCATCTTCGCGCTCTTGCTGCTGCTGTGTGTGGCCTTTATGGGGCTGGATGTGGGGCCCATGAAGGCCCATGAGCAAAACGCCATGCGAGGCAACCTGTATGACGAGTCCAAGGGCACGCCGCCGGGCGCCAGCGCCGACCTGCCTGAGGCCGACAGCGGCCGTATTGCCGGCCTCTTTGTGCCCATCGGCACCCTGGTGTTTGCTACCTTATTTTTTATGATCCAAAGCGGCGCATCTGCCCTTGCCGATGAACAGCTGCCGTTTTCGCTGATTGGCGCCTTTGAGAAAACCGATGTGGGCGGCTCGCTGTTCTTCGGTGCGCTGGTGGGCCTGGGGGTAACGCTGGTGCAGGCCATGATGCAAAAGGTCGAAAGCAAGCTGATTATCACCGCACTCACCCAGGGCGCCCGCTCCATGGTGCCTGCGATTTACATACTGCTGTTTGCCTGGACCATTGCCGGCATTATCGGTGAGCTGGAAACCGGCAAGTTTATGGCAAGCCTTGCCAGCGGCAATATTCCCTTCGCGCTGCTGCCCGCAGCAATGTTTATCCTTGCGGGGCTTACGGCCTTTGCCACCGGCACCAGCTGGGGCACCTTCGGTATCATGCTGCCGATTGCCGCTGATATGGCCATGGGCAGTCACACGGCCATGATGCTGCCGATGCTGGCCGCTGTGCTGGCCGGCGCCGTATTTGGCGACCATTGCTCACCAATTTCGGACACCACCATTTTGTCGTCCACCGGCGCCAGCTGTCATCACATCGACCATGTGGTCACCCAGCTGCCTTATGCGCTCATTGTGGCCGTTATCAGCCTGGTGGGTTACACAGTAATGGGCTTTACCGAGTCAGTGTGGGCCGGATTTGGCGCCACCTCGGTGTTGTTTGTGCTGGCGGTGATAGGTCTTAGAATCAAGGCCGGTAAAGGCTGAATGTCAGTGACTTAACAAGACTTTTAACAATAGAAAAGCCGCTCAGTTGAGCGGCTTTTTTTGTGGCACCGTTTGCGCTGTTTTCAGTGAAGCCGCAGCTTTTTGCAGCAACGGCTTATTTCAGGCCACGGCTTATTTCAGGCCAAGGCTTATTTCAGGCCACGGCTTATTTCAGGCCGCGGCGCTCCAGCAGACCGTCGGTGGTCGGCTCCTGACCGCGGAAGTTGATATAGGCTTCCATCGGCGGCACGCTGTTACCCACTTCACGGATGGCCTTGCGATACTTCATACCAATCTCACGGTTCAGACCGCCCTGGGTTTGCACATAGGCGTAGGCGTCGGCTGCCAGAATTTCAGACCACATATAGGCGTAGTAGCTGGCGCTGTACCCGCCCGGAAAGGCGTGGGCGAAGTAGGTTGAGCGGTAACGTGGCGGTACGGCTTCAATGTCCACGCCGTGCCTTTTCAGCGCGGCGGCTTCGAAGGTGGCAACGTCTTTCAGGCTGTCACCGGCTTTCAGTGAGTGCCATTCCAAATCCACCAGGGCGGCTGACATGTACTCCAGGGTGTCGAAGCCCTGGTTGAAGCTGCGTGACTTGAGCAGCTTGTCCAGCAGTGGCTTTGGCAGTGGCTCACCGGTCTGGTAGTGACGGGCGTAGTTGGCCAGCACCTTGGGATGGGCAGCCCAGTCTTCTTCGAAGGTGGATGGGAACTCAACGAAGTCGCGGGAAACCTTGGTGCCCGCCAGTGTTGGGTATTTCACCCTGGACAACATGCCGTGGGTGCCGTGGCCCATTTCGTGGAACATGGTGGTCACTTCATCGTAGCTGACAAAGGTTGGCTCGCCGTCCGGTGCCTTCTTGATGTTCATCACGTTCACCACCACTGGTTTGTTACCCAGCAGGCCGGATTGGTCCACGAAAGAGCTCTTCCAGGCACCGCCACGCTTGCCGTCACGGGCAAAGTAGTCGGCGTAGAAGATGGCCAGGCTGGTGCCGTCTTCATCGAACATTTCATAGGCCTTTACGTCCGGGTGATACACCGGCAGATCAGGGCGTGGTTTCATGGTCAGGCCGTAGAGTTCCTTGATGGTGTAGAACACACCGTCTTCCAGCACACGGTTGAACTCGAAGTAAGGCTTGAGGCTCTCTTCATCCAGGGCGTACTTTTCCTGACGCACTTTCTCGGCGTAGAAGGCCCAGTCCCATGGCTTGAGCTCGAAGTTGCCACCGGTTTTATTGATCATCGCCTGAATGTCGGCGGCTTCTTTGCGGGTGTTGGCCACGACTTTTGGCACCATGGTGCCAAAGAGCTCGTACACGGCTTCCGGGCTGCCGGCCATTTGTGGCGCCAGGCGGTAGCTGGCCCAGTTGTCAAAACCCAGCAGGGCAGCGCGCTCGGCGCGAAGCTGTGCCAGACGGGCAACCAGCGAGGCGGTTTCGTTCTCGCCTTCCAGGCCTCGGTTGGCAGAGGCTTCGAACACGCGCTTACGCAGCTCACGGTTTTCAAGCTGTGCCAGCACTGGCTGACGGGTGGTGTTGGTGATAGACAGCAGGAACTTGCCTTCATGGCCTGCGGCCTTGGCATCGGCGGCCGCCATACGAATCGCGCTGTCAGACAGACCGGCCAATTCGGCTTCGCTGTCTACCACCACGGCGACTTCCTTGGTCAGGCGGCGCAGGCGCTGCTGGAATTCATCAGTGAGCTTGGAGTGCTCTTCGTTCAGGGCACGGATCTGGGTCTTTTGCGCGTCGGTGAGCTTGGCGCCTGCCATCACAAAGCGCTGGTGGTACACCTCAATCAGGCGCACTTCTTCTTTGGTCAGCCCCAGTTCATTGCGCTGGTTATACAGGCTCTCGATGCGGGCAAACAGGGCGGGGTTTAAGTTGATGTCATCAGAGTGAGCTGACATCAGCGGCGCCATCTTGGCCTGGAGTGCTTGCAGGGTAGGGTTGGAGTCGGTGCCGGCCAGGTTATAAAACACCTTGGAGGTGCGGGTCAGCAGGGCGCCGCTTGTTTCCATGGCAACCAGGGTGTTTTCGAAGTTGGCTGGCTCTGGATTGTTGGCAATGGCCAGGATCTCGGCCTTGTGCTCGGCAATACCCTGCAAGAGCGCGGGCTCAAAGTGGCTGTCCTTGATGGCAGTAAAGTCCGGCGCCTGATATTGCAGCGCGCTTGGTGCGAAGAAGGGGTTGTCAGCACCTATGGTCTGGACAGCGGTGGCTACATCGCCACTGTTAACGCCGCTCTGGGATGGACCAAGGGCGCAGCCGCCCAAAAAGAGAGCGCCGCCTACGGCAAGGGCGATAAGGCTTTTATGCATGGTGTCTTCCTGCTCGTTGTTGTGATTGTGATTTTTGATGACTGGCTAGGCTAGCGAGGCGGCCTTAAATAAGGCTGAATTGTTGTGGGAACTGGCACTGGGGCTGGGGCTGCGTTAAGATAACCCGGCATTTTTATCAGGGGATCTTCGCGTTGGCTCAGCTCTATTTCTACTACTCGGCAATGAATGCCGGCAAATCCACCTCGCTGCTTCAGTCATCATACAACTACCGTGAGCGGGGCATGAATACTTTGGTGCTGACCGCCGCCATTGATGACAGATATGGGGTGGGCAAGGTTGCATCACGTATTGGTATTCAGGCCGATGCCACCGTATTTGGCAGTGAAGATAACCTGATGGACTTGATTGCCACCCACCACAGCCAGCAGCGGTTGCATTGTGTCTTGGTGGATGAGAGCCAGTTTTTGTCCAAGACTCAGGTCCGTCAGCTCACCGATGTAGTGGATAAGCTCGATATCCCCGTGCTTTGTTATGGCCTGCGGAGCGATTTTCGCGGTGAACTCTTTATCGGCAGCCATTATCTGCTGGCCTGGGCCGATAAGCTGGTGGAGCTTAAAACCATCTGTTTTTGCGGCCGCAAGGCCAATATGGTGGTGCGCCGTGATGGTGCCGGTAATCCGGTGCGCGATGGCGCCCAGGTGGCTATTGGCGGCAATGAGAGCTATGAGTCCATGTGCCGTAAGCACTTCAGCGAGCTGGTGTGGGACTGATTATTTCCTGCATCAAAAAAGCGCCCAAGGGCGCTTTTTTGTTGTTCAACGTTTATCGCCAAATCAGGCGTGGGTCAGATACCACTGCCAGTCCTGATGGCCGACTTCAGCCATAAATTGCTGATATTCTGCGCGTTTGATTCTGCCGTAAATGCGGTGGAAATCCTCGCCGAGTACGGTTTTCATCCACTCTGAACGTTCAAAGTTACAGAGCGCCGACAGCCAATCGGTTGGCAGAGTTTGATGTTTGCCTTCATAGCCATTGCCCACTATGGCTGGTCCGGGCGACAACTGATTGCGGATACCATGGTGGCAAGCCGCCAAAATTGCCGCAGCGGCCAGGTAAGGGTTGGCATCCGCGCCGCAGATCCTGTGCTCCACATGGCGGCTTGGCGCAGGTCCACCGGGTACCCGGAAGGACACGGTGCGATTGTTCACACCCCAGGTCTTGGCGATGGGGGCGTAGCTCGCGCTCTGAAAACGGCGGAAGGAGTTGGCATTGGGGCAAAACAGCAGCTGGGCGTCTTCCAGGGTGGCCATCATGCCGGCAATGGATTGGGTTAACCCCGGTGTGCCTTCGGGGTTGTCGCTGGCAAACAGGTTATTGCCATCGGCATCGGCAAGACTGACGTGCATATGCATGCCGCTGCCTGCCAGCTCGCCAAAGGGTTTGGCCATAAAACAGGCCTGCATGCCGTGTTTGGCCGCGACACCCTTGACCAATCTCTTGTAACGCACCGCTTCATCCATGGCCTTGAGTGCATCGAATCTGTGCTCAAGGGTGATTTCTACCTGACCGGGCGCATATTCTGAAATAGCGGTGCGGGCCGGAATGCCCTGCACCTCACAGGCGTGGTAAAGGTCATCCAGGAAGGGTTGCAGTCGCTCCAACTCCAAAATGCCATATACCTGGGTTTGGGTTGGTCTATGGCCATCGCATTGCATCGCAGGCTGGGGTCTGCCATTGGCATCGAAGCGCTGATCCAGCAGGAAAAACTCCAATTCGGCCGCCATTACAGGGTAAAAGCCATCGGCTTGCAGGGAGTCTATTACCCTGGCCAGTACCAGACGGGGGTCGGCCACGGCCGCCGGCTGTCCGGCCTCGGGATGCATGGCAAGATGCACCTGGGCGGTGGGCTGGTTGCGCCATGGCTGCATAAGCAGGCCACCTTCGATGGGAAATGCCATGCAGTCGGCGTCGCCCACTTCCCAAACCAGCCCGGTATCTTCGACATCGTCTCCCTGAACCGTCAGCCCCAGAATGGTGCTCGGCAAAGGGCGACCGTGACGATACATGGACAGGACTTCCTCGCGGTGCAAAAGCTTGCCCCGGGGAATGCCATTGGGATCAATGATAAATACTTCGACGTGTTGAACCTGGGGATGTTTATCCAGAAAGTCTATCGCTTCCTGTGGTTTGGCAAAGGGCATAGCGGCCTCGAGTTAAGCAATCGCAGCTTGGGATACCACAGAACTCCGACAAACTTGGATTGATATTGAACATGTTGTTTTATTTATTTGACAGTATTTCTTGCCTTACCCCTGAAAGTCAATGGGGGACAACAGGCAAAAATCAGCCGGACACGCCACCTTATTCCTTGATGGGCTGAGCGTTATCCATACGCTGGATCAGCGTTAAAAGTGGGGTGTTGCCGTCATTTAAGGTGCTTTTGTGTTATCCTCCTTTGCCTCTCCAGCAATCTGTGCAGGACTTACCCCTAAATCTCAGCTGTTTCTATCAGTGTTGCCGGGGACGAGGTTCTGCCTTAGCCAAGGGAGTTACAATGGCGCTCAAATACAGTATCAATCAGCCGGTTTTCTTCGGCTCTCTCTTTCTTATCACCCTGTTGGTGGCCCTCGGTGCCATCTGGCCTGAACAGGCCCAGCAATGGTTTGGCACAGTGCAACACTGGCTCGAAGTCAAAGCGGGCTGGCTATATGTGCTCGGGGTGGCCGTCTTTCTGGTTTTTATCGTCTTTGTGATGGTGAGCCGTTTTGGCGATATCAAGCTTGGCCCCGATCATGCCGAGCCCGACTACAGCTATAAGAGCTGGATTGCCATGCTGTTTTCGGCGGGCATGGGTATTGGGCTGATGTTTTTTGGCGTGGCAGAGCCTGTCATGCACCTGATTGCCCCCCCGGACGCGGCGCCTGAGTCTATCGAGGCGGCGAGACAGGCGATGAAGATCACCTTCTTCCACTGGGGAATTCATGCCTGGGCCATTTATGCGGTGGTGGCCTTGAGTCTGGCTTACTTTGCCTATCGTCATAAGCTGCCGCTGCTGCCAAGAAGTGCGCTTTATCCCTTGATTGGCGAGCGTATTTACGGGCCTATCGGTGATGCCGTGGATTCCTTTGCGGTGCTGGGCACCATGTTCGGGGTGGCTACCTCCCTGGGCTTTGGGGTGTTGCAGGTGAACGCCGGACTGAATTTTCTCTTCGGTGATAGCGTGCCCATCGACACCCGCTTGCAGGTCGGGCTGATTGTGGTGATTACCCTGATTGCCACCGTCTCTGTGTTTTCCGGGCTCGATAAAGGGGTTAAGCGGCTCAGCGAACTGAATCTCTTCTTGGCGGTGTTGCTGATGTTGGTGGTACTGCTGGTGGGGCCAACGGTTGCACTACTGCAGGCATTTGTGCAAAACACCGGCGCTTACTTGTCTGATATCGTTGGGAAAACATTTAATCTTTATGCCTATCAGCAGAAAAATGACTGGCTGGGTGGCTGGACCTTGCTCTATTGGGGGTGGTGGATTTCCTGGTCGCCTTTTGTGGGCACCTTTATCGCCCGGGTATCCCGTGGCCGCACCATTCGTGAGTTTTTGCTGGGGGTACTCTTTGTGCCCAGTGGCTTTACCTTTTTGTGGATGACGGTGTTTGGGAATTCCGCCATCGACCAGATTATGCATCAGGGAAATACAGTACTGGCCGATGCGGTTTCCAGTGATGTGTCGGTGGCGTTGTTTGTGTTCTTCCAGCAACTGCCGCTCACGTCTCTGCTGTCGGCCGTCGCCCTGTGTCTGGTGGTGACCTTTTTCGTTACATCCTCGGATTCAGGCAGTCTGGTGATTGATAACCTCACCTCCGGCGGTGATATGTCGGCTCCTGTGTGGCAGCGGATTTTCTGGGCGCTGATGCAGGGGGTAGTGGCCTCGGTGCTCTTGCTGGCCGGTGGATTGCAGGCTTTGCAAACGGCGGCCATTGCCAGCGCCATGCCGTTTTTGTTGGTGATGCTGCTGATTTGCCTTGGGCTCTTTAAGGCGCTCCAGGATGACTGGCTTAAGCTCTCCAGCGTGCAGCTGCACCACACCAGCGTGCAGTACGCCAGCACCAACGTCGAATGGCGGGAGCGACTGAAAGTGCTGGTGAATCAGCCTTCGGCCAAGGATGCCCGCGCCTTTATTCGCGGTCCGGCGCGCCAGGCACTCAAGCAAGTAGCTTCCGCCTTTGTGAACGAAGGAATAGACGCCCGTGTGGTGCAGCAGGAAGACAGGGTCAGGTTGCTGATTGCCAGCGACAACCACCCCGACTTTGTGTATGGTCTGCGGCTTAGGCAGTACTCCAAAGTGCCGGTCCATGGCGTTGAAGAGACGGACGAAGATTTCTATCGGGTGGAAGTGTTTTTGGAGCACGGTGGTCAACACTATGACGTGCTCGGCTACACGGTAGAGCAGTTACAGGCCGATGCGGTGACTCAATATGAAAAGTATCTGCATTACCTGCATTTGTCGGTGAGTGAAGCGGTTAATCCGGGCAGCTGATGCTCATCGATTGCGCCCGGTTGATTGGCGCGTTATGCTGCGCCAATCAGAGGCTGTAATCTACTTTTATGACGCAAAGTAAACTCGATAAGGTATTGGCGGCAGAGCGCGAATACCGTGAAAAACGTGAAGGTGGCTATCGCGAAAAGGCGCTGAAGCTCTATCCCTGGGTGTGTGGCCGCTGCGCGCGTGAATTTTCCCATAAAAACCTGTCGGAACTGACTGTGCATCACAGGGACCACAATCACGACAACAACCCGCCAGACGGTTCCAACTGGGAGCTGCTGTGCCTTTACTGCCACGACAATGAGCACTCGCGCTTTGAAGAGCTTATTCGCTATGGCAGCACCCAGGAAGCCAAACAAGAGGCGGCAACTTACAATCCCTTTGCCGATCTTAAATCCCTGATGTCGAATAAGAAGTAATCACATCTTTAAATGAAAAAGGCGCCTTGCAGGCGCTTTTTTTGTTTTTGTCATTGGTCACTTTGGTCTGCCGTAAAACCGCTCAAAATCTGATTGGTTTGCCGCCTTGCTGCCCCTATACTCGGGCGGGATCACAATGATAATCAAGATGGGAATCTGACTATGACAACAGGGAATACACAGGTCTCCAAGACCCGTTCCTTTATGACGGTGTCGCTGATTGAACTGTGGGAGCGTTTTGGCTTCTACGGTATGCAGGCACTGATTGTTTACTTTATGGTGCAGCGACTTGGGTTTGCCGATGAGCGCGCCAATCTGGTGTGGAGCGCCTGCGCTGCCCTCATTTATGTGGCGCCCGCCATCGGCGGCTGGGTTGGAGACAAGGTGCTTGGCACCAAGCGCACCATGCTGCTGGGGGCGGGAATTCTCACCCTGGGTTATGCCCTGATGGCCGTGCCGACCGACAACACCTGGTTTTTGTTTTCTGCCCTTGGGGTTATCGTGGTGGGTAACGGCCTGTTTAAGCCCAATGCCGGTAATCTGGTGCGCAAGATTTACGAGGGTGACGACTCCAAAATCGACAGTGCCTTCACCATTTATTACATGGCGGTCAACGTAGGCTCGACCTTCTCCATGCTGCTCACCCCCTGGATTAAAGACTACGTAAACGCCAACTATGGCGACGGTTTTGGCTGGCACGCCGCCTTTGCCGTGTGTTTTGTCGGCCTGATTGTGGGCATTGGCAACTACATGATGATGCGCCACACCCTGGATGATTACGGCTCTGAGCCCGACCTGCGGCCAGTGGACAAAAGCAAGCTTGCGGCAGTCCTGGGCGCCTCTTTGCTGGCGGTGGTTGTGTCGGCAGTTATCCTCGAGTTTGAAGATATCGCCCGGGTATTTGTGTATGGCGCGGGCCTTGTTGTGCTGGGTATCTTCATCCACCTTATCCGCACCAGTGAAGAGAGCGAGCGGGCAGGGCTCCTGGCAGCGCTGGTACTGACGCTGCAATCTGTGTTCTTTTTTATCTTTTATCAGCAGATGTCCACCTCGCTGGCGCTCTTTGCGCTGCGAAACGTCGACTGGGACTTTGTGGTGATGGGGCAACATCTGTGGACCTGGTCACCGGCGCAGTTTCAGGCGCTTAACCCCATCTGGATCATGGTGTTAAGCCCAATTCTTGCCTGGGCCTATGCCTGGGGTGGCAAGCACAATCGGGATATCTCCATTGCGGCCAAGTTCGCCCTCGGGTTTGCCGTGGTGGCCGCGGGCTTCTTTATCTACAGCGTGGCCGGTGAATTTGCCGTGAACGGCAAAACCTCCAGCTGGGTGATGATCTGGGGCTATGGCGCTTACTCGCTGGGCGAACTGTTGGTGAGTGGTTTGGGGCTTGCCATGATTGCCCGCTATGTGCCCGTGCGCATGGGCGGCTTTATGATGGGGGCCTACTTTGTGGCGACCGGGATAAGCCAGTATCTGGGCGGTGTGGTGGCCAACTTTGCCAGTGTGCCCCAGGGGATTACTGACCCGCTGGAAACTCTAACCATCTACACCAGCCTGTTTAACAAGCTGGGTTTTGCGGCTCTGGGTTGTACCCTGATTGCACTGGCCGTGCTGCCGCTGATGCGCCGGTTAACCCAGACACACCATAGCCATAATGGCAGTTAGCCCGTCGAGGCCTGATAAGGCGTTTTGAGCGGATAGGGCTTGTTGACCCAGTGATGTTTGAATAGCGCCGCCTCGTGCGGCGCTTTTTTCTGATAAAGGAGTGCCCATGAGAATTGCAATAAGCTGGTGTGCTGCGTTGATGATAGGGGCCATTGCCAATGCCCAGGCATTGGAAATCACGGCCCTGTCCGAGCGGCTTTACCTGCACCAAAGTGAGAAAGAGGTGGAAGGCTTTGGCAAGGTCTCCGCCAATGGTCTGGTGCTTGTGGACGGTGATGAGGCCTTTGTGGTGGATACCCCCTGGACGGATGCCGACGCTGAGGCGTTGCTGGCGTGGGCAACGGCTAAAGGCTTAACCGTAAAAGCCGTGCTTGCCACCCACTGGCACGAAGACAGAGCCGGCAGCTTTGGCGTATTTGAAAAAGCCGGGATTGCGACCCTGAGTTCAGATGCAACTCAGACCCTGTTAAAAGCACATCAAAAGACGCCTGCGACCGAGACCTTCAGTGGCGACCACACACGGTATTTTGGCAACAAGGTCGAGGTGTTTTACCCGGGGGCGGGCCATGCGATGGATAATCTGGTGGTTTACCTGCCGGGCGAACAACTGCTCTTTGGCGGCTGCCTGGTGCGGGAGGCGTCAAGCCGGTCTATGGGGTTTTATGGTGACGGCTCCTTGCCTCACTGGCCTGAGTCCATGTCGCGGGTGATAGCGAAGTTTCCTGAGGTGAACACTGTGGTGCCGGGGCACGGTGCGTGGGGCGGCAGGGAACTGCTTGAACATACCAGGATGCTGGCAGAAGCTGCCCTCAAGGCGCAGTGATTGACGTGAGATCTCCCAGAGGGTTAATCGAGCCCCAGTCTCGCTTCTGACTCCAGCCACTTGGCCCTGCTGAGTGGCTGATTATTTTCACCTTCGAGGGCTTTTCTGCGGGCGGGCAGACTGGCCAGGATCTCCAGTTTTCGCTCCTCACTTGCCTGAGACCAACCGACGATTTCATCGATATGACGAAGACAACCCATGCAGTAGTCATCATCATTCAAGCCGCAGCGGGCAACGCAGGGCGACTGTATCATAGGGTTTCTCCAAACTGGCAGCGGGTGTCGGCGAGGCCAGAGTTTACCACCGCAAAGACAGGATTCCTACATCAGCCAGGGCAGCAAAGGGCGTTGCCCTGGCCCACACTGTCAAGGGCCGGGGCCTGAGGGTATAATGATGCCCTGTTTAATTGGGTCACCGCCATGGTGAGGCCCCGTATGAGTTATCCATGTCCCCAGTAGAAAGCGCGCCAAACAATACCCATGTCAGTGAGCCTGCAAAAGATGCTCATGAAGCCTTAGCACATTCGTTCGATGATGCAAAAGGCGGTGTATCCCTGGCGCCCCTGAATCCGGCCTTTGAGCTTCAGTTGCTCAAGGTAGGCCACACCCTGAGCGAGCTTGCCGCTTTACTTATCGATGGCCGCGCGCTGTGGGATATACGCACTTTCAATTGCCAAGACCTGCCGTGGGCGGCGTCTTTTCCGGCCCTGGCATCCTGCGTATTGGCACTGGAAGATGAGGCTCTGGAGGCGCTTGATGCGAGTCAGGATACGTTATACGAGACCTTAAGACCGGCGCTGGAAACTGACCTCAGGCAGGCAGGACTCAGCTGGAACAGCGCGTTGTTTACATGGCGGCTGACAGAGCTGAACGGCACACAGCAGCTTTCTGCCGCCTTACTGCCAGAGCGGCAGCTAAGCCGTTTTGCCGCAGGCATCAAGGGGCGCAAGTGGGAGCAAATCAGCCGGTTCGCAGCGGCGCTCTCACAATCACCCACACCTTACCCGGTCCTGGAGTGGTGTGCCGGTAAGGGCCATCTTGGGAGACTCGTCGGGGCGGTAAGCCACAAGCCGGTGCTGAGCCTCGAGTGGCAGGCTCAGTTGTGTCAGGACGGTGAAAAGGAGGCCCAAAAGCGCGGTGTAAACCAACGCTTTGTGTGTGCCGATGCCTTTTCAGGCGAGGCAGAGTTACTTCAGGGTGAACAGCACGCGTTGGCGCTGCACGCCTGCGGTGAGCTGCATCTGGTTTTGCTGAGACGGGCCGCGGCGGCTCAAACAAGTGCCATCAGCCTGTCGCCCTGTTGTTACCATCTTATCCAGGGGGAGCAGTACGCTGGGCTCAGCGCCAGCGCCAGGGCAACCGGATTGGTGATGGACAAACATGGTCTGCAGCTCCCCCTCAATCACTCGGTCGTCGCCAGTGCCAAAGAAAACCAGGACCGGCTGAAGGAAGTTCAGTGGCGCCTGGGGTTTGACAGTTTGCAGCGTCATCTGCGCGGTGAAGACACTTATCTTCCTTTGCCTTCGCTGCGCCAAAGTCAGCTCTCCGGCAGTTTTGATGCCTTTTGCCGCTGGGCATGTGAGCTTAAAGGAGTGCCACTGCCTGAAGATTTTGGCGGGGAACCATGGTTGGCACTGGGACGCCAGCGCCAGCGACTGACCCGGCGACTGGATTTGGTGGCGCACCTTTTCAGACCAGTGATTGAGCAGTATCTCTTACTCGACAGAGCCGCCTATCTGTTGGAAGCGGGATACCGTGTGAGTCTCAGTGCTTTTTGCCCCGCAGAGGTGACTCCCCGTAATGCCCTGATTGACGCCCGGCGTCCCTGAACCTGAATCTTTACGCCTGCGGCAAAGGCTTTTTCGCTGATTGAAACTTGTCGAAAAGCCGGCGTATTCTCAGGCTCAGTTCAGCAAGGGCTGTTTGAATAGGGGCCCGATTGCGACTCAAGCACCAAGCCAAGGGGTCGGATGAGCCGACTTCAAGGGCGTAAACTTGAGTATTTTGGTTGGCTACAGTGGCATTTCTCTGGATAATGGCCCTTTATTATCGGGCCTTACCGGCATACGGCCGAGCGTGCTTTGCATCCTAGATAACAAGAACTGAATGAAATATTCCCGTGTTTTTATCAACAGCATGGCCTATGAATTGGCCCCTGTTGTGGTATCAAGCTCAGAGCTTGAACAACGTCTCGCCCCCCTGTATCAGAAGTTCCGTATACCCATGGGGCAATTGGCTGCCCTCACAGGTATCCGTGAGCGCCGCTGGTGGCCGCTGGGACATCAATTGTCCGATGGGGCCATTGCCGCCGCCAATAAGGCTTTGAATGAGACAGGCCTGAAGGCGACCGATTTGGGCGCCGTGGTGTACACAGGGGTGTGCCGCGACCAACATGAGCCTGCAACGGCCTGCCGCATTGCAGCCGCACTGGGCGTTGGCCGCGACAGCGCCATCTATGATATTTCCAACGCCTGTCTGGGTGTACTGTCAGGTATTCTGGACATTGCCAACCGCATCGAGCTTGGCCAAATACGTGCCGGGTTGGTGGTGTCCTGTGAGTCGGCCCGTGACATAGTGGATGCCACCATAGAGCGGATGCTGGAAGAGCCCACCATGCAGAATTTTGCTCAGTCGCTGGCGACCCTGACCGGCGGCTCTGGCGCCGTTGCGGTATTGCTCACCGACGGCAGCTTTAACCTTGCTACCGCGCGCAACCATCAATTGCTCGGCGCAAGCCAGCTGGCAGCGCCCGAGCATCATCAGCTGTGCCAGTGGGGGCTTCAGGAAGCCGGTAACCGCCTGTACCGTGAGTTTATGCGTACCGATGCTGTGGCGCTGCTCAAAGAAGGGGTCGAGCTTGCCAAACAAACCTGGCAGCATTTCCTCGGTCAGCGCGAATGGCTGGCAAGCCAGGTGGACAAGGTGATTTGCCACCAGGTGGGCGCAGCCAACCGCAAACAGGTGCTCTCGGCACTGCAAATTCCTGAAGAAAAAGAATTTCCCACCTTTGCCGAACTTGGCAATATGGGCACAGTGTCTTTGCCGGTATCGGCAGCCATTGCCCACGACCAGGGCTTTTTACGCCCGGGAGATCAGGTCAGTTTCCTCGGCATAGGTTCTGGGCTTAACTGCATGATGTTGGGGCTTCGCTGGTAATGGATAATCATAAAATGCTGGACAGCCTGCTGCCTTTCAGTCGCCGTTTTTTCAATCACGGCGGCCACAATATTCACTTTATCGATGAGGGCCCACAGGGCGACGTGGCGCCAAAAGGCACAGTCGTCATGGTGCACGGTAACCCGAGCTGGACCCTGTATTACCGAAACCTGATTGGCGCCCTCAAAGGCGAATATCGCTGCATTGCCATGGATAACGTGGGTTGCGGCTTGTCGGATAAACCCGATGACAGCCGTTACCATTACACCCTGACCAGCCGGATTGGCGATCTCGAAGCCTTGCTCGCTCACCTCAATGTGACCGAAAAAGTCACCCTGGTGGTGCACGACTGGGGTGGAATGATTGGCATGGGCTGGGCAACAAGATACCCTGAAGCCATTGAAAGGCTGGTGATTTTAAACACGGCAGCCTTCCATCTACCCGCCAGCAAACCCTTGCCGCTGAGGCTTAAAATCTGCCGTGATACCTGGCTTGGAACCTTGCTGGTACGGGGCTTTAACGCCTTTGCTGGGCTTGCCTCCGTGATTGGCTGCAAGCGCAATCCTATGAATACTGAGATGCGCCGTGCCTATGTCGCCCCCTTTAACAGTTGGGCCAACCGTATTTCTACCCTGCGTTTTGTGCAGGATATTCCCTTGAAGCCCGGCGACACCGCCTGGGATGAAGTGAGCCGAATAGAGCAAAGTCTGGCGCAATTTACCCGTGTGCCAACACTCATTTGCTGGGGACTCAAGGACTTTGTGTTCGACAGGCATTTCCTCACCGTGTGGCAAGAAAAGCTGCCCCAGGCCGAGGTGCACGCCTTCGAAGACTGTGGTCACTACATCCTTGAAGATGCCAGCGACGAAGTGATAGCCCATATTCAGCACTTTGTGGCTGCCTCAGTACCCGCCGAGGCCCTCGCATCATGAGTGCCAACCTGTGCCGCCATTTGGTTTCGGCCGCGAAAGCCCAGCCCCAGGGCCTGGCGGTCGCGGTGCAAAGGCACAGATTCGGCAAGCCGCCGCGGGGAATTGGTGAGCTTTGCTACGATGAGCTGACCCTGAGTGAGCTTGATAGCCGCAGTGACGCCATTGCCCACGGGCTGAATGCCATAGGTCTGACTGCCGGTGACAAGGCCGTGCTCATGGTGACACCGGGGCTGGATTTTTTCGCCCTGACCTTTGCGCTTTTCAAAGCCGGGATCATTCCCGTGATGGTTGACCCAGGCATGGGCATTAAGAACCTCGGCCAGTGCTTCGATGAGGCGGCCCCCGATGCCTTTATCGGCATTCCCAAGGCCCATGTGGCGCGGATGCTGTTTGGTTGGGGTAAAAAGACAGTTACTCAGCTGGTGACCGTTGGCCGGGGACTTAAACTCTGGGGCGGCAATACCCTGGCGCAGATTGAAAAACGCGGCCAGGATATGGGGGCCTATCCCATGGCACTGTTGGATGAGCAGGCCCTCTGCGCCATCCTGTTCACCAGCGGCAGCACAGGTGTGCCCAAGGGCGTTGAGTACAGCCACCAGATGTTTGAAGCGCAAATTCAGGCGCTTAAACAGGATTATGGTATTCGCCACGGTGAGCGGGACCTGTCAACTTTCCCCCTGTTTGCCCTCTTTGGCCCTGCGCTGGGCATGGCCTCTATCGTGCCCTGTATGGATGCCAGTCGCCCCATTAAGGCAAAACCCGAATATCTCTTTAAAGCCATCGCCGACTACCAGTGCTCCAATCTGTTTTTGAATCCGGCACTGCTGGATAAGCTCGGTCGTTACGGCGAGGCGAATGCCCTGACGCTGAATGGCGTCAAGCGTGTTATCTCTGCCGGCGCTCCGGCCTCCATTGACGCCATCAGCCGCTTTCGGCAGATACTGCCGCCGGATGCACCCGTGCTGAATTCCTATGGCGCCACCGAAGGTTTGCCGCTGTGCTTTGTTGCCAGTGATGAGCTCCTTGCCAGCGGTGAGGTGACGGCCAAGGGCGGCGGCATCCTGGTGGGTAAGCCCGTGCAGGGTGTGGCGCTTGAAATCATCGCCATCGATGAGGCGCCAATTGCCCAGTGGCAGGACGAGCTTAAACTGCAACCCTATGAAATCGGTGAAATAGTGGTAAAGGGCCCCATGGTGAGCCGCGCCTACTATCACAGAGATGAAGCCACCAGTGTGGCCAAAATTGCCGATGGCGATGGGATATGGCATCGCATGGGGGATCTGGGGTATCTGGACGATCAAGGGCGCCTGTGGATGTGTGGCCGCAAGGCCCATCGGGTGGATGCCACCGAAGGCGGCGCCTTCAAGAAACGGTATTTCTCCATTCCCTGTGAGCGGATTTTCAATACCCACTCGCTGGTGGCCCGCTCGGCGCTGGTTGGGGTACATCGACATGGGGATAAGATCCCGCTGGTTTGCCTTGAGCTCGAACGTTCCCAGGCGTGCAACAATGCCAGCAGCCTCTACCGTGAGCTGCGTGAAATCGCCGAGGCCCACGAGATCACCCAGGGGATAGATTTCTTCCTTATCCATGAGTCCTTCCCCATGGATGTTCGCCACAACGCCAAGATTTTCAGGGAGAAACTGGCGTTGTGGGCCGAAAAACAACTGTTAGGTGGTCTGAATAAATGACCGAGGCTTTCCCCTTACATCCGGCGCAGCTGGATGCCGCCAAACGACTCAAAAACCACGTCAGCCGCGTACTGGTGACAGGCGCAGGTGGCTTTTTGGGCGAGGCCCTTTGCAGGCAGCTGCTGAGTGCCGGTATTGAGGTCGTCGGTATTGCCCGCTCGGCCTATCCAGCCCTCGAAACCATGGGTGTAGAGATGCACCGTGGCGATATCACGGACCCTGAGGGCTTATCTTCTGCCATGGCTGGATGTGAGCTGGTGTTTCATGTGGCCTCCAAGGCCGGGGTATGGGGCAGTCGTGAAAGTTACTATGGCCCCAATGTCACAGGGGCGGCCAATGTCGTGCAGGCGGCCCGTGATCTTGCCATCAAAGCCATTGTTTACACCAGCACCCCCAGTGTGACCTTCGATGGCAAAGATGAATCGGGTATCGATGAGTCTGCGCCCTATGCGGCGCACTTTTTGAATCATTATGGCGCGTCGAAGGCCGAGGCCGAGGCCATGATGCTGATGGCGAACTCGCCGTCACTGGCGACTACCGCCCTGCGGCCCCATCTCATTTGGGGGCCAAACGATCCCCATCTGGTGCCCAGGGTGCTGGAGCGTGGCCGCGCCGGTCGCCTGCGTCTTCTGGGGGCGGAAGATAAGCTGGTGGATACCATTTATGTGGACAACGCCGCCCATGCCCATGTGCTGGCGGCGCTTGCTTTGCTCGAAAAGCCCGGCGAATGTGGCGGCAGGGCATTTTTCCTCAGCAACGGCGAGCCTGTGACCATGGCGAGCATGTTGTCAAAGATTCTCGCCTGTGCCGGTTTGCCCGGCGTTACGCGCCGGGTACCCGTGTGGCTCGCCTACGGCATGGGCGCGCTTATGGAGGGTGTTTACGGCCTTCTTGGCAAGCAGGAAGAACCCCTGATGACCCGCTTTGTGGCAAGACAGCTCTCTTGTAGCCACTACTACGATATCAGTGCCGCGCGGGAGATTTTAGGCTACGAGCCGCTGATTTCTCTGGATGAGGGCATGGCGCGTCTCAAGGCGTCACTTCCTCAATAAACCCTAAAAACAAATCCCAAAAGCGATCACCAAAAAATAAGCCCCAAGAGGATTTGTCCCGGGGCTTGTGCCGTTGCCGTTCAAACTACCCTCAAACCGACTTAAGGCCAGATGAGGCGCAAAGCTGGCATATGCCAGCCCCCGCACCATCTTCATTCCAGTCGCAGCTGTTGCCCGGGTTTGATAATACTCTTCATATGGAGTCCATTCAGAGACAACAGCTTGTCCAGGGACAATCCATGGCGTTTGGCGATGCCACTCAGGGTATCGCCTGATTTCACCTGATAGCTGCCACCCTTGCCGGGGGTAGATGGCGTTAAGTTCACCAATGCCGCGTTCAGGGCGGCCAGCTGGGGCTTTGGCAGGTTGATTTGATATTTGCCACTGAAGGGCACAATGCCATCCCTGAAGGCCGGGTTCAGTCTGGAGAGTTCCCTGGCAGACATGCCCACAGCCTGGGCTATATTGGACAGGGCAACCCCATTGGGCACAGCTTCCCTTGCCATTACGGGCGTGTTGGCTATGGGCGGGAAGCTGGCAGACTGGGTTTGTGGGTCCCGTAAAACCGCCAGTGCCGCCAACCACTTGTACAGGGTGGGCGCCTGATTGCGGCTTAGCCCCAACGCCAGAAAGTCTTCGGCCTTGCCCTTGCGGCGATTGCGCTCGATGGCCGTTTTCAGCTTGCCTTCACCCATGTTGTAGGCCGCCACGGCCGACAGCCAGTCGTTATCGAACATTTCATACAGGTACAGAAGGTAATCCAGAGCCGCGCGGGTCGCTGGGGTCGGATCCAATCTGCCGTCATAGCTTTGGTTGACCCTGAGATGGTGATTGCGACCTGTCTGGGCGGAGAGTTGCCACAATCCGGCGCCCCCCAATCCCTTGATGCCTGGGTGGTAGCCGCTTTCAATCAGCGGCAGCAGGGCAAGCTCAAGGGGCATATCCCGTGCTTCAAGCTCAGTGATAATGTCGTACAGCCAGGGCTCAGCCGCCGCGGGCGCATTGATGGGGAAGAGGCCGTTATTGCGGTGAAGCCCCAGAAAATAGGCCACTTCGCTGTGGGTTGGCACGCTGATGGTCTGGGCATCGGCGACTTTTTGCCACAGATTCTGCTGGGGTTTGGCTTCAGGTGTGTCGGGCTCGGGGGGGGCTGGTTCTTCTTTGACAATGGGGGAGATAACCTCGGGCTCAGGTTTGGCTTCTGCGTCCCAAGGGGCATCGGATGTCTGGGTGTTTACCTGACAACCAGCCAGGATAGACAGGGTCAGCAGCAGGACGAACCAGCCTTTTTTGCGGACAGGCCTGCTGGCAGGCAGAGCATTAAAAATGATTGTTTTTCCCATGATAATTTCCCCTCCCTGTTTGCCCTGCGGCGCGAAAAGCGCTAAATCATACGCCTGTTGTTACCCCTTGGCATCGGGGGGATGAATAAATATTTTCCCAAAGGGACATTGCCACCGAAAAATTCGCATTACGCCGTCAGTATGACTTCAAATAAACAACAATGTTGCAAATATGTAGAATGGTGTGCTGTAAATTATTGAAAAATTATTACAATTATTAGGGTGACGTTAAGGTTCATTCTGGTATGTTCGGGTCGGATTAGCGAACTTGAATAAGCGGAAAGGACCCATGCTAAGCATTAAAAACCTCACCAAGACCTACGATAACGGGGTGAAAGCCCTGAACAATGTCAATCTGGAGATCCCCAAGGGCATGTTTGGCCTGCTGGGTCCCAACGGGGCCGGGAAATCCAGCCTGATGCGGACCATTGCAACCCTGCAATCGGCCGACAGTGGCAGCATTCATTTCGATGGTATCGATGTGATGGCCGATCCCATGAAGCTGCGGACCATGCTGGGCTACTTGCCCCAGGACTTTAATGTGTATCCCCGTGTGACCGCGTTGGATTTGCTGGATCATCTGGCGGTGCTTAAAGGTATTGGCAATGCCAAAGAGCGCAAGGAAATCGTTGAAGGCCTGCTGGCTCACACCAACCTCTATCAACACAGATTCAAGTCTGTCAGCGGTTACTCCGGCGGGATGCGCCAGCGCTTTGGTATTGCCCAGGCCTTGCTGGGCGACCCCAAGCTGCTGATTGTGGATGAGCCCACAGCAGGCCTTGACCCAGAAGAGCGCAACCGTTTCCACAACTTGCTCGTTAGCCTGGGTGAGGAGCGGGTAGTCATTCTCTCGACCCACATAGTGGAAGATGTGGCCGAATTGTGCCCACAGATGGCAGTACTGGCATCGGGCAGCATACTGCTTGAAGGCAACCCACAACAGCTGGTGGACTCGCTGAATGGCAGAATATGGCGCCGTACCGTGTCCCAGCAGGAAGCTGCAGAGCTTGAAGCCCGCCTGCCGGTGATTTCCAAGCGTCTTTTCGCCGGTCGTACCGTGCTGAATGTGATGTCCGATGCCTGTCCCGAAGGTTTTGAAGGCACAGATGCCGGGCTTGAGGATTTGTATTTCTCAACCCTGCACAGCCACAGAAGCCATCAGGCCGCATAGGAGAGGGCAGCATGTTTTTACACACACTCTCCTTTGAATGGCGCTACTATTTGCGTCAGCCGTCCTTTTATGTGGTTGGGATGTTGTTGTTTCTGGTGTGCTTTTTTGCCACTGCAACCGATAACGTCCAAATTGGCAGTGGCGGCGAAGTCTTAAAAAACAGTCCATTCGCCATCGGCCAGACCCTGCTCATCACGGGGGTAATCGCCATGTTTGCTGTGGTGAACTTCGTTGGCAGCACGGCGGTACGTAACCAGCAATGCCTGATGGAAGAGCTGCTTTATGTTAAGCCGCTGTCGCCCATTGGCTATCAGCTCGGCCGCTTTGCCGGCAGCGCGCTGGTGGTGATGACCCTCTTCACCCTGGCGCCCCTTGGGCATCTGCTGGGTTCTCTGATGCCCTGGGTGGATTCCAGTCGCTTTGGGGACATCTCCCTCTGGTTTTACCTCAAGCCCATGTTACTGCTGGTGATGCCAAGTCTGCTGTTTTTGTCGGCGCTCTTTTATGCCATGGCGCAGAAGTTCCGCTCCATGATGGCCCTGTATCTTACAGCGGTGGCGGTGTTTATTCTCTATGGTTTGGCAGGACAGCTGGCAAGCCAGCCACAGTACCGTGAGATTGCGGCCTTGCTCGACCCTTTCGCGCTTCGTACCTACAGCCAGGTGGCGCGCTACTGGACCATTGCCGAGAAAAACACCATCAGCATGGGGCTTGAGGGCCTGATGCTGCAAAACCGGATTCTCTGGCTCAGTATTACCGCTTTTATTCTGGCTATCAGTGGCTTGCACCGTCAGCCATCCCTGACCCGTCGCACAGAAGGGAAAAAGCAGCGTGTCTACAAGGTACCTGTAATGCCACCCTTGGCGGCGCTGGTGCGTAAACCCAATATCAGTGGCAGCGCCCAGTTCTGGACCCGGGTCAGCTTTGAGGTGAAGCAGGTACTCTTTACTGCACCTTTCTATATTCTTGGTGCCCTGAGTATCTTTAACCTGCTGGGGCCCATGATTGCCGGGGACCTGAACTGGTATGGCACCAGCAACTGGCCTCTGACCCAGGACATGGTTGACCTGATTGTGGGTTCCACCGGCCTTCTGATGGTCATCATCCTGGTGTTTTACTGCGGTGAAATCGTCTGGCGTGAGCGCAGTACAGGCATGGGCGACATCATCGACAGCCTGCCGGTATCCAATCGGGTGTTCCTGAGCTCCAAGTTCGTGGCGTTGTCGCTGGTGATGGTAATTTTGTACCTGATTGCCATGCTGACCACCATCTGCTTTCAGCTTATCAAGGGGCAGATGAACCTTGAGCTGTCGCAATACGCCATCCGCTTGGGCTTTATGATTTTGTTGCCCCTGATGATGTCGGCGGTACTGGCATTTTTCTTCCAGGTGTTGGCACCCAACAAGTATGCCGGTATGGGTCTGTACGTGGGCTATTACGTCCTCAGTCTGATCCTGGCGAGCTGGGGGTTTGGCCACAGCCTGAATAACTTTGCCAGCTCACCCACCTTGCCATACTCCGACATGAATGGTTACGGCTGGTCGTTGCAAAGCCATGCCCTGTATATGCTGTACTGGGGCGCCTTCTCGGTGCTGCTGTTCCTGCTGGCGTTCGGCTTATATCGTCGCGGCCCTGAAGTGGGGCTCAAGCATCGTTTTGGGCTTTTGAAATATCAGCTTGGCAGCGGCGGCCGTGTGCTGGCCTTTGCCTCTGTGGCGGTATTTGCGGGCATGGGCGCTTATCTCTTTTACCAAACCACAGTGGTCAATGAGTATCGTATTCCCGATGAGATGACCGACAGTCAGGCCGATTACGAAAAGCGTTACAGCCAGTACGCCGATGCGCCCGTGCTGTCGCCTGTGAGCGTGAAAGGTCACTTCGATATTTACCCAGGCGAGCGCCGCCTTAAGGCCCGGGTTGAGATGCGTTGGCAAAACCGCAGCGGTGAGCCTATCTCCCGCATGCTGGTAAGCCTGCCGGAGCATACCGACAGGGCGTCGCTGAAGTTCGATATTCCCGGTGCCCGTTTGACCGATGAGGATGACTCCCTGCCGGTGGCCTGGCTGGTGTTTGATACCCCCATTGCCGATGGCGCCGAGGTCGCAGGTGAGATAAGCCTGGTGCGGGAAAGCAAGGGCATTGCAGAGAACAACTTTGATCTTATGCTGGTAGAGAACGGCACCTTTATCAATAACTTTGAATTGTTGCCTGTGTTTGGCTACCAGAGCGATGCCGAGCTGCTCGACAGACACGAGCGTGAAAAACGTGGGCTGTCACCCAAGGACAGGGCCAACAAACTCGAAGATGAGCGTTTCCACAAGGTCAACTTCTTTGGTCCCCAGGGCAGCTTTATTGACTTTGAAGCCACAGTGTCCACGGCTGGGGATCAAACGGCGCTGGTGCCCGGTTACCTGACCAAGTCCTGGCAGGAAAATGGCCGCAACTTTTTCCATTACAAAATGGACAGTCCCATGGTGAATTTCTTCTCCATAGTGTCTGGCCGTTACGCGGTGAAAAAGGAAGTGTATCAGGGCATTAGTATCGAGGTTTACTATCATCCGGATCACCCCTGGAACGTTGACCGTATGATGGAATCGGTGCGTGACTCCGTCGATTACTTCACTGCGGCCTTTGGCCCTTATCAGCATCGTCAGCTGCGGATAATGGAGTTTCCGGGTTACCGCTCCTTTGCCCAGAGCTTTGCCAACACTGTGCCTTACTCTGAGCGCATTGGCTTTATTACCGACCTTAGAGATCCCGACAAGATTGACCCTGTGTACTATGTGACCGCCCACGAGGTGGCCCACCAGTGGTGGGGCCATCAGGTGGGGGCGGCCGATGTGCAGGGCAGTGCGGTGATTTCCGAGAGCCTGTCGCAGTATGCTGCGCTGATGGTGATGGAGAAGAAATACGGCGGCCATATGCTCAGGAAGTTCCTGCGCTACGAGCTTGACCGTTACCTGCGCGGCCGTGGTGGTGAGCGTATTGGCGAGATGCCGCTGCTTCGCAGCGAAAATCAGCAGTACATCCATTACCAGAAAGGGTCTGTGGTGATGATGGCCATCAAGGACATGGTGGGTGAAGAGAAGCTCAACGCCAATCTCGCCGCCTTCCTCGAGCGTTATCGTTATCGCACTGACCCCTTCCCAACCACCCTGGATTTGCTTTCGTACCTGAAGCAAGGCCTCGATGACGAAGAGCTGGCCTTTGTGGACAGTGCCTTCAGAGACATCAAGCTCTACGACCTGCGCCTGACCAATGCCAAGGTTACCGAGCTTGATAACGGCAAGGTGCGGGTGGATTTGGATATCCATGCCGGGCTGCTCAAGGCCGATAATGAAGGCAAGGAGCAGGAAGAGGCCTTCAACGAGCGGGTGGATATTGGGCTCTTTGCTGCCGATCCTGACAGCATTGACTCTGAAGAGCAGGTGCTTTTGCTGGAAAAACACCCACTCAAATCCGGTGACAATCAGTTGTCCTTTGAGCTGGATAAAGCCCCAAGCTACGTGGGTGTTGACCCCTTCGTGAAACTGGTGGACAGAGACAGTAAAGACAACATCTTCAAGCTGTAACTGTTTGATATTAAAAACGCGGACTCTCAATGAGGCCGCGTTTTTTTATGCCTGATGCAGTACAGATAAATGCAAATTTGCTTGAGTGCTCAAGGCCGAGTGCCTATTGTGGTTTGAGGTAACCTGCGCTCCCGTGAGCATGGGCGCTTCTGTCCCCCGGCTGGGGCAGGACGCTTTACGCATCCAGCCGGATTGCGGTTTTTCGCCGTTTATGCGGCTGTTCCCTGGCACAGGTTAAGGTGACGGCAAGGTCACAAAGTCGCACAAGGAGAGGTTATGGATACCTATCTCGCATTCAAGGTAAAACACTGGTTGGCACGGGATCCCGACGCCAAAAGCCGCGCCGCACTGGACGCTTTGGTGGCGGCAGGGGATGACAGGGCACTCGAAGCCGCCTTCGATGGCAGACTGGCCTTTGGTACCGCCGGTATTCGCGGCATTGTCGGCCCGGGCCCCATGGGCATGAATCGCCTGCTGGTGCGCGAAACCAGTGCCGGTCTTGGCGCTTATCTCGAGGCACAAATCAAGGATGCCAAGCGTCGGGGGCTGGTAATTGGTTTTGATGGCCGCCATGACTCACGGGTATTTGCCCACGATGCGGCCTGCGTGCTCAGCGCCATGGGCTTTAAAGTCCGGCTGACCAGCCATGTTGCCCCCACACCGCTGGTGGCCTTTGGGGTAAAACATTTTGAGGCCGCCGCCGGTATTGTGGTTACCGCCAGCCATAATCCGCCCAAATACAATGGCTATAAGGTGTATTGGGAAAACGGCGCGCAGATTATCCCGCCCCACGACGCCGGCATCGCCGCCTGCATCGACCGGGCAGCCAATCTTGAACTGCCCTGGATGCCGGAGCCCGAAGCGGTTAAACAGGGGCGGCTTTCCTTTTTGCAGGATGATTTTTTCGAGCGCTATCGCCGCGCCATTTTACATTCGCCACTGCTGCACCCGGCCGGTGAAAGTCAGGCGGGGCGCGCCAGTCTGGGGATTGCCTATACCGCGATGCACGGGGTGGGTGCCCCCATGGCCGAGCGGGTGCTCAGGGATGCGGGTTTCAGCCAGGTATACAGCGTGGCGGCCCAGCGTGAGCCCGATGGCAATTTCCCCACGGTGAACTTTCCCAATCCCGAGGAGCCCGGTGCCATGGATATGGTTATCAATGAGGCCAGTGACAAGGGCGCCATGCTGGCCTGTGCCAACGATCCGGACGCCGACCGCTTTGCGCTGGCGGCCCGCCAGCGCAATGGCGGGTATCGGATGCTGTCAGGGGATCAGACCGGCGCCTTATTGTGTGATTATCTGCTGTCCCATTGGCAAGGTGCAGGCGTGCCCTTGGTGGGCAACACCATAGTCTCGTCGGCGCTCCTGCACGCCATTGCCGCCCATTATGGTGCCCGCAGCTACACCACGCTCACCGGCTTTAAGTGGCTGATGAACACCGCGCAGCAGTTGGAAACCCCGCAGCAGCCGTTTCTCTTTGCCTACGAAGAGGCCCTGGGGTACACGGTGGGCAATCTGGTGTGGGATAAAGACGGCATCAGCGCCCAGCTGTGTTTTGCCAATCTGGCGGCCGAGCTTCTGGCCGAAGGCAAGGATGTGTGGGCGGCGCTGGAGCGGCTCTATCGCCGCCATGGGCTCTATGTGAACCGGCAGGTGAGCATTGCCCTCGGGGAAGGGACGCCGGATATAGGTGCCTGGCTCAGGGATAATCCGCCAACCGAGATAGACAAGCGGCCTGTGACCGCCCTCGAAGACTTAAAGCACCTGCGTAAAGTGTACGCCGATGGCCGGGAAGAGGTGATTGCTCTGCCTGCCAGCGATGTACTCATTTACCATTTGGGCGCCTCGGCCGCCACGCCGGGCTCCACCGCCCGGGTGATAGTCAGGCCATCGGGCACTGAACCCAAGATAAAATGCTACTACGAGCTGGTATTGCCCATGGCAGACGGGATTGCCATGGCCGATGCCCAGCGCGAAGGGGATGCCCTCATGGCCGCGCTGGTGGATGGTCATCAGGCGAGTCTGCCCCGCTGAAACCGAAAAAATCCGACTCCTGACAAACCCTGCTGACACCATGTTGTCAGCAGGGGGGGATTAAGCTGACTCTATCGATGAGACGCGAAGTAATATCTACTTCAACGCATTGATATATATAGTTTACTCAACAAGGAGATATGGATATGCAAGCAACTCAACCTCTGGTGTGGGGCGAAATCGCGGTCGGTGAC
Source organism: Shewanella litorisediminis (assembly GCF_016834455.1). Taxonomy (NCBI): domain Bacteria; kingdom Pseudomonadati; phylum Pseudomonadota; class Gammaproteobacteria; order Alteromonadales; family Shewanellaceae; genus Shewanella; species Shewanella litorisediminis. The sequence continues at coordinate 1,333,174 of NZ_CP069213.1, forward strand.
ATGGCAAGAGCCATCGCCTTCTACCAAACCCAGTTTGGCGTGAGTTTTCGCCGGGAAGACATGGATGAAGTGGAATACGCCATCCTCGAATGCAGCGACGAGAAAGCGGCCACCATCGGCCTGATGAAACACCCCGAGTTCAAGCCTGGTCAGGGGGGCGCCTGTCTGTACCTGCATCTGGCAGATAACCTTGGCCCGCTGGTGGGCAAACTGGAGCAGAACCAGGTACAAATCGTCATGCCCCCCATGGGCATCAAGGGCGGCGAGTGTGGCTACATAGCCCTGTTTGTGGACAGTGAAGGCAACACAGTCGGCCTGTGGAGCCCCACGCTCTGAAGATGTTGGGCATAAAGACATGGGTATTTTGGTACTGAGCCAGCAATAACAGAAGACCTTGGGCCGGGCGCATTGGCGTTCCGGCCCTTGCATGGATAGGGTATGCGCCGCGCAGACAGACTGTTTCAAATTGTGCAAATCTTAAGGCACAGACGCCTGACCACGGCGGCGCAGCTCGCCGAGCGCCTGGCGGTGTCGCCAAGAACCATCTACCGGGATATTCAGGACCTGTGTCTCTCGGGTATTCCCATCGAAGGGGAGGCCGGTGTTGGCTACCTGCTGCGCCAGGAAGTGAATGTGCCGCCGCTGATGTTCAACGAGGTGGAGCTGGAGGCGATTCAGGTGGGTATTCGCATGGTGCAAACCTGGGGTGGCAAGGCCCTTGGGCAAGCCGCGGCTCAGGCGCTGATTAAGGTTGAAGCCGTGCTGCCAAACCGCCTCAAAGACATGCAGTCACTCATGTTTTCACCGGACTTTTATCTCGATGACGCCGAGTTTCAATTTCTGGATCCGCTCAGGATTGCCGCCAAAGAACGCCGGTATTGCCAGATTTGCTATCGGGATGCCAAGGATGACGTGACAGAGCGGCGCCTCAGGCCGTTGGCGATTTATTTCTGGCGTGGCACCTGGACTCTGCTGGGCTGGTGCGAGCTTCGGGGGGATTTTCGAAGCTTTCGTGCCGACCGTATTGTGAGCCTCGAGTGTGAAACCGCGCAGTTTGCCCATACACCGGGGCAAGAGCTGGCGGATTTTGTGGCGCGGATGGATGAGGCGAGCCGCGAGTACGAAAAGGCACAGACGACCGATTGCAGCGCATAAAAAATGGCGGCCGGGGCCGCCATTTTTACGCTGTGTGGATTAGAAGCTGCCCCTGACACCGAAAGCAATCTGGGTGCCGAAGCGCTCCAGGTAGTTCACCTGATCCGGGCGCTTGATGTAGCCAGAGTAACGGTCGTTGCCGAGGTTGGAGGCTTCAGCAAACACGGTCAGGTTTTCCAGCAGCGCGTAGCTTAAGCTGGCATCCAGCTGGCCGTAGGCGTTTATCCAGGCAGGACCGCCCCAGGCATCAGGATCCACCAGGAACTTGCTGCGCCAGTTGTAGGCAACACGACCCTGCAAACCGTATTTCTCGTAGTAGAGCACCGCGTTATAGGAGTTTTCAGACATACCGGCGAAGGGCAGGTTCTGCTCTTTGCGTGCCGGGTCGTCATATTCGCTGTCCACATAGGTGTAGTTCAGCTGCACGCCAAAACCATCCAGGGGTGAAGGCAGCCATTGTTCCAGCGACTGCTGCCAGGCCACTTCGTAACCTGTGATCAGGGCACCATACTCGCCTGACTCAGGCTGGTTGACCATATAGCGGTTGCCTTCCACGTCCATGGCGTTTTCATCGTTTTCGATAAAGGATTGAATATCCTTCACAAACAAACCGGCCGCCAGTGAGCTGCTGTCACCGTAGTACCACTCCAGCGTCACATCGCCCTGATAGGCCTCTTCTGCACTCACGCCGGGATTACCACGGCTCAGGGTCGGCAATCCTTCCTTGCGATTGACGAAGTCGGGGTTGGCCCAGGTACGCAGGGCATACAGGGATGGGCGGCTCAGGGTTTGGGCGGCAGAGACGCGCAGCAGCAAATCGTCCTGCAGGTTCAGGCGGAAGTTCAGGCTCGGCAGCACGTTGTTGTAACTGCCTTCATGTTCCACCGGCAACACTGCGCGCCAGTCGTTATTGCTGGGGTTGCCGGCGCCGTCGAGTACCACTTTGGACAGGTCGTAACCAAAGCCACTGGAGTCCACCTGGGTGTGGCTGGCACGCAGGCCGAGGTTCAGCATGTAAGGCAGTTCCCACAGCTCATCTTCCAGGGTGACCTGCACGAAGGCAGAGGTCACGGCTTCAGACACCTCGTAGCTGCCGGACTTGCTCTGGGTCGCGACTATGCTTGCATCGGCGGCATCGGCGTTGATGGAGCGGTAGAAGGCCAGCAGGGCATCATAGTCAAAGCTTGGCCAGGGCTCCGGAGATACGCTGTTTTCCCCGTCGAGGAAGTTATCGAAGTTGGCGGGCACAAATACGTTTTCCGGAATGCGGAACAGCTCAAATTCGCCCTGGGTAAATACCTGACCCGGGGCAAAGTCGTATCCGTCGCGGGCCAGGTAAAAACCGCCACGGCTGAACTGGCTGGGGTTACGTGAGCCAAAGGCGTTCTGGCTCTTGGACTGTTTGACATAGTTCACACCAAAGTGGACCTTACTCACCAGGCTGTCTTCGGGTTCATAGATGGCTTCGAGTTTGAGGTCATTAACCTTGTCTTTTACCCCGGTACCGCTGTTGTAGCTGTAGTGAGCACCGTAGGTTTGGTCAGAGGTGAGTGCCGGGCTTATCACCACATCCGGCAGGGTATTGCCGGTGCTGTAGTCGATGCCGATGCTGTCCACAAAGCCCCGTGCCACGATGAAGCGGTTGTCACCCTTGTTTTTGTTTTCGGCCTGGGAATAGGCCGCGTCTGCGTATACAGACCATTGGTCAGTGGGGTGCCACTGGGCGTTCAGGCCCACCTGCCAGGTATCGGTCTGGCGCGGGGTTGAAATGTTCAGCAGCTCCACCATGGTGTTATCACCGGTCTGCTTCATTTTGACCACCCGGCCCAAATCGTCGAACTCGGCATCGGTAAACAGCGGGGTGCCCGGTGTCCAGGATTCGTCATAGTTCACAAAACCAATCTGATAGCGGTTACCGTCGGTGTTGTAGCGGGAAAAGAGGCCATCGAGGCTCAGGGTTAAATCATCCGTTGGGCGCCACTGCAGGGCGAGGGTAGAGCCGACGCGCTCACGGACGTCCTGGGCGTTGGCAAAGTACATGTAGCTGGGGATCTTGGAGGCGAAAATTTCCCCTTCATCAATGGCGCCATTGTTGTTGGCATCCACGGGCACCCCGGCACTGTCCACACCCCAACCTTCGTCTTCATCGAAGAAACCGTCGGCGGAATAGGTATCTGCCCTCAGGGTCTTTTTCGAATACACGGCGGAGAAGAGTGCGCCCAGGCTGCCGTCATCATTCTGATCGCCAATGATGAAAGAGGCATGGGGATGGATATCGCCGGTGCGAGACTCGTGAATGCCCTTGGCCGACGCCTGCAGGGTAAAGCCATCCAAATCCAGCGGTTTGCGGGTTTGAATGTCTACGATTGCCCCTATGCCACCTTCGGTGAGACGGGCTTCGGGTGACTTGTACACCGCCAGCACATTCACCAGCTCAGAGGCGATGGTATCAAAGTTGAAGTCACGGCCAGCATATTCTGACGCCAGTTTACGGCCGTTAAGGGTGGTGACGTTATAACCGGCGCCCAGACCGCGCACCAGAATGTTTTGTCCTTCACCGCCGTTACGGGTGATGGTGATCCCGGGAATACGCTGCAGCGCTTCGGCCAGGTTTTCATCGGGAAACTTGCCAATGTCATCGGCCACCACCAAATCCACCACGCTGGTGGCGTTTTGCTTGAGGTACATCGACTCCTTGATACTGGAGCGGATACCGTAAACCGCAATACGCTCAACATCCTCTTCCTTGGCTTCTTCGGCTTGCTTGGCTTTTTCCTCGGTACTTTTGCTTGTTTGTTCGGCTTCGGCCGCGCACACAGGTGTTATCCAGAGTGCGGTGCTGACCGCCAGCGCCAGAGTGGCGACTTGGGTACGTAAAGAAGACATGCTCTCCCCTCCATTCAGATGCTTTTGTGACTCGTTCTTATGGCTTATTCGAAAATAACAAAAGGCTAGTTCGGCTTTCGAATGCTTACATATAATGTTAAAAAAGTGTTTTGATCAACAAAAAAATGTGAAATCGCTTTTATTTTCTTTCGAATGGAGGCATATTGATTGATATCGAAAGCCGGTGAGGTCACGAAGGTTAAACTTAAGTCGCTGAATTTCAATGATTGGGTGCATTAATAAGCCGCTTTGATTGATATCGAAACCTATTGAAAGTTTATCCGCTGTGATACATTGAGGCTTTCGAGCAAATGATGGGATAACCGAAATGAACATTCTCAACACCATAGAGAGACAACAGGAAATCGTGCGCCTGACCCAACAGCAGGGGAAGGTGTCGGTGAGCGATCTGTCGGCACGCTTCGGGGTGTCAGAGGTCACCATTCGCAGTGACCTGGCAACCCTGGATCAAAAGCAGTTGCTGGTGCGCTCCCGTGGCGGCGCCATCGTCAATACTGAGCTCAGCCGCGAGTTGTCTCTTAAGGAAAAGGGCAATTGCTACTCGGCTCTGAAACGGGAATTGGGCGCGGCGGCGGCAAGCCTGGTGCAAAACGGTGACCGGCTGCTTTTGGACTCGGGCACCACCACAGAGCAGGTCGCCCATCACCTGATGCAGCACGATGACCTTATCGTGATGACCAATGGGCTGAACATTGCCTCTGTGCTGTCCAAGTCCGAGTCGGTGGACGTGATGCTCACCGGTGGTCTGCTGCGCAAAAAATCCATGTCCTTTTACGGCAGCGCCGCCGAGAAGAGCCTGGGTGACTACAACTTCAACAAACTTATTCTCGGTGTGGACGGTTTCGACTTGAAGGCCGGACTGACCACCCATTTTGAAAAAGAAGCCTGCCTGAACCGGATGATGGTGGACATTGCCACCGAGGTGATAGTCGTGACGGATTCATCCAAGTTTGATCAGCAGGCCTTTCACGTGATCTGTCCTTTGCTTCGCATACACAGGCTGGTCACAGACACTGGCATTCCTGAGCGTTACGCCCAGGCACTCGAAAAACAAGGGGTGCAATTGCACCTGGTAGAACGCACTCAATAGCGATTTAAGGGGAGAACAATGGCGGGAATCGATCGTCGTGGATTTTTGAAGGCCTCTATGGCATCTGTGGCTGCAGCGGCGCTGGCGGGTTGTGCCAGTCAGCAGGGCGGCAGCGTAACACCCAAGGCAGCGGGCAAGTCCGTGATGGGCCTGGTGGTGCCAAAGATGGCCGAAGTGAGAGTGGGCCTCATAGGTGTGGGTGAGCGTGGTGTGGGTTTTATCCATCACTTCAATAACATCGAAGGCGCACGCATTACCGCTATCTGCGATACCGACCCTCTGGTTATCTCCCGTGCCCAAAAAATCATGGCCGATTATGGCCGCAGCCAGCCTGCCTATTACAGCAAGGGGCAGCAGGCCTATCTTGATTTGGTGGCCCGCGAAGATGTGGACATAGTGGTCATTGCCACGCCCTGGGCGCTGCATCACCCCATGGCCAAAGCTGCCATGCTGGCCGGCAAGCACGCCTTTGTGGAAGTGCCCATGGGCATGACCATCGAAGAGCTGTGGGATCTGGTGGACACCGCCGAGCTGACTCAGCGCAACTGCATGATGATGGAAAACGTCTGCTACGGCCGCGACGAACTGATGGTACTGAATATGGTGCGTCAGGGCCTCTTCGGTGAGCTGCTCCACGGTGAAGCGGCATACATACATGAACTTCGCTGGCAGATGAAAGAGTTGGACCGCAAGACCGGTTCCTGGCGTACCGGTTACCATGCCCAAATCAATGGTAACCTGTATCCCACCCACGGCCTTGGCCCGGTTGCCCAGTACATGAATATCAACCGGGGCGATCGCTTCGACTACCTCTCCTCCATGAGCTCACCGGCCCTTGGCCGCGCTGCCTATGCCCAGCGCGAGTTTCCAAAAGATCATCAGCGCAACCAGCTCAACTACATTTGCGGCGACATGAACACCAGCCTTATCAAAACCGTTAAGGGCCGGACCATCATGGTGCAGCACGATACCACCACGCCGCGCCCCTACAGCCGCCATAACCTGATCCAGGGCACCAATGGCGTCTTTGCCGGATTCCCCAACCGTATCGCCCTGGAAAACAACGGCCGTGGCAGTTTCCACGAGTGGGATCAGGACATGGAACACTGGTACGGTAAATACGATCACCCGCTGTGGACCCGCATGGGCCGCGAAGCCGAGCAGAACGGCGGCCATGGTGGCATGGACTTCCTGATGTGCTGGCGCATGATCTACTGCCTGCGTAATGGCGAGCCTTTGGATCAGGACGTATACGACGGTGCGGCCTGGTCAGCTGTGCAGCCTCTGTCTGCCCAATCGGTGGCCGACCGTGGTAATTCCCGCGACTTCCCCGACTTTACCCGTGGCGTATGGCAGAGTGCCAAGCCTCTGGGCATCGTGGGGTAAGCCGATGTCGGTACTCAAATCCATTATTGAGGCCAACAAGCGTGGCGAGCAGCGGGGCATCTTTGCCGTCTGCTCGGCACAGCCGCTGGTCCTGCGAGCCGCTTTGCGCCACGGCGTGGAGACAGGCTCTCCGGTGCTGATTGAGGCCACGGCCAATCAGGTGAATCAATTTGGCGGCTACACCGGCATGATGCCCGCCGACTTTATCCGCTTTGTCGAATGCCTCGCCGAGGCCGAAGGCCTGCCCCGTGAGCGCCTGCTCTTTGGCGGCGACCATTTGGGCCCTGTGGCTTGGAAACATCTGCCTGCCGATGAGGCCATGGATAATGCCGAGGCCATGGTGCGTGCTTTTGTTGAAGCGGGTTTTGAGAAGATCCATCTCGATGCCAGCATGGGCTGCCAGGGTGAAGTGGAGCCATTGGGCGACAGCCTGATTGCCGCGCGGGCTGCCCGCCTTTGCAAGGCGGCGGAGGAGGCGGCCTGCGGGCGGCCACTTTGCTACGTGATTGGCACCGAAGTGCCGCCTCCCGGAGGTGTCGCCAGCCTGCATGCGCTGGAAGTGACCCCGGTGCCGGCCATCGAGCAAACCGTGGCGGCCCACAGAATGGCCTTTGACGCGGCCGGGCTCAGTGATGCGGTGTGGCAGCGGGTGATTGCCCTGGTGGTTCAGCCCGGGGTGGAGTTCGGCCACAGCGACATACATCAGTACAACAGCAGCCTGCTCGATGCGCAGCGCCGTTTTATCCGCCGCCAACCCGGGCTGGTGTACGAAGCGCACTCCACCGATTACCAGTTGCCTGAACACTATAAGTCGCTGGTGGCAGACCATTTTGCCATTCTCAAGGTTGGGCCGGAGCTGACCTTTGCCCTGCGCGAAGCGCTGTTTGCCCTTGACCATATCGAGGCGTTGTTGGTGCCACAGGCGAAGCGCGCGGGACTCAGAGCCCTGTGTGAAGACAAGATGCAGGCGGATCCCAAATTCTGGCAGCACTTTTATACCGACCCGCAGGCGCGGGACTGGCAACTGGGATTCAGCTACAGCGACCGTATTCGCTATTACTGGCCGGAACTGTCTCAGGCCATAGATACCCTGCTGTTTAATCTCAAAGACCCCATACCTTTGCCACTCATCAGCCAATACCTGCCGCTGCAATACTCCAAAGTATTGCGTCAGGACCTGCCGGCGACGGCCCTGTCGCTGGTGCTCGACCATATCAGTCTGGTGCTTGAACGCTACGAAGACGCCTGCCAGTTGAGCGCAATTAAAGGATAATATTTATGCAAGTCAACGACCTATCAAAGACCAAGATCTGCCTGGAATTCGGTGAAGATGCGCTGCGTCAGCCACCTAAGGGCAGCCACTGGACGGCAGAGGAAATTTGTCAGCAGCCCGGATTGTGGCGGGAAATGGCGGAGCAGTTTGTGCAGGAGAAGGGCCGGTTGCACGACTTTGCCGCGCCGCTGCTGGCCATGCCTGACTTGCGGGTTATCCTCACAGGTGCGGGGACGTCGGCGTATATCGGCGAAGCGCTGGCTCCCTTTCTGGCGACCCAGATGCCGCTGGTGGGGCAAACGGTGGAGGCCATTGCCACCACGGATCTGGTGTCACATCCCCATCTCTACCTGCACCCGGCCAGGCCGACTCTGGTGATATCTTTCGGACGCTCCGGCAGCAGTCCCGAATCCATGGCCGCCATTGAACTGTGTGATGCCCTCTTGCCAGCGTGCTACCACCTGCTGCTGACCTGTAATCCACAGGGCTGCATGGCAAGGTACGGTGAGCAAAAGGCAGACCGTGCCTGCCTCTGGCTGATGCCGGAAGGCAGCCATGACAGAAGCTTTGCCATGACCAGCAGCTTTACCTGCATGTATCTCGGGGTGCTCCTGCTGTTTGCTGCCAACTACAGCGCCCTTGCAAGGGCGGTTACCCTGGCAGAGCGCCTGCTCACCGAGAGGGTGGATGAGATTGCCCGGCTTGCCGCATCACCGCTATCCCGGGTGGTATTTTTGGGCGGTGGCGCCCTGCAGGGTATCGCCCGGGAAGCCGCGCTCAAGCTACTGGAACTCAGTGCCGGCGCTGTGATGGGAGTGCATGAGAGTCCACTTGGTTTCCGCCATGGTCCCAAGTCCCTTATCGATAAGGATTCTTTGGTGGTGGTACTTTGCTCATCCGAGCCCTATGCACGCGCCTATGACATGGACATGGCCGCCGAGCTTGAGCGGGATGGTGCAGCCAGTGCCGTGGTGCGTCTTTGCGAAGAAAATATCGGTGCAGATGGTCAGACCTTACTCGAGGATGTCTGGCTAACCTTCCCCTATATCCTGTATTGTCAACTTTTTGCTTATTTCAAGGCCCTCAATCTTGGGATCAGCGCCGACAACCCTTGCCCCGGTGGCCAGGTGAATCGCGTGGTCCAGGGGGTCAAAATCCATCCCCTCAGCCAATATAGGTTGCCGGGAACCGGGGTATAACAGATGTATTACGGACTGGATATCGGCGGCACCAAGATTGCGCTCGCCTTATTTGATGACAGCATGGCCTGCGTGGCACGCTGGCAGATCCCGACCCCAGTAGCGGATTATGGCCAGTTTTTGGACGAGGTCTGCGCCCAGATAGAGCGGGCCGATGAACTGGCGCAGCAACACTCATCTGAAGTGGCTCTTGTGAAGCCTGCCGCGCTGCCCAAGGGCTCGGTGGGCATTGCGCTGCCCGGGGTTATCCTCAGCGACGGCACCGTGCTATCAAGCAATGTGCCTTGCCTCAATGGTCGCATGGTGGCTCAGGAGCTCACAGCCCGTCTTGGCAGACCGGTCGCCCTTGGGAATGATTGTCGCTGCTTTGCTCTGTCGGAAGTCATGCTTGGTGCTGGCGTGGGGTTTGAGAGAGTGCTTGGGGTTATCCTCGGCACAGGTCTTGGCGGCGGAGTCTGTATCAGTAAGAAACTGATTTTAGGCGCCCATTGCCTTGCCGGCGAGTTTGGCCATATTGGTCTGCCGGCCTCTGTCATCATCAAACATCAACTTCCGCTGTTCGAATGTGGCTGCGGCTTAAGCGGCTGCGCCGAAACCTATGTCTCGGGTACTGGCCTTGGCCGCCTGTACCAGCATTTTGGCGGTGCTGCCGATACCTATACCTGGCTTGCGGACTACCGGGCAGGAAAGGCCGCGGCCATTACCACTTTTGAAGCCTATATGGATGCCCTTGGCAGCGTGCTAGCGGGGCAAATCCTGAGTCTCGACCCCGACTGCCTGGTGTTCGGTGGCGGTATTTCCGAGGTCAATGAAATCATAGCCGCCCTGCCAGATGCGACCGCAAGGCACCTCTTTGCCAGCGCCAAATTGCCGGAATTTCGTGTCGCCGAGTTCGGCGCCGCCAGCGGAGTGCGCGGCGCGGCGCTGCTGGGTAAGGCGCTCGGCGAAGATTGCCTTGCCGGCGCGAGCAGCGAAGAGACGGATGCTGATGAGATACAAAGGAGGCACCATGGCTGATGTTGGCAGTAACAACTTGCCCAAAAGCCTTAATGATTGCTTGCTTTGTCCGGAGTTTGCACTCCTTGGTGCAGGCAAAGAGTCTGAGCCAGGTTCAAGCGACGATGACATTGCGGCTTTGGTATCTGCAGCTTTGGTACCGGGGCTGTGGCTTAAAATACGCCAAGGCCGTATCGAGACCATAGCACGCGAACCGGATGCCGATTTACCCCATTACCGGCTACCGGGCATTTTGGCCCCCGCACTGATAGATACCCAGGTCAATGGCGGCGGTGGGGTGCTTATCAATCATCAGCCCACCGCGGCGGGCATCAATACGCTTACCCAAACCCACGGACTCTATGGTACCGGCGCACTCTTGCCCACGGTGATAAGCGATAACCTTGCCGTGATGAGCCAGGCGCTTGAGGGCGCCATTGCCGCAAGACAAGGGGGCGATGACGCTGTGGTCGGCATTCATTTTGAGGGGCCGCATCTGTCCCTTGCCAAAAAAGGCTGCCACAGCCCGGCGCTTATCCGTCCCATCGGTGAGGCCGAATTTGCGCTTTACGCCGAGGCCGTCTCCTCCCTCGGGTGCTGTATGGTTACCCTGGCACCGGAAGCGGTGTCGCCTAACGATGTTGCGCGTTTGGTCGCGCTCGGCGTCAGGGTCAGCCTTGGCCATTCCAACGCCGATGTTGCCACGGTCGAGGCAAGCCTTGCAGCGGGTGCCAGCGGATTTACCCACCTCTTTAATGGCATGTCGGGCCTGCAGGGCCGGGAGCCGGGGATGGTGGGTGCGGCGCTGGCCAGCCCGGATGCATATTGCGGCATTATTCTGGATGGTGAGCATGTGCACGCCACCTCCGCTAACCTGGCCTGGCGCCTCAAAGGCACTCGGCGACTCATGCTGGTCACAGACGCCATGTCGCCCACGGGCACCCGGGAAGTGAGTTTTGAGTTTTTCGGCGGCAGGGTGCACAGGGATGGCATGGTGCTCAGGGACGAACATGGGTCGCTGGCAGGCTCTGTGCTGACCATGACCGCGGCCGTGCGCCAGGCCTGCGCCATGCTCGGGGTGAGCGCGGCCGAGGCTTTGTGGATGGCAACGGCCACACCGGCGGCGTTTTTGGGGCTAAAGGACAGAGGCCGATTGGCGCCGAACTGCCGCGCCGATTTTGTGCTCCTGGATGATGCCCTTTATCAACTGGGGCGCTGGCAAGCCGGTCAACTGGTGGCAGGCAAAGAACCCATATTGGAATAAAAGAGCCCGGATTAAACGAAACTGGAATGGACTAGAAGCTGGATAACCCTATGGAAAATATAATGAAAACAACAAAGACCTCTTCGACGCTGCTACCCATGGTACTGATAGGCATCCTGTTTTTTGTGTTTGGGTTTGTCACCTGGCTCAATGGCGCCCTGATCCCATTTTTAAAAATTGCCTGCGAACTCAATGAGCTGCAGGCCTATATGGTCACCTTTGTGTTTTACATCGCCTATTTTGTGATGGCGTTGCCCATGTCCGGGCTGCTCAGCCGTTTTGGCTACCGCGCCGGGCTGCAAATTGGATTGGGGGTGATGGCGCTGGGTGCCTTGCTGTTTATTCCTGCGGCCTTCAGCCACACCTTCGGGCTGTTTTTGATGGCGCTCTTTGTGCTCGGCACCGGGCTCACCATACTGCAAACCGCCGCCAACCCTTACATAGTGGTGATAGGCCCCAGCGAGAGCGCTGCCATGCGCATCAGCTGTATGGGTGTGGTCAACAAGGGCGCGGGTATTCTGGTGCCCCTAATCTTCAGTGCCTGGGTGCTGACCGGGATGGAGGCCTACACAGAAACCGCGCTGGCCGCCCTGTCTGAAGCCGATAAAGCTGAGGCCTTGCAGGCCCTGTCAGCAAGGCTGGTGGAACCTTACCTTGCCATGGCGGCAGTGCTGACAGCGCTGCTGTTTTATGTGCGCTTTTCGCCCCTGCCCGAGCCGAATATCAGCTCTGACAAGCCATCGCAACAGCATCACTGGCGTGAGCTGCTCAAGTATCCGCAGGTGATGCTGGGGGCTCTGACACTGTTTTTGTATGTGGGCGCCGAAGTCATTGCCGGTGACAGTATTGGTCTCTATGGACAACATCTGGGGCTGAGCAACTTTGGAGTGCTGACCTCTTACACCATGGCCTTTATGGTGCTGGGTTATCTGGTGGGAATAGCCACTATTCCCCGTTTTATCAGCCAGAAAACAGCGCTGGCGTGCTCGGCGGTTGCGGGCTTGGTGTTTACCCTTGGGATCATGTTTGGGGATGAGCAGGGCACCACGCTTGCCACCTGGCTGCTGCAACCCTTTGGCATAGCCGCTGTGCCCGATACCGTGCTGTGTCTGGCGCTGCTTGGGTTTGCCAATGCGCTGGTGTGGCCAGCGGTGTGGCCGTTGGCGTTGCACGGTCTTGGCCGCCTGACGGCAACCGCGTCGGCGTTGCTGATTATGGGCATTGCCGGTGGCGCTCTGCTGCCTCTGGCCTATGGCGCCCTGGTGCAGTCGGGCCTCAGTCATCAGCTGGGCTATGCTTTGCTGCTTCCCTGCTATGGGATGATTTTCTTCTATGCCGTCAAGGGCCACAGCCTGCGCCCGGCCTGACAGTTCCTTTTGCCTAAGCCTGAATAACAAAGCCCGGCATTGCTGCCGGGCTTTGTTGTCTGTTTTATTCCCTCATTCGGGCGCTGTGCCTGTGTATGTGAATCTCAGCACAGGGCGTCGAGGGCTCGCAGTATGTCGGATTCGCCACTCGCCAGCGCTCTTTGCTCCTCCAGCACGGTTGCCAGTATGGCTTCGGTGGTGAGGGGGTTGGCAAGCACGACCCGAAACACAGTACGCTTGTCATTACCGTAGACCTTGGGCGTGATACGGGTGCGTGAGACAAAAGATTTACCCTGCTCGCGCTGGGTTTTCTGGATGGCGCGGGTAAGGTCATCCAGGAGACTGCCGATAGCCGCGAGCTTTTCGGTGTCATTATTGGCCACGGCCTTTGCCAGCGCCTGACGCACTTTGACGGGCACGTATCTGTAGGTCAGCAGGCACAGCTCCGGCTCGCTGATAAGCTCAAAATCCGCCTGGGCTTGAATGAGCGCCGCAAAGAATCTGGCGCGCTCCAGCGAGCCATTGATAAGGATTTCATAGCCTTCGCGGCCGATGATGTTCAAACAGGCATGGACCAGCATGGCCATTCCCGGGCGCGAACCTTCGAGGGTCTGGCTGCCCAGATCCTTGGAGCCCTGACGCAGGATGTACTCGGCATGGTGCTCGATGGCAGAGGCGAAGCTCGGATCTTTAAAAAGCACCATGCCTGCGCCCATGGGCACATACATTTGCTTATGGGCATCGATGGTGACCGAATCGGCAAGCTCAATACCGCCGAGCAGGTGTCGATACTTTTCAGACAACAGCGTTGCGCCGCCCCAGGCCGCATCCACATGGAAATGACAGTCTATCTCTTTGGCAAGGGCCGCCATCTCAGCAAGGGGATCCACATTGCCGGTTTCTGTGGTGCCGGCCACCCCGACTATGGCCATTACCCGGATATTGCGCGCCTGCAGTTCGGCAGCCGCCATACGCATGGCCTCGACATCCACCTTATTGTGGGCATCCACGGCCACACTGATGATGTTGTCCCGGCCGATGCCGAGCAGATCGGCGGCCTTGCCCAGCGAATAGTGACCACGCTCAGACACCAGTATGGCGAGGTCGTCCCAGCCATAGTGTTTGAGCGCCTTGTGCAGGCCTTCGCGGGTCACGCCCCTGAAGTTGCCGCTGGCTTTCAGCAGCTGGTTGCGTGCAATCCAGAGTGCGGTGATGTTGGCAACGGTTCCGCCGGAGCAAAAAGCCCCCAGTGCATGGCTGGCGCTGTGAAGAAAGCCCTGATAGAAGTTGGTGTCCCGACCATAAATCAGGTGGTGCATCATGCCCAGTACCTGACGCTCCATGGGGGTAAAGGCCTTGGAGGTTTCTATTTTCACCAGATTCTGATTGAGTCCCACCATGAGTTTGGACAGGGGCAACAGAAAATAGGGCAGGGCAGACGTCATGTGGCCGATGAAAGACGGGGCGGCAGTGTGTACCGACTGCGCCACCAAATGGGACATGATGTCTTCCACGTAATCGGAGACAAATTGGGGCTGTGGTGGCACTTCGACACGGCAGAAGTGATTCTCAATGTCTGACAGAGGTTGTTCCAGCGCGGCGATATTGTCCTGCAAAAATCCGGCAAGATCGGCAGACAGCTGGCGCTCGATACGGCCAAGGGTAGAGTCTGCCGCCTCCGGCACGGTAAAGATCCGTATCAGGTTATCTTCAGAGGCTGTGGCCTTGCGCAGGTGTTTTTCTGTCATCTCATCACGTCTGGCTGTCTTGTACACCGCCGGAGGAATGCCTGGCGGCGAAAAGGGAGCTCACTTTACTGCAAGGTCTGGTTTGCATCAAGGGTATGCAACACCGGGTTGCGGATAGCTGCCCAAAAGCGGCTTGCCCTGCTGTAAGGCTCTGCCGAGCCATTGGGCGGCAGCGAGTAGATTTTGCTCCGCCCCGGCGAGAGCCTGCGCCTTGGGATAATCGGCCGCAACCGTGCCTATCAGGGCAGTGAAGCCCGCGTCCAGCAGCGCCTGATGCCCCGCTCCCAAGCGGCCTGCGAGGCCTATCACGATTTTTTGATGACGTTTGGCAAGCCGCAATACCTCAAAAGGCGCTTTACCGTTCAGGGTTTGGCCATCAAGGCAGCCCTCACCGGTAATCACTACATCGGCTGCCATCACGGCTTGCTCCAGTCCGAGGGTGCTTGCCACCAATTGTGCACCCGGTGTCATTTGGGCCCTAAGTAACGCCATGGCCGCAAAGCCTGTACCGCCGGCCGCGCCAGCGCCAGGCGCCTGTCTGAACGCGTTACCTGTGAGCTGTTCGACCAGATTTGCCCAGTGGCTGAGGCCAGCTTCCAGCTGAATGAGTGCTTTGGCATCGGCCCCTTTTTGCGGTGCAAACACGGCCACCGCGCCGGTTGGGCCCAGCAAAGGGTTCTCTACATCGCAGGCCACCTGAATTTGGCAGTCTTGCAATCTGGTATCCAGGCTATCGTTACAGAGCACCTCGATATCAGCCAGGTTGCCCCCTCTTGGCGTGAGGCGCTGGCCACGACTGTCAAGCATGCTTAGCCCCAATGCGGCCAGCATGCCGGCACCACCATCATTGGTGGCGCTGCCGCCGAGGGTAAGGATAAGCTGCCTTGCCCCCAGTGCCAGCGCTTCTTTAATCAGCTCCCCAAAGCCGTAGGTGCTGGTGCTCAGTGGATTTCGTCTCTCGGGTGGAATAAGCATCAGTCCGCTGGCCTGAGCCATCTCTATGATGGCTGTCCGGCGCGCAGGTACCCAGCCTAGGATAGCGGTAACAGGTTCTCCGTCGGGGCCTGTGACACGGAATTGCCTGAGTTCGCCGCCAAGGGCCTGGGTCAGGATCTCACAGGTCCCTTCGCCGCCATCGGCCAGTGGACGCTGCACTATTTTTGCGTCCCCAAGCTGAGCCGACAGACCAAGACGCACAGTGTCTGCGACTTGGGCCGCGCTCAGACTTTCTTTAAAAGCGTCGGGTGCAATCAAAATATTGAGGGCCATATTTATTCCATAATTATCAGATATTTGGAATGCCGTTCTGTAAGCTGGTTATTGGCTGTTCTGGCAAAACCCGTGCGAATTCGCACACTTGTATCATTATGTAACCAATATGTTACACGATGGTAAATTTAATTTTGGTTTAAGGTTTTGGCGATTCTTGAGCCCCTGATTGATTTGTGACAGTTTGTTCCGACCAAGGTGAAACACTTGGATAAAACAACTACAAAAGGATCAGGACATGAAAGCATACACTTTAATCCCTGCAACGCTGGCTCTGTGTGTTTCCGGCGCACTGCAGGCTGGCAATACCCTGGAACACCGCATGGGCCTGGCCCATGGCAACAGCTTTGCCGCCGGTAAGTCATTCACCACCGCCGCCGGACATCAAAAAGTAAAACAGCAGCAAATGTTCAACGGCGTAAAGGTGTACGGCCACCATCTGGTGGTGTCCTCTGCTGGTGATATTTTTGGTCAGGCAGCTGCTATCGATGCCGACTTTAACGTCACCCCAGCCTTGACCCGTGGTCAGGCAATTGCCGCGCTGAATAAAGTGTATCCCGGCGCCGTGGCATCTGGCCATAAAGACGTGGAGCTGGTTATTCTGGCCGAAGGGGATGCGCCACGTCTGGCTTACCGCGTGTCTTTCCTCAGTGAAGGGGTAAACGGGATTTCCCGTCCGGCAGGTTTGGTGGATGCCATGAGCGGTGAAGTGGTGCGTCACTGGAACGAGTTGATGACTGCCAAAAACAGCGCCGGTAAGCCAGGCAATGGCGGCGGCACGACTCCGGGCATCGCATTTGATGCCACAGGCCCCGGCGGTAATGCCAAGACTGGCCAGTACTACTATGGCAGTGATTTTGGTGCGCTGAAGGTGGAAGAGGCCAACGGCGTATGTACCATGAACAACGCCAATGTAAAGACAGTGGATATGGCCAACAGCACCCGCCGTGGCGCCGTGTACTCTTTCACCTGTCCTGAGAACACCTACCGTGCCATCAATGGCGCATACTCTCCGCTGAACGATGCCCATTACTTCGGCGGCGTGATTTTCAACATGTACAAAGACTGGTACAACACAGCCCCGCTGACCTTCCAGCTGGAAATGCGTGTTCATTATGGCCGCAACTATGAAAACGCCTTCTGGGATGGCCGTGCCATGTCCTTCGGTGATGGCGCCAGCTATTTCTATCCCCTGGTGAGCCTGGATGTATCGGCCCACGAAGTCAGCCACGGCTTCACCGAGCAAAATTCCGGTCTGGAATACAGCGCTCAGTCCGGTGGTATGAACGAAGCCTTCTCAGATATGGCCGGTGAAGCCGCCGAGTTCTTTATGCGTGGCAGCAACGACTGGATGGTGGGGCATGACATCTTCAAGGGTAATGGTGCCCTGCGTTATATGGACGACCCGACCAGGGATGGCCGCTCCATTGGTCATGCCTCTGATTACACCAGTGGTATGGACGTGCACTACTCTTCCGGTGTGTACAACAAGGCCTTCTATCTGCTCGCCAGGAAAAATGGCTGGGATACCCGCAAAGCCTTCGAGGTGTTTATACTTGCAAACCAGCATTACTGGACGGCAACCAGCAACTACAACCAGGGCGCCTGCGGCGTTCAAGCGGCTGCTGCGGATAAGGGGTACTCGGTTTCTGATGTGAGCTCTGCCTTTGCCTCGGTTGGCGTAAGCTGCCAGTAAGTCAACGTGCACGAAAAAGCCCGGTGATGCCGGGCTTTTTTATTGGCGTGGTTTTGCCTGTTTGGTGCGCTTATGGTGGTACATGCGGGCATCGACGCTGGGCAGTAAGCTGTCGAGTTCGTAACGGGTGGCGGCGTCCAGTTGCAGCATGCCTACCGAATAGTCAAATTTGGGCAGCTGAGTTTGATTGGCAAGATGCTCATCGAGCCTAGTCAGCACCGAGTTTTCAAGTTGCTCGGTTTCTGAGTGGGCCAACACCAGAAACTCATCGCCCCCCCAGCGGGCGACCAGATCGCTGCCCCGGCAACTGGATTTCAGACTGGTCGCGAAAAAAGCCAGTATTTTGTCTCCGGTAATGTGGCCGTAATTATCGTTAATGGGTTTGAACCCATCCAAATCAAAACTGAGTAACACCATTTTGCGGCCCAGACGCAGCGCCAGTTGCTGATTTTTCTTAAAGAGCTCTTCAAAGCCACGGCGGTTGTAAACTTTGGTCAGAGGGTCGAGATAGCTTTGATTAATCAATTGGTTTTCCCGGTACATGTGAGCCAAATCGGCATTGATCACGTCTCGGATAACCGTCAGCACTTTTAAGTAGGTGGCGGGATACTGGGTCACCACATCGGACAAGACGCACAGGGTGCCAAAGGCATCGCCGTCGGGCCAGATAATGGGCAAACCCAGGTAAGACACATAATGATCGTCCTGAAATTCCGGGTTGTTATGCCAACGGGGTTCCAGGCTGGCATCCGGTACATACAGCAGCTGATTTTTCTGCACCACATAGTGGCTGTACACATTTTGGTCTATGGTGGCGATATGGCCCGGGGAATACCGCGTCGTGGGGAGCTCTGAGGCAATCAGCACCTCAATGCCCTTGGTATTGGCTTGATTAATAAAGGCCGCCGGCGCGTGGAACATCTCTGCCACTGTGTCGACAAGCCGCTGCCACCTCAGCCAGTCGATTTCGTTGACCTGTATGTCACGAAATGAATGATATCCGTAGGCCTTCATCGGTGACCTCCGTGTGTCTATCCCAAGTATTAAGTTTAGTTCACCGAGAGCAGGGCTGAGATACGCTGTTGTAGCCGTGGGATGATGTCGGCTTCGAATTCCGGGTGACGTTTGAGCCAAAGCCCATTGCGGGGGCTGGGATGGGGCAGCACCAATAGCCTTGGCCAATGGGTTTGCCAATCGGTAGCTTCGACAGTGAGGCCCCGGTGCTGTGGCAGGTGCCAGTCCAGCGCATAGGTGCCGAGCACCAGAGTTAGCTCGATATTGGGAAGATGAGAGAGCAAGCGTTCGCGCCAGGCTACCGCACACTCGGCTCTTGGAGGCTTATCCCCCTGACGTCGTCCCTGCCTGATGATGGTTCCTGGAAAGCAGAACCCCATCGGTAGAATGGCAAAATGCCCGGGGTTGTAGAAAGATGCCCTATCTACACCAAGCCAATGTCGAAGTCTGTCACCGCTGACATCATCGAAAGGTCGGCCACTGTCATGGGTTTTGGCCCCGGGGGCCTGGCCGGCAATCAGGATTTTTGCGCCCCTTGCTGCCTGCAATATGGGTTTGGGCCCAAGAGGTAAGTCATCGCATAAATGGCAGCCTCGCACTTCATCAAGAAGCGCTGCCAGTGTTTGCATCAGAGCTTGCCCGCCAGTTGAAACAGGTAATAGCCCAGCAGCGGGTACCCAAGACAGAGCACCAGTACGCACAGATATTTGCCAATGGGCGTTTGCCTTGGCCGGGCGGCATGGGCAGTGGCCAGCGCAAAGGCAGTAATGGGGGCGATAAAACAGCCCATGGCTAATAAGATAACCGGTAAGACTGCTGCAATCAGTGGCCTTGGGATCACGGATTTTTCGGCCAGGAGCCAGGGTAGCAGTGCAAAAGCGAGTGATACCAGCAAGAGGCCGCTATTCATCACTAGGTCGGCGGTGCCGCGATTGTCCCAGAGTGTCAGCAAGGCGCCTGCTGCTACCGGCAGTAAAGACAGCAGCACGTGCTTTCTGGCAAATCCCGGCTGGCGATAAAAACCGGCGATGAAAAATGTCAGCTGAGACAGCAAATTCAGCGCCGTAAATCCGCCGAGGCCCAACAGCAAAAATGCTGTGGCTCGTGTTCCTGAAGGGTCAAAGGCATACGCGGGCAGTGCGGTCAGCAAAAAGGGTAATAACAGGAGTATTCTCAATGGCATGACATCAAACTCCAGAGATAAGTTTGGTTAACCTTCTCCTAAAGTGGCCCTTCATGCAACGGCATTGATGGTAATTTTGACGGCTTTTGGGTGTTTCTCACGCTTTACCGCTAAAAGGTAAAAAAAAGGGCAGATCCTCTGCCCAAAATTCACAAGGTAACTGGTCGTTCCCAAAGGGAGTGCCGGCCCCGGGGCCGGCGGGTAAATCAGTTTTGGAACGGTGTGTTCTCGGCAAAGTATTCGTGGCTGTCTGCATTCTGAATCGCCTGATCCGGATTGCTCTGGGCCAGACTCTTGGCACCACTTTGTCCGTAAACGACATCGTCGGTACCGGCGACCACATCAAAGTGGCTCATCTCATGGACAATAGTTCCGCCCTTGGAGTCGGTACCTGTAACCGGTGCGCTCCAGAAGGCGCTGCACAGGTAAATCTTGTAGGGCTGAGTTGGATACACGTAGGCGTAGTAGCTCTTCTTACAGCTGCAATCGAAAGTCAGCGGCTGGGTGTTCAGGGCCGAATCGATGGCGCTGAAATTGTTACTGACGGTGTTCCAGCGGCTGCTGTTGTAGCTGCCAAACCAGGTGTTGTAGCGCACTGAACTGGCGGGGCTGTTGTGATTGGCCAGGTATCCCTTGGCATCGGCGGCCATGGATTTTGCTGCGGCAAGACCTGCCAGCGTATCGCTTATCTGGCTGTTGGAGCAGCGACCGCTGAAGCTGACGCCTTCAGTGGGGGTGCCACCATCACCGCCACCGGGTCTGCCCTTGTTGGCGCCGCTCTTGGCTTCAATCCCTTCGTGGAAGAAGCTCACTGCGTCTGATTGAATACCCTCGATACCCAGGCGCGCCAGCTTGTTTTGCTGGCCCGGATTCGGGGCAAAGAGTTGCAGCGAGCTGACTTGATAAGCTATCTCATAGTTGCCCTGTTCGGTCATGTCGTACAGGGAAGACAGTTCAACGTCGTAGCTCACGCTCTCACCGGCCTTGAGCTTTATGTAGTCGTTGCTTTGGGGAGCAGGGCGTTTGAAATGCGCGCCAAGGTAATGTTTTTCTTCGCCATTAACCGACACTTTAAAGAGCGACTCTTCCACACCGTCTGCTGCTGTGTACCACTTGAGGACCTTTACCGGCACCTTTTCATCGTTGGTCAGGGTGACACGTACGGTCACATCTTCGTTGGCAGTGTAGTTTTGCTTGCTCATTTCGAGGCTGGCACGGATCCCATCCGCCAGCGCTGAAGTGGAAAACAGCATTCCTCCCAGCAGGGCGCCGGTGAGCACAGTAGAGTGTTTCATGTTTGCGAGTCCTTTAGCTTGTTATCAGGTTTGTAACTTTGATTGTTATATATGTTATAAAAATGTAGCAATCGCAGTGTAAGACTTTTGTCTTTGAGGATGCAACAGGTATTTTTGTCTTTTTGCCTGCTAGTGGCGTAATTCGCTGTCAAAGCGTTGTTTTTATGGGTTGTCATTCTGTAATGACTGCATCAAAACTGACAGTAACCGGGGTGAAATGAGATTTCCCCCGCCGCAGTTCGGCTGGGATGGGACTGAGATAAAGGCGGCGCTGAAAAAGAAAAAAGCCCGCAAAAGCGGGCTTTTCAGGCGTTACTCGTTAGAGACGATAGCTCATGCTCAACATGACCAGGTGGGCATTGTAGTCATGATTCATGGGGCCAAAACTTACCAGATTCCAGATGCCATCCACGGCAATATCCCGGGCTTCATCATTATCACGGTAATTTTCCATGCGGTAGTCGAGGCGCACGGCCATGCGCTCACTTGCCTGGAACTGGGCGTACAGGTTCAGATTGTGCACCTTGGCAAAATAGTCGCCGTAATCGCCGGTTATTCCCTGACGTACCTGAGTTGAACTCTCTGAATCCGAGAAGCTGTAATCGGCGCCGAGTTTCAGCCTGCCATCCATCAATTGGTTGTAGGCCAGACCCAGACCATATACATCCACCTTGTCTTCGATGTCGGAGAACCAGTTGGCAGTGGCAAAGTTACTGCTGCCTGCCTGGGCCGAATCTATGGTTTGATGGGTGTAAAAGCCGCTCAGCAACAGGCGCTCGGTGAGCTGCCAACTGAGGCTGGCATCGTAGCCCAGATCTTTGGACTCGGTCAGGCCTATCTCGGTGGCATCGTAATCATCGAGGGCATAGCGTATCCCTACATCGATACTCAGGGTATCCAGCGGGGTATGGGACACGCGCATTTCGGCCTGGGTGCGATTGCGATCGGCCAGATAGTACTTGCGCAGCAGGGCATTGTTTTCAGATGAGGTCCATTCATTCGCCTGATATTCACTGCCGCCGCGGCTGCCGTAGCTGCCTTTCAGCGAGATATCCCAGTGCTCGAAGTTGCCAAGGCGCAGCCTTGCCCAGCCAGTGGTATCTTCGGTGGTTTCCCTGTCCTGATAGTTGCGCTCATCGACCCTGTAATCCACTCCGCCATCCAGTTTGATGCCGCGGCTGATGCGGTAGTCGGCACCCGCCTTGAGTCTGTGGCTGGTATGGTCGTAAGGGGTGTTGTAAGCCACCTTGCCGGACACATTGTTAATGCTGATTTGGGTCCACTCTTCGACTTGGGTCTTGTTGTCACGGTCGTTGTAATCGTAACTGCCGGACAGGCGCAGATCCTTGTTGACCCGGCTGGAGGCTTTGAGGCTCATGCCGATGATATCGACTTTGGCATCGAGGGCTTCTACCGGCAGGGCATAACCGTAACCTGTAGTGACCAAAGGCTCATCCTGGCTCATCTGGCCTGCCATCATGCGGCCGGTGAGCTGGCTCCTGCCATCGTTGTAAAGTCCCAGCAGGGATACGGTATGGGCCTGGTTGTCAGGGTCCAGTGCCATGGCACCACTTCTGGCCGCACCAAAGGTGGGATGGAAGGGGTTATCAAAACTCAGCTCACTGTAACCATTGGAGAAACGGCTGCCGTTGTATACCAGTGCCAGGAAGCCATTGTCGCCCTTGAGCTTAACACCGGCTTCCACTGTGTCTGTGGTGTAATCCACAGGCTCGGGCAGCATGATGGACTGGTTGAAGAAACTGCCGGAGGCGGTTTTCAAACCGGTTTTTTCTTCCCGTTGATAATGCACATAGGTGGCAAAGGCTGACTCGCTCTCATAGGCAAAGCCCAGGCCCGCCCGCTCGCGCTTGAGGGACATCTCAAAGGGGCTGGCCGAGGCAAGGCCGCTCATTCCGTCACTGGAGCCTGAGTACACCCAGTCACCGGGCAGAGTGAGATTAGCTGAGCCTATGCCCTCAAATGGGCTGACCAGGGTATCAGACTCGTAGGTTTTGATGCTGCGATAGTCCAGACTCACGTTGTAACTGCCGGGGCGACCGGTTTTCAGGCTGGCGTTGCCGTTGTCCATGCCAAGGTTCTCGGCATTGAATTCGGTACGATAGCCTGACTCAGTCACGTGGCGCACGTCGGCATCGAGTTTGTAAGGCACTTCTTCGTCGCTGCCAAAGCTGTTGGCCGAACGAACATCATCTGTGTCCTGATAACCCACGCCCACACCTACAGTACCCTGAGTGCCGGTTTCCAGCGCGCAGCCCTTACAGGTCCAGGCGTCGAACTTTACTTTTTCGGTGTTGGCATTGTGCAGGCTGTAACCACCGGCCAGTGCCGGGGCGGAGGCCGCAAGCAGCGCCAGAGTGATCATATTGAGTTGAAATCTCATGATGGCGCCTCCTTAACGTTGCAGCAACTTGCCGGATGGATGATTGGAACCATGCACCTGGCCGTGACAATTCAGGCAGCTTCTGCCACCGCTGAAGGCATTATCACCCACTTCGCTGCCAAAGCCTGTGTTGCCCAGATTGGCACGACTGGCGTGGCCATCGCTGGCGTGACATTCCTGACACAGCATGGGGGCTCGGGCTTTGAGCATGGCGTCATTCACACTGCCATGGGGATTGTGGCAAGCGGCACAATTCTCAGTGACGGGCGCATGCTCCCACAATTTTGGGCCCCGCTTCTCCGTGTGGCAGGCATAGCAGGTTTCGTTTACCGAAGGCTTAACCAGCGCGGCATCGCTCAGGCTGCCATGGGGGTTGTGACAGTCGCTGCACACCATCTGAGCCCATTTGAGCGGATGGCTGGAACGTTTGTTCAGATCAGTCTTTTGCTTGGTGTGACAGCTGGTACAAACCTCCATCTCGGTGCTCTTTGACAGCACGGGATCTTTGGCTGTGTGCACACTGTGGCACGAGGCGCAGGCCACATCGGCGTTATCGTGGTGACCACCGTTCCAGGCCATGCGTTTGTCATCCTGGTGACAGGACATACACACGCTGTTTTGCTTCTCGGCACTCAAGGTGGAATCCTTGCCGAAGGTAATCATCGGCTCGTTGCCACCCTTGTTGTGGTTGCCCATGGGACCGTGGCAGGACTCGCACTGCAGCCCGGCCATGGGGCTCTTGCTGGAGTCGGTTGCGCCATGGACACCCTTAAAGAGATCCATGACTTTTTCAGACTTTTTGTGGCACATCAAACAGGAATCGGCCCCTTTGGGTGAGTAGTTGCCTTCGGCAAACTTCTTGTCCAGTGTGGCCTCAACTTCGTCTGGGGTCATCTTGGCGTCCCATTTGGCGGCCTGTGCGGGGCTGTGCATCAGCATCCCCGTGACAAGCAGCGAGCCAAGGATGGCGCTGAGGGTTCGTGTTTTCATCATCTCGTTTCCTTATTTGACCGGTCTCCGGAGGGGAAGGGGAGAGCGGGCTCTCCCCGGGATAAGGTCAATTACATTTTCACCACAGTGTGGTCGGTCACGGTTGGCTTGTGACAGAAGAAACAGGTTTCCTGCTGCGCTGCCTGATTGGCTTCCACGTAGTCACCATCGACGATGGCACCCATGTTGGTCAGACCGTGGCCAATGCTCTCTGTGCTGTGGCAAGAGGTACAGGTGGCCGTGATGGGCGTAGTGTACTTGCTCACTTTAGTCTCAGGAGTCACCTGCTCGACTGAAGTTGCCAGCGCACCCTTAACCTTGAAGGCATCCAGGTTGAAGTCGTTGTGACACTGACGGCAGTCGTTGAAGACACCTTCCTGGCCATGTACCACGTGCAGCTTCATCTCGAACGCGCCCTTGTTGGCGCCGTTGCCGTAGGTGCCATCCGGGGTGTGACAGGTCACACAGGCATCAACACCCACGGTGAGCTTGCCGTTGACCTCGCGGCCAAGCTGTTCGCTCATGATAAAGCCGGTGTGGTAGCCCTTGTGAATGTCGAAGGTTTCACCGTGACAGCCCTGACAGGTGGCAAAGTTCACTGAATCGATATGACGGAAGTTTGCTGTTTCACCGGCCTTGGTGCCGTGGGCCAGCTGAGCCTTCATGGACTGGGTGGCAACACCGTCACCACAATCAACAAACTCGGTACCACTGACACACATTTCCAGGCCGATAAAGGTAAAGGCTGTGTTGGCATCGCCGGCGCCGAAAGGCAGTACAGGCGTGGTGTACACCAGCTTGCCATCAACCAGGGTCACGTCAGCCTGCAGAGCGCCGGACTTCACCAGATCCTTGACCACTTTCTTCTGACCATTTCCCGGGCTTCGGTTGTAGCCCATGATGGGGAAGTTGGGGCCCACGTTGGTGATGGTTTCAACACGCTGGATTTTGGACATCAGACCGGTGGCATCCACTGCGTTACCGGCGGTATCGGTGATAGCCAGAGTCAGCGTGGCGGTATTGTCTTCGTTACCTACCAGTGTGGTGCTCATGCCCAGCTTGGCGACCACTTCTTTTGCTGCCTTGCTCTGAGCCGTGTGCAGTTCTGCAGTCCAGTCACTGTTGTGACAGGCAACGCAGTTGCTGTTATCGGCCTGCATGGAGTGGCCTTTACCGGCGGCAAAGTCGATGTTGGTGTGGCAACTGCCACAGCTTTGGGCGGTAGGGATGCGGCTCCAGTTGGCCCAGTCAGGTGCGGCTTCTTTTTCAACGTGACAGCTCTGGCAGTTTTCCAGTGCCGCAACGCCGAAGGCGGGCTTAATCTTATTGTCGGTGTCATCCAGGGTGAAGTGGATGTCGTGGATAAAGACGTTGAATTCTTTACCGTCACTTACACGGCCTGGGGTGTGGCAGCTGGCGCAGAAGTTGACATCACCTGTCATGTGGCCGGCTTCCTGTACGTCACCGTGACAGGCATTACAGCTATCGGTGGCAACGATTTTACGGCTGTAGAAAGCCTCGGCTCCCGAGTCGCCCATAAAGTCGGTCAGGGCTGTGGTGCCGGGTACTGTGGTGCCATCTGGCAGGGGGACGTTGTAGTTGCGGATCACCAGGCGTTGTGCCAGCTGAGCCTTGTATTCGGAGCGGGTTGAGTCGGCCAGGTTGGTACCGAAGGTATAGCTGTAGCGACCATTTTTGTGATCCACGAAAGTGCCCGGGCACTTGCCCGCTGGCAAGTCGCAGGTTTCGTCCAGCAGGTATTCCCACTGTGAGCTGTTGCCGGCACCTGTTGCGCCTTCCGGCAGCAGCTGCTCGGCATAGAAGCGCATTTTTTGCAGACCAATAACGGGTTTGTCTTCTTCGTTGGTGACGGTGAATTCGACGTTGGTGATACCGTCGTTAATCCTTGTGTTGTCGAAAGTGAAGTGAAGCTCGGCAATGGCACCTGCGGGCTCACCGCCTGGGTTGCCTGGATTGCCGTCGCTGCCATCACTGCCGCCACAGGCGGTCAAGCCAATGGCGCTGGCTGCCATCAGCAGTGCGATTTTGGTTTTTTGTGTGTTCATCATGGTGTTCCCTGCATAGGTTGACATTGCTCTGAGACCGGGCGGCTTACCATTTGGGGTGCCGTCTAGTGGGTTGGCCATCTAAGTCAATGTTGGAAATAGCATTCCCCAAGGAAAAGTTACCTCATAGGGGGTAGAAAATCTGTCTTGGCGTGTCCAATGTGTGAACTGGATCTGGCTATTTCAAAAGGGGTATTGGTACTGGGGGAGGAAAGCTGTTTCAGATCAAAAAATACGTGATTTTATTGCACAATTTGCATCAAGAAGGGGGAGCAAATGCTCCCCCTTCTTTTGACGTTAAGGCCTGGCCTTATTTGTTGTGCAGTCCACGGATCTGATCTGCTGTGTGGCAGGTAGAGCAGCTTTCTTTGGCACGGGTGCGCACATCCTCAGCACTGGTACCGTCGACGACACCGCCGTTGGTTTCAATGTGAGACTTGGCCGCGTCGCCCATGTACTTCTGGTGACAGCTCATGCAGGCACCGGCATCGGAGGATACCCAGATATCCACGCCGCTGTTGTCTTTGTCGCCAAAGCGCCATACGCGATCAGGTGCACGGCCCAGGGTAATACCCTTGTCGGTATGACAGGTGCTGCAGTCAGACTTCAGCACTGTGCCTGTCTGGGCACCGGCATACTTGAGGTAGTGACCTTCGGCGCCGTGGGCCTTGTAGGCGAAGCTGGTTGGCTTCTTACCGCCTGGATAGGTGGTATCACTCTTTGTGGTCTTGTCAGAAGTGTGGCAGGTCTGACAGTTCACGCCGTTGTCGTAGTGATACACCTGCTGGTTGTGACAACCCTGACACTTGGCCGAGTCGATGATTTCGCGGCGCATGGCAGGTGTGGCAGCATCGTCTACGCCACCGTCTTTCCAGACGAAGTGCAGTGCATCATCTTTGACTTCAATCTTACGTACACCCTCGGTAGCACAGGCAGTCATCACCACTTCAGGACGGCCGTAACCACCGTTGTTGAAGCATACCTTGAGCGCTGACCACAGCTCGAAGGTCTTGCCGTTGGCATCCGCTGGTAAGGTAACGTCCTTTGCTGTCAAGGTGTAACTCTTGTCGGTGGCGTCGTAAGTGCCGTCTTTCAGGGCAATGCGACGGTTACCGTACGAGGCTTCGTAGTAACCGGGGAAGTCCTTATTGCTGTCCCAGGCCATCACCACTCGGCTGCTGGTATCGAGGAACTCGGTGCCAACGGCGTTGCCGTCTTTATCCAGTACCTGCACCTTGAAGGTGAACTTGCCGTCTGCGTTAACGCCTATGTTGCTGAACTTAACCGACATCTCTTTGGTGACGTCAAAGGCTTTAAGCACATCACCGTGGGCCTCGGCGCCGCTGCGGGCATAGCCGTCTTCAGCGTGACAGCCCATGCAGTTGGTGCCTGAGTTGTACTTGTAGTGGGTATCGGATGGCAGCTCTGTGTGACAGGCGATACAGGCGTTGTTGGACAAGTCAGCCTTGAACAGGTCGGCATTTGCCGGTGCGCCGTTGCCTTCTTTGTGACAGGCTGCGCAGTCAGCGGCAGGTCCCTGTGGGTACATCACCTTGCTGTAGTCATGCACGCCACCGCCATAGCCAATCACCTTGTAGGGCTCCGGAACCATTTTCTCCTCAGTGGGCGAGTAGGTCAGGCGGTGTTCACCCTTGTGGATGGCGTGGATCATGTAGGTGAAATCAACGCTGTTGCCGGTTTCCGGATCGCCGGATGTGTTGGTGTGGCAAGAGGCGCAGTTTTCAATGTCGATACGACGGCCGCCGTGGAGCTTGAGGCTCTCGGGCTGGTGACAGGTGTAACAGGTCTCAATGCTGACCACATCACGGGTTTGAATGCCATCGGTCTTGCCGGAAGCAGGTTGCCAGTCATAGTGGGCGTTGGCAGTGACCTGGGGCAGTTCGAGCTCCAGCGTAGCTCTGTGAGTATTATCCGGGTCGAAGGGGACGGCAATAGGCTCAGTGACCCCGGCGATGTTGGTTTGGAAGGTGTAGGTGTAAGTACCGTCGCCGTGATCAACCAGGCAGGCATCACACTTGTTGGCGGCTTCTACGTTGGCCTGGAACTGGGCGGAAGGATTGATATCGGTATCGCCCTCTGGAATCCAGGCAGGATTGGGATCTTTTTTACTGTTGATATAGGCTTGCCACTGGAAGCCGCGATTGGCTTCGATGGCTTCTTCACCTTCACCTATGGTTTCTGTGACTTCGGACAGCTGGGCGATGCCAAAACGCAGGTCGTGATTTTTGGTCAGCCCCAACACGGCCACGCCATTGGCGTTTTCCAAACTGAAGTCGACGCTCAGTACACCGGCATCGATACTGGCATTGGTAAAGGTGGCTTTGAGGGTGGATGTCTTGTCAATACTGACGCCTATGACACCATCTTTGCCGTCTTCACCATCTTTGCCGTCGCTGCCGCAACCGACGAGCGTTAAAGACAGTAATCCGGCACCCAATATCGCTTTTGTTGCGGCATTGAAGTTGAACCGTTTCATCATAATATTTCCCTGCAAGTGTATTTGTCATCGCCATTAACTAGCGGTTAATAAAAACAAATCTCATTAACCATAGAGAATGGGTGGATTTATGTTTCCATGGTTAAGGCTAACCAAGTGATGCAGAATAATCAGTCTCTTTCGCCGGGTTATGTGATTGAGATCGGACTATTTCTTTAGGGGTATTTAATTCATGAGGCCATTCACCTTCAAATGATTGTGAAGATTGATTTGGGTCAAAAAGTCGGTATCGACAGATGCCAATACCGACAGTTGGTTTAGAAACTTACCGGATGAACCTTGTCAAAACCGAAGGTCTTGCGCGCACTGTGACAGGCTGCGCAGGATTCACCGCCGGTATAGCTGCCCTGAGTACCCTGATATACACCGCCATTTTGCAGGAAGTGATTCACGGCGGCTTCGTTGCCTGCCAGCGTTGGGGCGTGGCAGGAAGCACAGGCGGCAACCGTGGGCGAATATTCACCGTCGGCGGCCAGGAAGGCCTTTTTGATTGCAAGGCTGTCGAGCTTAATCTGCCCCTTGTCGTGACAGACGGCGCAGTCGGCCACATTGCCCGGGAAGCTGATGTCGGTGGTGTAATTACCGAACCGGCCGGAGCGGGTGTTGGCGTGGATCTGGTGTGCCATTACCTTGAAGTCGAAGCCGCGGCTAAAGGCCTTGGCGCGGCTGGCACTGTGTCCCGAACTGTTGCCGGCAGTCAGACTGTCGTTGTGGCAACTGACACAGCTACCGTCATCCAGGTGCACCGCGGTGTTAGGCTCAGAGGTATGGCAGCTTGAGCAGCCTGCATCCGGGCTACCGGTGGCGCGGGTGCGGGAGTGGGCCTTGGAGAAGTCAGCCTGGGTATCGTGGCAGTCGGCACACTTGTCGGCAGATACCACGGCAACGGGGCCGTCAATGGCATCGCCACTCAAGGAGAAGCTGGCACGCTTGGGGGCAATCACAACCTCGGTGATGTCGGTCTGCTCATCATCACAGGCAACGGCAACGCCGCTGGCCTTATCGGCACACACATACAGCTTGGCAGACAGGGTACCCTGCTGAATGGCGTTGATGTTGGCATGACTCAGGCCGCTTATCCGGTACTGGATCTGGCTGCCATTGCCGCTCTTTTCGATGGTCGCATTGATATATTTAGTGTAGTTGGCCAAATCGACACTGAAGCGACCGGGATGACTGCCAAAGCTGGAGCTGCCATAGCCAATCTGGTAGTTGCCATCAAAAGCCGCTGCCACCAGCCACAGGCTCTTCACCGCCGCATCGGTATCCGGCGCCTGCTCGCCCGGCCAGTTGAGGGTTACCGTCAGGCTGCCTTTGCCGTCAAGCATGGCAAACTGACCATTGTCCAGACTGAAGGCGTAGCTGTCGCGAATGCTGGTTTTGGCATTGTCCACTGAGGTGTGGAAGATGGCCGAGCCCAGCGGGTTGGAGGTATCGGCGTGACAACCTGCGCAGTTACCGGCGTCGAATACGGCGCGCACATCGGCGCCCTTGATGCCGTCAGTTTCCGGGGTGGCGTAGTAGTGGAAGTAGTTACCCACGAAGCCACGGTCTTTTTGGCCGTCTGGCGGCGTTAACCAGGCGGCCTGATCGACTACGTTGAACTCGCCCATGTGGCAGGAGGCGCAGGCTTCCTGACGATGGAAACCGAAGTGACTGGCCTGAGCCGGGGCATCTTCACCCTGGATGTGGCAGCTTTGGCAGCTTTCGCCACCGGGGAAGGTGACCTTGCTGTAGTCATGGATACTGCCGCCATAACCGACCATCTTGTAAGTACCCTGGTGAATGCGGTGCAGCATGGCGCCAAAGTCGAGGGTAGCGAAAGTTTCAGGATCGCCGGCGTAGCTGGTGTGGCACACCACGCAATTTTCGATGTTGGTACGCTTAGCGCCGTGCATCAACAGCTTGGGCGCGCTGGCGGTTTCATAGTCATCGTTGTGACAGCGGATGCAGGACTCTTGCAGCGCCACCAGCTCACGGCTAGCTTCGGCCTCGGCCGCCATGCCCGTTGCCGGAATAAAGTCATAGTGACTGTTCACCAGAGTCGCATTACTCACCACCGAGGTTGGCTTTAACTCCAGAGTGATCCTGTGGGTCAGCTCAGGGTTGAATTCTGTATTCAGACCATCGATTTGCGGATAATCGGCGAGGGCCTTGGGGAAGGTGAAACGGTACAGGCCCGAATCCAGTACTTCGATACAGTCTACTTTACAACTGCTTTCAATACCCGGCTGGATCTGTGGTCGTGCCAGCGCTTCAAAGCCTGCCGGTACGTGGGCAGGGTTGGGATCTTTGAGGTTATTGATGTAGCTGGTCCACTGGCTGGGCTTGGTGCCTTTACGGCTGGACTTGGCGTCGCCGCCCTTAAGGTCACGCTTCTGAAGCGCATCCAGTTTGGCGATACCAAAACCCAGGGTGTTGATTTCATCGAAGGATTCCAGGCCGTAAACGGCAACGCCATTGGCGTTTTCCAGACTGAAGTCGACACTCACCCGGCCATCTTCAATTCGGGCATCGATAATTTTGGCGCTCAGACTGGTGGCGGACTTGATATGCACGCCTGTGCCACCATCCGGGCCATCACTGCCGTCTTTGCCATCGCTGCCACAGCCACCCAGCATTGCTGCCAGCAAAGCTGTGCTCAGCGCGGTGCGAAGCAGATTGCTTTTATTATGGTTTTTCATCATTTTCCCCTGCGAATATCACCGGTGCCCCGGTGTGGGTTTGGTGTTCAGCATGATTTACCCATAAAGGGATAGGTGTTCCCAAATGCATATTCGGTCGATGTGAACTGACTCAAATTCAGTGTTTTTAAAATGTTAAATATCAGAAACGCTATTTAAAACATGCGCTTATTTCATTTTCTTTCAGGTGGGGGCTTAGGTTGGCATTGAACGCTGATGCTTTTCTGAATAGTTGCTGACTGAAATGCTGAAAGATGAGTCGTTTTCTTGCTCTGAATCAAGGGATTAATGCCGATTTATGGGGCTGTTTTCACCGTTTTCAGGCGGGTTTTAACCTTTAACGCCCCCGCATTACCCAAGCGTTAACAGGTGTTACTGGCTGTAACTGGCGCTCTGTATACACCGCGGGAAAAACAAAAGGCGGCCTGGGCCGCCTTTTGCATTAGTACCGGAGGCTATTTGTAACGAACCGGGTGAATTATATCGACTCCGGCCGCTTTGCCCTCGCCGTGGCAGACGGCGCAGGTTTCACTGCCCGGCTGATAACTGCCTCTCGGATCCGATGCTACACCGCCATTGGCGCGCACGTGGGCCAACAACGAGTCCTTTGGTCCATGGCAACTGATACAGGCAGAAGCGATAGGGGAGAACTCGACTTCATTACCATTGCCATCGGTTGCCGGTGTGGCCGGCACCTTGGCAAGGCCGCTCAGACTCAGGCTGCCTTTTTCGTGACAACTGGCGCAATTGCCATAGTGTTCAGGGAAGGTAATGGGATCTTCACCCGTTCGCTTTCCGGCGTGGTGGGCGTGAATACGCACCTTGAAGTCGATGTGATTTTGGATCTCCTTGCGGCCCGCATTATTGTACGACGGGTTATGGCAGGTCTGGCACTCGCCTTCGAAGTTACTGCGACGGCCACTATGGGCCATTTTGCTTTCGAATTTAGCCAGGTACTTATTGTCGTGGCAATTGTCGCAGGTACTGTTTTTCACCACACTGCGGCGTGCGCCCAGTCCGCTATCGCCCTGAAGGTTAAAGACTACCGCAGGTCCCGGGATCACCGATGGGTTTATCGCTTCATCGGTGCCACTGCCACAGGCCACACCAGCTAGGGTGTCTCTATCAACACACATATTGGTGGTGATGAAGGCCGAAGACGGCAGCCCTGGGTCTACCGTCAGGCTGAAGGCGTTTTCGTATTGGAATACTCCGTCGCTGCCTGAGACCGGGGTGAGGTTTAACAGGTTCACGTTGGTGTGGCCAGCGGTGAAGTCCTGCTCGTTGCCAAAACCTAAGTACAGGGTGCTGTACTTGATTCTGGGGTCGGCATTCGGGCTTGGCTGGGCTGTACCCTTGCTGTCTTTGAAGCTGACCGCAAACTTAAGCATGCCGCCTTCCAGACTCACTGAGTCGGCCACCAGTGCGGCACGATAATCCAGACGCATATTGTCCTTGGCAATGGCGTCGGTGAAGTGATGTCCGGCGCCTTCCATGCCCTGGTCTGCGTGACAGGTACTGCAGGCGTGGTCTGGCTGATACTTGGCATGCATTTCGGCCTTAATGGTGGCCGGATCTGTGCTGTCCACGTGGCAGGAGCCGCAGGCAAGCGCCCTGTGATGACGGAAGTTACCCGCATCCAATGGCCGGTTATCGCCTTCCTGGTGGCAGACGCGGCAATCGTAGGCATCGGCGGGGAAGGTGACCTCAGAGAAATCATGTACGCTGCCACGGTATCCCACCATGAAATACTTGCCCCTGTGGATTTGGTGCAGCATGTAGCCAAAGTCCAGCGGTGCGCCCGTCTCGGGATCGGCGGCGTAACTGGTGTGGCATACCTGACAATTGGGGGTATCGAAGCGGCGACTGCCATGGAAAATCAGTTTGGGCGCCCAGGCGTGTCCATAGTCACTGCTGTGGCAGCGCAAGCAGGATTCCTGCAGATTTTCCACCAAACGGGTTTCATCCGGGCTCGCGGCCTGGCCGGTCGCCGGGACGAAATCGTAGTGGGTGTTTACCAGTTTACCTGTGTTGCTATCGATGCGGAGTTCGAGGCTTATCCTGTGAGTGAGGCTGGCATCGTAGCCCAGATCCAAGCCGTCGATGGGGTCCAGTGAGCCGATATTTTGGCTGAAGGTATAGCTGTAGCTGCCATTGCCGGTTTTTTCGATACAGTCCTGACGGCAACTGCTCTCGATGCTGGCTTGAATTTGAGGCCCTGCCTTATCCTCGAAACCCGCCGGAATGTGCTCGGCCACCGGTTCCACTACCCGGTTGATGTAGCTGACCCATTGGGGCGTTTTAAAACCTTTGCCGCTTTGTGGCACTAACTTGGCAATTCCCACTCCCAGAGTATCGACCCCTGCGTAGGTATCCAAGTCGGTAATAGCTACTCCGTTTTTATTGGTCAGGCTGAAATTCACCACCACCTTGCCGGCATCGATAGTTACTAGATCTATCTTCACGGCTATGTCTTTGGTATCAGCGAGGGATAAGCCCACTTCACCGGGGGCGCCATCTTCCCCATCTTTGCCATCACTTCCGCAGCCAGACAGCAGCAAGGCGCCAAGAAGCGGTGTCATCCAAATCCTGTGTTTGTAATGCTTCATAGTCGTTACCTGATCCTGTTAAAGGTCTGGGCCGGGTGTCCGGCCCTTTTCGGATTACTTGATAGGGTGCACTTTAAGTACATCGACTACACCACCTTGGCTGTGACAGGTATTACAGCTTTCGGTACCGGCGGTGGCATCGGCCTTGGTACCGGCAAAGACGCCACCCTGCTGGGTCATGTGGTTTCTGGCACTGTCTGACTCGTGGCAGTTACTGCATATGGCGGCAGTGGCGCTGGTAAAGCTGCCATCGCTGAGTGCCATGGGTTGCACCGCACTGGATAATGGCAGGGCAACGCTCAGTACACCGTCGGCGTTGTTGGTGTGACACTGGGCACAATTACCTATGTTGCCGGGGTAATTGAGGGTTTCAAAGCCGGCAAACTTGCCTCTGTGCAGCGCATGAATGAGCTGCTTGAAGTCCGCTGTCGCATGGGCAGGATTAGCCGCTGTGGCATCTGCCTGCATATTGTGGTTGTGGCACAGTTGGCATTGGCCTTCCAAATCGTTGCGGGCGCCATGGAAGTTAAGCTTCTGATCGCTATGGCAATTACCACAGGTTTCGTTGGTCACCACTGTGCGTCTTCCTGCTGTTGTCAGTGCTGAAGCATCAAAGAAACGGTGTGATGACTTGATAACGAGCACATCAACGCCATCACCACAGGCCACCAGTTTGCCATCGGCAGCGCAAACGCGTCCCTGCACTGCAAGCGTGCCTGTGTCCGCTTCAGTGCCGGCTGGCACAGTCAATCCGGTGATTTGATAGCTGTTCACCCCGTTTTCAGAGGACACAGCCGCAGTGCTTTGCAGTCGTATTGAGCGGGCGCTGCGGGTGGTGTAATCCATGCTGCCGCCCCAGTTGGCGTAGAGACGCAAATCCGACACGAAATCGAGACTGTCGGCGGCGCCATAGACTTCACCACTTTGCGGATTGACGAGTTTCACACCCACGGTGACAGTGCCAGCTGCCATGCTGGCAGATGTCAGCTGTACCTCAAAGGCGGCCAGTGCATCGTCGGCTGCTTTATCGGAATGCACCTCGGCAGTCCAGTCCGCATTATGGCAGGCCACACAATTGGCATTGGTGGGCTGGGCGGGGTGGCCTTCACCTGCGGGGAAGTTAATGTTGGTATGGCAGCTGCCACAGGCTTCCATGGTGGGGATTTTGTGCCAATTCTGATTGTCGGCGAGCGCCGCATCGGGCTTATGGCAGGTCTCACAATCGGCCAGGGGCTGGGGGAAGCCTGCCAGGTGTTTGCTGTGCACCATGGGCGCGAACACATTGGCCGGATTGGACACCCGGGTAGCGTTATGACAGGTGACACAGGTTTCTACCTGATTGTATCTGCTGCCATGGAAAGCCAGATTACTGTGACAGCTGTTACAGGTGTCGATACTGACAATGTCACGGGTGTAAGCGGGCTCGCCAGCGCTTTGCCAGTCCTTGTGGGCATTGGTGATGGGCAGCGGTGTACCATCGGGAAGGCTGTCGCCCCCAAGCTTAATCACCAGACGTTGAGTGGCGCCCTCTATCAGAGTTTGGCCATTCATGCCATCGAAGGGGGCGGCAAAGCTGTAGGTGTAGATACCGGTTTTCAGGTCGGTATAGGTGCCGGGGCAGGTGGCGGCACAGTTTTCAGAGCCGAAGTATTGCCAGGTGCTGGCATTGCCTGCGCCGGTATAGCCTTCAGGTACCAATTGGGCTGCAATAAAGGTGGCGGATGGAATGCCCACCACCACCTCATCGTCCTGATTGGTTACCCGATATTTAACCGAGGCGATACCATCGGTGAAGCCGACATCCATAAACTCCACGTGCAGGCTTTCAATCGTCATGGCCGGTTCGCCGCCGGGATCGCCGGGCTTCCCGGGTTCGCCATCACTGCCGCCACAGGCGGTCAGTGCCAGCAGTGTTGCTCCCGCCAGTGGCAGGCGGCAAAGGCGTTTGATGCTTATTCTTTTGCTGATACTCATGGTTGCGTTCCTTCCTTGCGTGCCTGTTACCACTGATAACTGAAACTGAATCCGAGATAGTGCGCCTGATAATCGTGGCCCAGTGAGCCAAGTAAGATCAGGTTGGGTATGCTGGCCGGTGTGAGGCCTTCATTGCCCCAATCCATATCGCTGTAGTCTTCATAAAGCCAATCGAGACGAAGCGACATGGCATCGCTGACCTGGTAGTTGGCATAAGCACTGATGTTGTGACGGGTTGCGCTGTAGGGGCCGTAAATGTTTGACAGACCCAGGCTGACTTCACTGTCACTGCTGCCGTCGCTGTAGCCATAGTCGAGCCCGAGGCTGAGTTTGTTGTCCATCAGGTTTTGCCACTTCAGTCCAAGGCTGGCGGATCTGTGCTCATCACGGCTTTCACCCATCCAGCGACTCACGCCAGAGTTGCTGCCAAACTGGGTGGTATCACGCCAGTCCATACCCAAAAATCCATTGAGGAGGAGAGAGTCTGTTAGCGGATAGCCTGCATTCACACCAAAGCCTGTGTATTGCACTTCGCCAAGACCTAGCTCGCTCTCGCTGTAATCTTCGTTGCCCGAGTGGACGTTGAACTGCAAAGATAAGTCTGCGAAATAATGGTCTGTCATCAAGCGGATTTCGCGCTTATCTCTGTCGGCCAGGAAGTACTGGCGCATGGCGCTCTGATTCTGCGCCTGTGTGTTGCTGCTGGCTTGATAGCTGTCGCCCCGACGGGCGCTGACTTCACCTTTAAGGCTAACGCGCCAGCCCGCCATAATTTGCCCACGGAGCGTGGCTTCAACGTGGTTCTCGAATACCGAGTCCCGGCTCAATTCGCTGTAGCTGTTATGGTCGTAGCGGTAAAGGGTGTCCAAATCCCATTGGCGGCTGAAGCGGTATTTGGCCCCCAGTTTCAGTAGTTGGCGGGTTCTGTCGTATCCCTTGTTGTAGTACTCCCCGCGATAGATGCTGTCGGTTGTGACAAGCGGGTACAGATACTCCGGGGTTTTATTGTCGCGGTCGCGAAAATCGTATGAGGCACGCACCGAGAACTCCCGGCTAAGCCTGTTGCTGTAGGCAAGCCCGAGCTCCATGAGGTCCACCTGAGTATCCGGGCTCATGACAGGCAATGCCGGCGATGGTCCGGTTACTGTGGCATTCAGCAGCGGCTCATCCTGGGTCAGGCGGCTGAAGCGCGCCCGCATAATGGCCTGCTGCGCCCCTTCAAAAAACTGCAGGTCGGTTCCCAGGCTAAAGGCCTGATTATCCGGGTCAACCGCCATTTGCCCGTTATAGGCTGCGCCGAAGGTGGGATAAAAGGCATTGTCGAATGCAAGACGTTGATGGTCGTTGCTGTATTTGCTGAACTGCCCGTTGAGGCCACCCAAAAACCTGTCGCCACGCCAATATACTTTGGCATCAAGCGTGTCTGTGCTGTCGTCGATGGGTTTGGCAACCATGGCAGCATTGGTCAGCAGGTTAACGCTGCTTCGCTGTGCGCCTTCCCGGGTTTCATGGCGAAAGTTGAGTTCACTGGTAAAACTGTCACCGGTAACGGCGCCGCCAAGTTCAAAGCGCTGGCGCTTTTTCTCCAGTTTCACCGCTGTCGCATCTTGCAGCCCCGTCATACCAGCAGTGGTGCCGGCGGTTTGCCAGTTATCCGGTAATACCAGTTGATCGCCCTGGGCGCTGTAAGGCGTTACCCCTTGATTGGTGTCGTACCGGGCAAGCGCCCGATAGTCGAGATAAAGCTTATAGTGGCCGGGCTTTGCGATGGCGAGCCTTGCGCTGGATGCATCAAATCCCAGTTTGTCGGCCTGAAAGTCCAGTCGGTAATCCTTGTCGCCGCGGTGTTGAATATCGGCGCTGACAAAGCCGGTTGCGCCATCGGCGTCTGTGCCTGTGGTGTTGGCGAAATGACGGTCTTCGCCATCCTGCCAAGCGACCCCGGCGGTAATGGCTGAGGCCGATTCAGACTTACTTTCACAACCTTTGCAAACCCAGGCTTCTTTTTTCACTGTGCTGCGGTTGGCGTCTTTCAAGCCGTAACCTGCCATGGCGTGCCCGGATAGGCCCAGAAGTATGGCGGAAGCAATCAGACTCAGCGTTGGGGAGAAATGGGATTTCATTTGAGTCTCCTTAGCGCTGCAGCAGCTTGCCGGATGGGTGATTGGAGCCATGGATCTGGCTATGGCAGTTCATGCAGCTCTGCCCGGCGGTAAAGGCACTGGGCGCTGTACCGAACTGGGCATTGGAAGTATGGCCAACACTGGCATGGCATTGCTGGCAAAGCTGCGGTGCCTTGGTGGTGAGCATGGCTTCGTTAACACTGCCGTGAACCTGGTGACAACTGGCACAGTTGTCTGTTACCGGGGCGTGCTCCCAGAGTTTGGGGCCGCGCTTTTCGGCGTGGCAGGCATAACAGTTTTCATTGATGCTCATTTGCTTGAGGCTGGACTCACCCAGGCTGCCATGGGGATTGTGGCAGTCGCTGCAGACCATCTGACCATTTTCGACGGGGTGGCTGGAGCGCTTGTGGATATCGGCTTTCTGCTCGAGGTGGCACGTAGTACACACCTCAACTTCGGTGGTTCTTTGCTGAACCGGGTCTTTGGCGGCATGGATCAGGTGGCAGCTCGCACAGGGGATATCAGCACTGTTGTGATGGCTGCCTTCCCAGGCCATACGCTTGTCGTCCTGGTGGCAGGACAGGCACACGCTGTTTTGTTTTTCGGCGGCAACGGGGGCATCTTTACCGAAGGTGATCATCGGCTCTTTGCCACCCTTGTTGTGATTGCCCATAGGGCCGTGGCAGGCCTCGCACTGGAGATCGGCCATGGGAGACGCGCTGGAGTGGGTGCTCCCGTGGACATTATCGAACAGCGCCATCACGGTTGCGCTCTTCTTGTGGCACATCAGGCAGGTGTCAGCGCCTTTTGGGGAGTACTTGCCCTCAGCAAATTTTTTGTCGAGCGTTGCCTCAACCTCTGAGGGCGGCATGTCTTTCCAGGGGGTGGCAGCTGCCTGAAACGAAAACAGCAGGCACAGCAGACACAGGGTCAGCATCCTGCATTGCAGGGGGATTTCCATCTTCATTCTCACACTTCCTGAGGCGCGTTCGGGTTTATAGTTATTTGCGATTCGCTAATTGAGTAATTGGGCGAAACACTAATGCAAAAGTGTAGTTCAAATTTGCGACAAGTCATTAACACCACAGTATCCAGGTATTACTAATTAGTTTGATTTTTCAAGGAATATG
The DNA here is from genome assembly GCF_016834455.1 of Shewanella litorisediminis. NCBI lineage: Bacteria > Pseudomonadati > Pseudomonadota > Gammaproteobacteria > Alteromonadales > Shewanellaceae > Shewanella > Shewanella litorisediminis. Next base: position 1,372,511 of record NZ_CP069213.1, read on the forward strand.
GTGGAACTGTGACAGGGGTCACATCGGGGTTTGGCAGATCGTCTAGGCGGGACACCGAATTAGTTCAAAACAGCCATTTATTCTGCGTATCTTTTGCCGCATAATTGGCGACTAATTGAAAATTATTATCGTTACCAGTCAGAAAGTTGATCCAGGTACGATTATCGGCTGACGGGCTTGGTTAAAATGTCAGTCAGTTGATGATTGAGATTAAGCAGGGTGGACCTTGTTAATGAAATTGAGTGACCTTCGCCCAGGCGATAAAGCAGTTATCGCCGAAGTAGGGCAATTGGACCTGCCTCAAACAGTAAAACGCAAACTGCTGTCGATGGGCATTACTCCCAACACTCGTTTGACGTTTATCCGTAAGGCGCCGCTGGGAAGTGGCATAGAACTCGATATTCGCGGCAGCAAGCTTTGTATGCGTCTGGAATTGGCTCAGATCATTGAGGTCAATCCGATTGAGGCAGGAGTCGTTCATGGCTAAGCAATTTCACTGTGTCACCGTTGGCAATCCCAATGCCGGCAAATCCACCCTCTTTAATGCCCTAACCGGTGCCAACCAGCAGGTAGGTAACTGGTCAGGGGTCACGGTAGAGAAAAAGACCGGCCACTTCAGCCTGAGCGGCGCTGATGTATACCTCACTGACTTACCCGGCATTTACGATATCTTGCCAGCGGGCAAGAGCTGCGATTGCTCCCTTGATGAGCAGATTGCCCAGCAGTACCTGGCCGAGCAGCACATGGATGGCATTATCAACCTGGTGGATGCCACCAACATTGAGCGCCATCTGTATCTCACTGTGCAGCTGCGTGAACTCGGCATTCCCATGGTGGTGGTGGTCAATAAAATCGACATCGCCCTCAAACGTGGCGTCCATGTCGATATCCAAAAAATGTCTCAGGAGTTGGGATGCCCCGTGATTGCGGTGTGCGCACGCGACGCCAACGACGTTATCAAGGTGCAGGAACAGGTCGTTGCCCTTCTGGAAGGTAAGGTTTCTGAAGCCCCTTTGATGCTCGATTACGAGGGCGCTATTGAACATGCCGTCACCGAGCTTTTGGTAAAAGACCATGGCCTTAGCCGTGGCCGTGCCCTTGCCATGCTGGGTAATGGATTGGGCTGCGGTCAGTGTAAAAACAGCGAATTCGAATCGGAAGTAAGTCGCTGCGCCGATGGCCTTAAGGCCAAGGGACTGGATATTGAGCTGATGGTGGCCACCACCCGCTTTAACTTTGTAGAGCGGGTTTACCGGGCCGCCGTTGCCAATGATGATGCGCCAACACTAAGTGACCGTCTCGATGGACTGGTCCTGCATCCGGTGTTGGGTGTGCCGGTGTTCCTGCTGGTGATGTATCTGATGTTCATGTTCGCCATTAACGTGGGCAGTGCTTTTATCGATTTCTTCGACATTACCGCCGGTGCCTTGTTTGTAGACCATTTCGGCGCCCTGCTTGGCAATTGGGGGGCGCCCGAGTGGCTGGTTACCCTGCTGGCAGGCGGTATAGGTCAGGGCATTCAAACCGTTGCCACCTTTATTCCGGTGATCATGGCGCTGTTTTTGGCCTTGTCGGTGCTGGAAAGCTCGGGCTATATGTCCCGTGCCGCCTTTGTGGTTGATGGCCTGATGCGCCGCATCGGTCTGCCCGGCAAGGCGTTTGTGCCCATGATTGTAGGTTTTGGCTGCTCGGTGCCGGCAATTATGGCTACCCGCACCCTTGGCAGTGAGCGCGAGCGCATTGTGACCGGCATGATGGCGCCCTTCATGTCCTGCGGTGCCCGTCTGCCGGTGTATGCCCTGTTTGCCGCTGCATTCTTCCCGAACTCAGGTCAGAATCTGGTGTTCCTGCTTTATATCATAGGTATTATCGCCGCCATCGGCACCGGGCTCTTGCTGCGAAGCACCCTGCTGCCGGGCGTGAGCAGCGCCGTGGTGATGGAATTGCCAAACTACGAGATGCCCAAGTTCAAGGCGGTGGTGTCCCGCACCGGCAAACGCACCAAGAGCTTTATTCTCGGCGCCGGTAAAACCATCGTGCTGGTGGTGACCTTGTTGAACTTTATCAATGCCGTTGGTGTGGATGGGACCTTTGGCCATGAAGACAGCAGCGAGTCAGTGCTCAGCGTGGTGAGCCAGAAGGTAACACCCATTTTCTCACCCATGGGGATTGAAGAAAGTAACTGGCCTGCCACCGTGGGTATCATCACAGGTATTTTCGCTAAAGAAGCCGTAGTGGGCACCCTGAACAGCCTCTATAGCACGCCTGGCGCCGACGACGAAGGCCTGACGCCACTGTCAGAGTCATTCAACGAAGCGCTGGCTACCATTCCTGCGAACCTGCTCGGCATTGCTCCTGAAGATCCTATGTCCATGTCAGTGGGTGATGTATCCAGTGTGGATACTGCCGCAGAAGAACAGGGTGTTGACCGCTCAACCTTTAGTGCGCTGCAGTCAGGTTTCAGTGGTCAACTGGCTGCCTTCTCTTACCTGGTGTTTGTGCTCCTGTATACGCCTTGTGTCGCAGCGATGGGTGCTCTGGTAAACGAGTTTGGCAAGGGCTGGGCGGTCTTTGCCGCCACCTGGACCTTTGGACTGGCCTATGGCACCGCCACTTTGGTTTATCAGTGGGGCAATGTGGCTGCGCATCCGCTGCAAACCGTGCTCTGGACCACTGTGATTGCAGGTGCCCTGATAGCCTTCTTTATTTACCTGAAGCAGAAAGGCCGCAAGACGCAGCAGATTATTCCCGGGATACGCATCATCACCGAGTGATAGCTTCCGACAAAAAGCAGCCTGCGGGCTGCTTTTTTTATGGCAAGGCCCTGAACCGGGCAGTTTTTTAAGTGCGGGCATTGTCAGCGGCAGTTTTCTGTAGGATTATGCAGGTTTTGAAAAATTTGCCACTGTTTGCAAAAGAGGAACTCCATGAGTCACGTGGACAACGAAGTACGTCCCAGTAACTTCATTCGCAACATCATAGATGAAGATTTGGCCAGCGGTAAGCACACCAGTGTGCACACACGTTTTCCGCCGGAGCCAAACGGCTATCTGCACATCGGCCACGCCAAGTCTATCTGCCTGAACTTCGGTATAGCGGAAGATTACAAGGGCCAGTGCAACCTGCGTTTTGATGATACCAACCCTGAAAAAGAAGACATCGATTATGTGAATTCGATTCAGGAAGACGTTAAGTGGCTCGGATTCCAGTGGGATGGCGAGGTTCGCTACTCATCCAACTATTTCGATGAGCTTTACGGCTATGCGGTTGAGCTCATCAACAAGGGCTTGGCCTATGTGTGTTTCCTCAACGCCGAAGAAACCCGCGAATACCGTGGCACGCTGAAAGAACCGGGCCGTAACAGCCCATATCGTGACACCTCACCCGAAGAAAACCTGGCGCTGTTCGAAAAGATGCGCGATGGTGGCTTTAAAGAAGGTGAGTGTGTGCTGCGTGCCAAAATCGATATGGCATCGCCCTTCATGTGCATGCGCGACCCTGTGATTTACCGCGTGAAATTTGCCCATCACCATCAGACCGGTGACAAGTGGTGCATCTATCCGATGTACGACTTTACCCACTGTATCTCAGACGCGCTGGAAAACATCACTCACTCCCTGTGTACGCTGGAGTTCCAGGACAACCGTCGTCTGTACGACTGGGTGTTGGATAATCTCAATGACTTCCAGGCGCCAAACCGTACCCGTCAGTACGAGTTTTCACGTCTGAATCTTGAATACACCCTGATGTCCAAGCGCAAGCTGAACGATTTGGTGGTACGTGGTCTGGTGTCCGGTTGGGATGACCCACGTATGCCAACCATTGCCGGTCTGCGTCGCCGTGGTTACACCCCGGCCTCTATCCGCGAGTTTTGTCAGCGCATTGGTGTGACCAAGCAGGACAACCTGGTGGAAGTGGGCATGCTGGAGGCCTGTATTCGTGAAGATCTCAACGAAAACGCCCCACGTGCCATGGCGGTTATTCGCCCCATCAAGGTGATCATCGAGAACTTCACCGCCCCTGAACTTGAGTATGTGAAGGCACCTGTGCACCCCAACCTTGAAGAGATGGGTGAGCGTGAGTTGGCTTTCGGCCGTGAGATTTATATCGACGCCGCCGACTTCCGGGAAGAAGCCAACAAGCAGTACAAGCGCTTGGTGCTGGGTAAGGAAGTGCGTCTGCGTAATGCCTATGTAATCAAGGCTGAGCGCTGCGAAAAAGACGCCGAAGGCAATGTCACCACTGTGTACTGCACTTACGATCCCGAGACCCTGGGCCAAAACCCAAGTGACGGTCGTAAGGTAAAAGGTGTTATTCACTGGGTGGAAGCCACAACCGCACTGCCTGCTGAGTTCCGCCTGTATGACCGACTGTTCAATGACGCCAATCCGGCCGCGGCCGATACCGTGGATGAAGTGCTGAATCCGGGTTCTCTGGAAGTGGTTCATGGCTTTGCCGAAGCGCCACTGGCCAATGCCAAGGCCTCACAGGCGTATCAGTTTGAGCGTGAAGGTTACTTCTGTGCTGACAGTAAAGACTCCGCACCGGGTAAACTGGTTTTCAACCTGACCGTCGCTCTGCGCGAATCTTTCTGATTGGGTAGATAACTGAAAAAGGCGCCATTGGCGCCTTTTTATTGAAGAAAAACTCTCTGCTGCTTTGAATTACTCAAACCTTAAATTATTGAAGCATTGGGCCAAAACCCAGACTCCATAAAATCACGCTGCCTGCCATCAGAGCAACGAGTAACACAAGACCTGCTGTTACCACAGAGCTCGCATAAATAAAGCCTTTTTCTTCTGGAATATTCATGATGATGGGCACCCCGGTGTAGAGCAGGTAAACCGAGTAGGCGAGCCCAATGAGGCCAATCACCATCATAAACCAGAGCACAGGATACAGCGCCGACAGGCCCACCATAAAGAGTGGCGTGGCTGTGTAGGTGGCAAGCTCAAGTGCCTGGGTAAAGTCAGGCTTTGCATCGAAGGTAATGGCCATCCAATGTGCCAGGTAGGCAAGACCAAACACACCGGCTATCAAACCGAAATACATACCCACAGACATGTAGATGGCACTTTGACTGGTCAGGAATAAGGGCTCTCCTGCGCCCGGATTCCAGCCGATATGGGCCATGGCAAAGTAACTGCAAATAGGTGGAATAAGTGCAATGAGCAATAGATGACTCATGCTGCTTTTCAGTGCTTCGTGATTCTTTTCAATTGTCTGCCACTCTTCTTTTGGATGAGTGTATAACCCCAATAAGTGATTCAGTACCATTATAATTATCCTTGTTCAGCAGTGATCCCCGAGCTCGCCAAACTGCAGACGAGCCTGTTACAGCTCTGAGATTATTTATTGAACAAAAATTGACATCCGTCAAGGTGGGTCAGACTTGCTACTGTTAACGCGCGAGCTAACTCAGTAGAATGGCGGGCTTTAATAAATGAGGGAAATTGTGTGATAGAGCAGTTGTTGGCGCCAGTCAGGGCATTTCTTGCCTGCGAAACCCCGGATACCTGGATTGAAAAAGCCAAAGACCCCAGTGTGTTACAGTCCATTTTGGTTGACCATTGCAACTGTGAGCTCAAAGCTGCACAAATGGCCCTGTTCTTGATCCGTAAATATGCGGTGGATCCTGACTGCAGCCCCGCGCTGCTTGCCTGGGCCAAACCTTATGAAGAGTTTGTCTATCACAAAGACAGGGATATGGCGGCCTTTCTGGCCCGAACAGGGAAAAAGAACGAACTGGCGACAGAGCTTAAACCCAAGTCAGGCTTTGCGTTTGGCGACGAACTGATTGCCAGAATGGTGCGGCTGATTAAAGAAGAGTTTCATCATTTCGAGCAGGTGCTTGAAATCATGCATGCCAGAGATATTCCCTATACCAACATCAACGCCGGACGTTATGCCAAGGGGATGATGAGCCACGTGCGTACCAGTGAGCCCGCAACCCTGGTTGATAAGCTTATCGTAGGTGCCTTTATCGAGGCCCGCTCCTGTGAGCGTTTTGCCAAGCTGGCGCCTTTTATGGATGAAGAACTGGAGCGCTTTTACGTGTCGCTTTTACGTTCAGAAGCCCGGCATTATCAGGACTATTTGACCCTCGCCGAGATGATTGCAGGGGAGAACATCGACCAGCGAATCGCTTACTTTGCCAAGGTGGAGGCAGCGCTGATTGAAGGCGCCGATGAAGAGTTTCGCTTTCACAGCGGTGTGCCGCAAAGCTGATAGCCTTTAATCCGCGATAAGTGGCTTCGCCTGAAGGTTTGGCCCTGCTAAAGTCATTTCCAAAACACTGCTTTGGCTGTACCAGTCTCCCACCACAATACGGGTACCGGCACTTTCATGGTGTATGGCAGGTCTGTGGGTATGGCCATGGATCATCTGCCTGCAGCCGTGCTTTTGCAAAAGGTTGGCAACGGCGTGGGGTTCGGCATCCATGATGTACTGACTCTTCAGCTGATTGCCTGCCTTGCTTTTGGCTCTGAGATTAGCGGCGATGCTCAATCGCTTGCTTTGGGATAGCTTGCTGTATATCCACTTCACCCAGGGCTGGTTTCTGAACCAGCGAAAGCGCTGGTAGCCCTTGTCGAGGGTACAGAGACTGTCGCCGTGCAGCAGCAGGGTGGGAATGCCGTAAAGCTCAATACGGTGAACTTCATCGAGAAGCTGCATTTTACTGATGGCAGCAAACTGCTTGCCAATCAAAAAGTCACGATTTCCGTGAATAAAGTAAATCGGGATTTTGCGACTGAGCGCGGCGATATCGGCTGCTATGTCCAACGCAAAGGGTTCGGCAATATCATCGCCCACCCATACTTCAAACAGATCCCCGAGAATGTACAGTGCATCCACATCATCGAATGACTGGGAGAGGAACCGGCGAAACGCGGCGGTAATATCGGGGCGATCTGCACTCAAATGCAGATCGCCGATAAAAAGGGTGCGCATCTGACCTGAATTAGCCTTCGATGCTGACCTTTTGGATAACAACGGCTTCCAGCGGCACGTCCTGGTGCATACCACGGTTGCCGGTGTTTACGCCCTTGATGGCATTCACTACGTCCATGCCTTCAACCACTTCACCGAACACGCAGTAACCCCAGCCCTGCATGGACTCAGATTTGAAGTCCAGGAAGGTGTTGTCGTTCACGTTAATGAAAAACTGGGCAGTGGCAGAGTGTGGGTCAGAGGTGCGGGCCATGGCAATGGTGCCCACCTTGTTGGACAGACCGTTGTTGGCTTCGTTTTTCACAGGCTCATGGGTGCGCTTTTGCACCATATCTTCGGTAAAACCGCCGCCCTGGATCATAAAGCCATCGATAACACGGTGGAAAATAGTGCCATCGAAGAATCCCTCGCTGGCATAGCGCTGGAAGTTTTCGGCAGTGACCGGTGCTTTTTCGTGGTTCAGGGCGATTTTGATATCGCCAAAGTTGGTGTGCAATGTGATCATCGTTGCGGTACTCATTTGAAAGTGTCGGCGGATTCTAACTTATCTGGAACGGCCCTGAAAGTGCAGTATTCAAGGGCTTTTGAGCATGATAGACTCACAAGCCTGATTTTACACCCAATGCTTAGCGGAAAGAGAGCAAGAATGTTGAAGATATACAATAGTATCAGTCGTCAAAAAGAGGAGTTTAAACCCATACAGCCAGGCAAAATTGGCATGTATGTTTGTGGTGTGACGATCTATGACCTGTGCCACATTGGCCATGGTCGTACTTTTGTGTGTTTCGATATGATTGTGCGTTATCTGCGTTACCGTGGTTACGAGGTGAATTATCAGCGCAATATCACCGACGTGGACGACAAAATCATTAAGCGCGCCAATGAAAACGGCGAAAGCTGCGATAGCCTCACCGAGCGTTTGATTGGTGAAATGCATGCCGATTTCGATGCACTGAATATGGTGCGTCCAAGTTTTGAGCCCCGCGCGACCCTCCACATCGACGAAATCATCGACATGGTGACCCGTCTGCTCGACCGTGGACATGCCTACGTTGCTGCCGATGGCGACGTGCTGTTTGACGTGTCGTCCTATGCCGCGTACGGCCGCCTGTCTGGGCAGGACCTCGAGCAACTTCAAGCCGGTGCCCGTGTTGAAGTGGATGAGAACAAACGTAATCCAATGGATTTCGTACTGTGGAAAATGTCCAAGCCCGGCGAACCGACCTGGGAATCCCCATGGGGCCCGGGTCGCCCAGGCTGGCACATCGAATGTTCGGCCATGAACAGCAAGCACCTCGGTTTGCATTTTGATATCCATGGCGGCGGCAGCGACTTGCAGTTTCCACACCATGAAAATGAAATTGCCCAGTCTTGCTGCGCCCACGACACGCCTTATGTGAACACCTGGATGCACACAGGTATGGTGATGGTTGACCGTGAGAAAATGTCCAAGTCCCTTGGCAACTTCTTTACCATCCGTGATGTATTGGGACACTACGATGCCCAGACAGTGCGTTACTTCCTGCTGTCCGGTCACTATCGCAGTCAGCTGAACTACAGTGAAGACAACCTGAAGCAGGCTCGCGCTTCCCTCGAGCGTATGTATACCGCACTGAAAGGTCTGGACCTGAGCGTTGAAGCTGCCGGTGCTGACGAGTTCGTCAGCCGTTTTGTTGCTGCCATGGACGATGATTTCAACACCCCAGAGGCCTATTCGGTCCTCTTTGATATGGTGCGCGAAATCAACCGTCTGAAAACCACAGATATGGCAGCCGCATCTCAATTGGGTGTGGCACTCAAAGACCTTGCCGCAGTTCTCGGTATTTTGTCTTCCACCCCAGAGGCTTTCCTCCAGGGCGATGGCAATGCCGACGAAGTGGCGGAAATTGAAGCCCTGATTGTTGAGCGCAACCGTGCCCGCGCCGAAAAAGACTGGCCAGCGGCCGATGTAGCCCGCGACCGATTGAACGCCCTTGGGGTTGTGCTTGAAGACGGTCCTGAAGGCACCACCTGGCGCAAGAAGTAAAGCGCTGCTTGCCAATAAAAAACGCCTGCAATCGCAGGCGTTTTTTATTGGGGCATCTATATGTTGCCGCCTTTACTCTGACACCTTTTGCCAGAGTAAAGGCATCCACTCAGTCGTGATAGTTTTCCGCGGCGTAGAGGGTGTTCTCCAACAGACTCGCAATGGTCATTGGGCCCACACCACCGGGAACCGGGGTAATAAAGGCAGCGCGCTTCGCGGCCACATCAAATTCCACGTCGCCTACCAAACGGCCGTCATCGAGACGGTTGATACCCACGTCAATCACAATGGCGCCTGGCTTGATCCAGTCGCCGGGAATAAAGTTGGGTTTGCCCACGGCCACAACCAGCAAATCTGCCTGACGCACCTTATCTTCAAGGTTCTTGGTAAAGCGATGGCAGGTGGTTGTGGTGCAACCTGCAAGCAGCAGTTCCAGTGTCATGGGGCGGCCAACAATGTTAGAGGCGCCAACCACAACGGCATCCAGACCATAGGTATCCACGCCGGTGGAGCGGATAAGGGTCATGATGCCCATGGGGGTGCAGGAACGCAGTACAGGAATGCGCTGTGCCAATCGGCCCACATTATAAGGGTGGAAACCGTCGACATCCTTATCGGGACGAATACGCTCAATCACCTTGGAAGAGTCGATGTGCGCTGGCAGCGGCAATTGCACCAGAATACCATCGATGGCCGGGTCTTCATTGCAGCGGTCAATCAGCGCAAGCAGCGCTTCTTCGCTGGTGGTGTCGGGCAGGTCAAAGGACTGGGATAAAAATCCGACCTCTTCGCAGGCCTTGCGCTTGGAGCCAACATAGACCTGAGAGGCGGGATCCAACCCCACCAGGATTACGGCAAGACCCGGAATGCGCTGGCCGGCCTCTTTACGGGCTTTTACCTTGTCGCTGAGGGTAGTGCGAATGGCACGGGCAATGGCCTTGCCATCGATATTTTGGGCTGTCATGGGTGTAGGGCTTCCTGTATTCGACTGTGTTAAAACAGCCTGAAGTTTTTAGCGCGCACATTCTACCAGCCAAGGGCCACAGTGTCATTGTCCCCATTGGCGACAAATCCCGATAACTCTGTATTGTTCTATAATTCGCCAGGCAGATTTTAGCCTTAAAAAAATCGTTGACGGGTGTCAGGTGAGGGGATAAGATGCGCTCCGTTCTGACGTAAGGCGTCAATAACAGAACGATTTCGGTGATTAGCGCAGTCCGGTAGCGCATCTGCTTTGGGAGCAGAGGGTCAGAGGTTCGAATCCTCTATCACCGACCAAATTATAAGTCGATGCAGGTATGCGTCGATTCCCCGGATAGGCTTCAACGTTTGTTGATACCTTGCGCCCGTAGCTCAGTTGGATAGAGCATCCGCCTTCTAAGCGGATGGTCGCAGGTTCGAATCCTGCCGGGCGTGCCATAAAATTCAGTGGTGACTGTAGCTCAGTTGGTAGAGTCCCGGATTGTGATTCCGGTTGTCGTGGGTTCGAGCCCCATCAGTCACCCCACTTCTTCAGAAGGTTAAAAAGCGGCCAATGGCCGCTTTTTTTCTGGCTGTATTCGCCGGTTTCAGGCTCGACTCAAGCAATATCGGTGGCTATAATGTCGCGTCTTGATAACTGTCAACCATGAGCGACCAGTGCCGACGCGCCCGTCGTGACAGGCATTAAAGTCAATTTAAAAGATCAAGAAACGAACACCTTAATAGTTGAACACTCGGCTATTTACAAAGGACGTTAGACATATTTCGAGGTAAAACAATGCAAGTTTCTGTTGAAACAACTCAAGGCTTAGAGCGTCGCCTGACCATCTCTGTACCTGCCGAGCAGATCGAAAAACTGGTTAACGAGAGCCTGAAGCGCGAAGCCAAGCGTGCCCGTATCCCTGGTTTCCGTCCTGGTAAAGTACCTATGAGCGTTGTCAGCAAGCGCTACGGCGCCGCTATCCGTCAGGATGTCACTGGCGAGATCATGCAGCGCAATTTTGTTGAAGCCATTATTGCTGAGAAGCTGAACCCAGCCGGTGCCCCTACCTTCATGCCAGGTGCAAGCGATGCCGACAAGTTCGAATTCGTTGCCACGTTCGAAGTGTATCCAGAAGTAGAACTCAAAGGTCTGGACGCCATCGAAGTTGAACAGCCAAAAGCTGACGTGACTGATGCTGACGTAGACAGCATGATCGAAACCCTGCGCAAGCAACACGCTACCTTCGACGCCGTTGAGCGTGCCGCTGAAGAAGGCGACAAAGTAGTTATCAACTTTGTTGGCAGCGTAGACGGTGAAGAGTTCCAGGGTGGCAAGGCCGAAGGCTTTGAGCTGCAACTGGGCAGCGGCCGTATGATCCCTGGCTTCGAAGAAGGCATCAAAGGCCACAAAGCCGGCGAAGAATTCGAAATCGACGTGACCTTCCCTGAGGAATACCACGCTGAAAACCTGAAGGGCAAAGCGGCCAAGTTCGCTATCACCCTGACTGAGGTGAAAGCGGCTAACCTGCCAGAAGTGAGTGACGAGTTTGCCAAGCTGTTCGGTATCACCGATGGCGGCGTTGAGGCCCTGAAAGCCGAAATCCGCAAGAACATGAGCCGTGAACTGGAACAGGCTCTGAAGGCCAACGTGAAAGAGCAGGTGATTAACGGTCTGCTGGCTGCCAACGACATCGAGCTGCCAAAAGCCCTGATCGACGGCGAAATCAACGTACTGCGTCGTCAAGCCGTTCAGCGTTTTGGTGGCAATGCAGCCAACATGCCTGAGCTGCCAGCTGAGTTGTTTGCTGAGCAAGCCGAGCGCCGCGTAAAAGTAGGTCTGCTGCTGGGCGAAGTTATCAAGTCTACCGAGCTGAAAGTAGAAGAAGATCGCGTTCAGGCGCTGATTGCTTCCATGGCTTCTGCCTATGAAGATCCAGCCGAAGTGATTGAATACTACAATGGCAACAAAGAGCTGATGCAGAACATGCGCAACGTGGCTCTGGAAGAGCAAGCCGTTGAAGCGCTGCTGAAATCTGCAAAAGTGACCGAGAAGGAAGTTGCTTTTGAAGAATTTATGAACAAGGCTACCGGCCGCGCATAACAGCAGCTTGACTTGATTGGCGTTAAGCCATTTATAATGGCTCGTATGAGGCTCCTCATGCGGGCCATTTTTATTTAGGGAAGGGATAAATGCATAACGCACCGGAATCAGTATTCAATGCGCTCGTGCCTATGGTGGTGGAACAAACTGCAAAGGGTGAGCGTTCCTACGATATCTATTCACGTCTGCTGAAAGAGCGAGTCATCTTCCTGGTCGGCCAGGTTGAAGAACACATGGCTAATCTTATCGTAGCGCAGTTGCTGTTTCTGGAATCCGAAAACCCTGATAAAGAGATCTATCTTTATATCAATTCACCGGGTGGCAGCGTAACTGCGGGTATGGCGATTTACGATACCATGCAGTTTATCAAACCCAAGGTCAGCACTGTATGTATTGGCCAGGCCTGCAGCATGGGCGCGTTTCTGCTTGCTGGCGGTGAGAAAGGCATGCGTCATTGTTTGCCAAATTCCAGGGTAATGATCCACCAGCCATTGGGTGGTTTCCAGGGACAGGCATCGGATATCGCCATCCATGCTCAGGAAATTTTGGGTATCAAACACAAGCTCAACCAGATGTTGTCGCACCATACAGGCCAGCCGATGGAAGTCATTGAGCGTGACACTGACCGCGACAATTTCATGAGTGCAACCCAGGCAGTCGAGTACGGTCTGATTGATTCAGTGCTGACCAGTCGCTGATTTTTGCATCGCTCTGGGCTAAGCTCAGATTGAAAGGTTGAGATAGAGAGAGAAGCGACTGACAGGTCGCAAACGGGGTAAACTAATGGGTGATAACAAGACTGGTGATGGCGGCAAGCTGCTGTATTGCTCTTTCTGCGGAAAGAGCCAGCACGAAGTGCGAAAGCTGATCGCCGGACCATCCGTGTACGTCTGCGACGAGTGTGTTGAGCTTTGCAACGACATCATTCGCGAAGAGATTAAAGAGATTTCGCCAAAGCGGGATCAGGACAAGCTGCCGACGCCTCATGAATTGAGAGCACACCTTGATGACTACGTCATTGGCCAGGAAAAGGCCAAGAAGGTGCTGTCGGTGGCTGTATATAACCACTACAAGCGTTTGCGTAATGCCGGTCCCAAAGATGGGGTTGAGCTGGGTAAGAGTAATATCCTGCTGATAGGCCCCACTGGTAGCGGTAAGACCCTGCTGGCTGAAACCCTGGCGCGTTTTCTCAATGTGCCTTTCACCATGGCCGATGCCACTACCCTGACCGAAGCCGGTTATGTGGGTGAAGACGTTGAGAACATCATTCAAAAACTGCTGCAAAAATGCGATTACGATGTGGAAAAGGCCCAGCGTGGCATCGTCTATATCGATGAAATCGATAAAATCAGCCGCAAGTCCGACAACCCGTCCATCACCCGTGATGTGAGTGGTGAAGGGGTGCAGCAAGCCCTGTTGAAACTGATTGAAGGCACAGTCGCGGCTGTGCCACCTCAGGGCGGCCGTAAGCATCCGCAGCAGGAGTTCTTGCAGGTTGATACCTCCAAGATCCTCTTTATCTGTGGTGGCGCCTTCGCAGGCCTTGAGAAGGTGATTGAGCAACGTACCCATACCGGTAGCGGTATCGGTTTCGGCGCTCAGGTGAAGGGTAAGGAAGAAAAAGAGAGCATGTCTGACATTCTCTCGCAGGTGGAGCCGGAAGATTTGGTCAAATATGGCCTTATCCCAGAGTTCATCGGTCGTCTGCCCGTAGTTGCGACCTTGGCCGAACTGGATGAAGAGGCGTTGATTCAAATCCTGTCTGAGCCCAAGAACGCCCTCACCAAGCAATATGCCGCTTTGTTTGAGATGGAAAATGTTGAGCTTGAATTCCGTGAAGATGCCTTAAAGGCGATTGCCCGGAAGGCCATGTCACGCAAGACCGGTGCACGTGGTTTGCGCTCGATTGTAGAAGGTATTCTGCTGGATACCATGTATGACCTGCCTTCTCAGCAGGGAGTCAGCAAAGCCGTGGTAGATGAGTCAGTGGTCAAGGGCGAGTCTGCACCGATTCTGATTTATGAGCAGACTGAGTCTCAGGCGGCCAGCGGCGACCAATAATTGCCCATCCGCATTGAAAACACGAATAAAGGAGTCCAATTGGGCTCCTTTTTTACATTTATGCCATTGAAAGGGCCAAAACAGCCCCAATATACTCGGATATAGTCCATCTGATACGGAATCGAATTATGTCCCAAGAGCGTGAAGCGCATTTCGAATTGCCGGTATTGCCATTGCGAGATGTGGTGGTGTACCCCCATATGGTCATTCCGTTATTTGTGGGTCGTGAAAAGTCTATTCGCTGCCTTGAAACGGCCATGGCCCAGGATAAGCAGATCATGCTTGTCGCACAGCGAGATGCCGATCTGGATGAGCCCGGTGCTGACGATATTTTTGAGGTGGGGACCATCGCCTCCATTCTCCAGCTGCTCAAACTGCCTGACGGCACAGTCAAAGTACTGGTTGAAGGCGGTCGCCGCGCCCGTGTTGCCCGTTATACCCAGGAAGAGCCTTTCTTCATCGGCCGCATAGAAGAGTTGCATTCGGCGCCTTTGGAAGACAAGGAAGAAGAGGTGCTGGTACGCAGTGCCATCGCCCAGTTTGAAGGCTACATCAAGCTCAATAAAAAAATCCCGCCCGAAGTGCTGACCTCCATGTCCGGCATTGATGAGGCCGCACGTCTTGCCGATACCATGGCAGCCCATATGCCGCTCAAGCTTGAAGACAAGCAGTCGGTGCTCGAAATGGTAAACGTGGGTGAGCGTCTTGAGTACCTGATGGCCATGATGGAAGGCGAAATCGATTTGCTGCAGGTGGAGAAGCGCATCCGCTCCCGCGTGAAAAAGCAAATGGAGAAGAGCCAGCGCGAGTACTATCTGAATGAGCAAATGAAAGCCATTCAGAAGGAACTGGGTGATCTTGACGAAGGCCATGACGAATTTGAAACCCTCAATCGCAAGATTGAGGAGGCCAAGATGCCGGCCGATGCCAAAGACAAGGCTCAGGCAGAGCTGAATAAGCTGCGTATGATGTCACCCATGTCCGCAGAAGCAACTGTGGTGCGCTCTTATGTTGATTGGATGACCTCAGTGCCCTGGTTCGAGCGTTCTAAAATCAAGCGCGACCTCTCCAAGGCCGAGCAGGTGCTCAACGCCGACCACTACGGTCTTGAAAAGGTTAAAGAGCGTATCCTCGAATACTTGGCAGTACAGACACGGGTGAAGCAGCTCAAAGGCCCTATCCTGTGCTTGGTTGGTCCACCGGGTGTGGGTAAAACCTCCCTTGGTCAGTCCATCGCCAAGGCGACCGGACGTAAGTATGTGCGCGTGGCCCTGGGTGGTGTGCGTGACGAAGCCGAAATTCGTGGTCATCGCCGTACCTACATTGGCTCTATGCCAGGCAAGATTATCCAGAAGATGGCCAAGGTTGGAGTGAAGAACCCACTGTTCCTGCTGGATGAAATTGATAAGATGAGCTCCGACATGCGCGGCGACCCGGCTTCAGCCCTGCTGGAAGTATTGGATCCCGAGCAAAACGCCACCTTCAATGATCACTATCTGGAGGTCGATTATGACCTGTCCGATGTGATGTTTGTGGCCACCAGTAACTCCATGGATATTCCAGGCCCCTTGCTGGATCGTATGGAAGTCATTCGTCTGTCGGGTTATACCGAAGATGAAAAGCTCAACATCGCCAAGCAGCACCTGTTGCCAAAGCAGGTTGAGCGCAACGGCCTTAAGCCTAATGAAATCAGTGTCGACGACGGCGCTATTCTGGGCATTATCCGTTACTACACCCGTGAGGCAGGTGTGCGCGCCCTTGAGCGTGAACTGTCGAAGATTTGCCGTAAAGTCGTGAAGCAAATCCTGCTGGATAAAGCGGTGAAACACGTGGATGTGACCGGTGAAAACCTTAAGTCGTTCCTGGGTGTTCAGCGCCACGACTACGGCAAGGCCGAGTCCAACAATCAGGTAGGGCAGGTAACAGGGCTTGCCTGGACTCAGGTGGGTGGCGACCTGCTGACCATTGAAGCGACTTCGGTGGCGGGTAAGGGCAAGCTCACATACACGGGCTCTCTGGGTGACGTGATGCAGGAATCGATTCAGGCTGCCATGACAGTGGTGCGTGCCCGTGCGGAGCAACTGGGTATCAACCCTGACTTCTATGAGAAGCGGGATATTCATGTGCACGTGCCTGAAGGTGCGACGCCCAAGGATGGTCCATCAGCCGGTGCCGCCATGTGTACCGCACTGGTTTCAACCCTCACTGGTAACCCGGTGCGTGCCGATGTGGCCATGACAGGTGAGATTACCCTGCGCGGCGAAGTGCTGCCCATTGGTGGTCTCAAGGAAAAACTGCTGGCCGCTCATCGTGGTGGTATCAAGCATGTACTTATTCCCAAAGAAAACGAACGTGACCTTGAAGAAATCCCAGCTAACGTGGTGGCAGATCTGCAAATTCACCCGGTGCGTTGGGTGGACGAAGTGCTGAAACTGGCACTGGAGCGCCCGATTGAGGGGTTCGAAGTGGTCAAAAATGCCGGATAAGGCAAAAAAGTGCGCTACAGGCTTAAAAAAAGTGAAAAAAGGGGCTTAACAAACCCTTGACCTGTGGTAGCCTAGGTTCGTGGAGAGCCAGTACCTCCCAAACCCTTGGCAGGGCTGGCTTTGAGCTGTATCCAACTTTAATTCTTTGCTTTTTCGTTGACGCTTGAACTTTAGTTTCAAGCTTGTTATAAAAGCCTCCGCAGACCGCTCTAGAGAAGGATTTGGTTGCGGCGCAAAAATTACATTCAAGGGGATGACATGAATAAATCTGAACTGATCGAGAAAATTGCTTCTGGTGCCGACATTTCCAAGGCCGCTGCCGGTCGCGCATTGGACTCTTTCATCGCTGCTGTGACCGAAGGTCTGAAGGACGGCGGTAAAATTTCCCTGGTTGGTTTTGGTACTTTTGAAGTTCGTGAGCGTGCTGAGCGTACCGGCCGTAACCCACAGTCTGGCAAAGAGATCAAAATCCCTGCTGCCAAGATCCCAGCATTCAAAGCTGGTAAAGCTCTGAAAGACGCAGTCAACTGATACTGACTCGCCTTTGTAGGCTTTCGTTCTTCAAGCACTGCCAATGCAGTGCTTTTTACGAATTGAAGGGGCCGCGCAAACTAGCCCGGCACCGGAGTGACGAAGCATTCAAGGTCATTCCTGAAAAGTTACATAAAGGCGCATCCTCCAAAAGATGCGCTTTTTTATTTCAATCACAAGAGTAACAAGCGGGACGTCTGATGTTAGAAAAGATCCGTGAAGGTGCCCAGGGTACCATTGCCAAGAGCATTCTGGTGCTGGTCATACTTTCTTTTGCCTTTACCGGTGTGAGCAGCTATCTGGGCTCCTCGACCGAACCTGCGGCTGCCACAGTGAATGGCGAGGAAATCCCCGTCTCAGCGCTGGAGCAAGCCTATCAAAACGAAAAGGCACGTATGGAGCAGCAACTGGGCGAAATGTTCCAGACCCTGGCCGCCGATGATAACTATCTGCGTTCCATCAGACAGGGTGTGCTTGAGCGCATGATTGCCGACAAGTTGCTGGACCAAACCGCCATCGAGTTGGGTTTGCGCATATCCGATGAGCAAATCAAGCAAGCCATCATGGAAGAGCCCGCATTCCAGACAGAAGGTAAGTTCGACAACGAGCGTTATCTGGCTATCCTGCGTCAGCTGGGTTACCAAACCAACAGCTTCCGCGACATGATGCGTGTCGACATGACCCGTCGTCAGCTGGTGAATGCTCTGATAGCCAGTGAGTTTGTGCTGCCATCTGAGGGCAAGGCTGTTGCCGAGCTTCAGGGCCAGACCCGCGATCTGCGCTACCTTGTAGTTGAGTCTCAGCCATTCGAAGCCGGTGTAACCGTGACCGACGATGAGGCCAAGAGCTTCTACGAAGCCAATCCTGATCAGTTTATTAACCCTGAGCAGGTGAGCCTCGAGTACCTGACTCTGTCGGCCAAGTCGCTGGCCGATGATGTTACTGTGACCGACGAGCAGGCCAAAGCCTACTACGACGAACACATGAGCCAATACAAGACACCAGAAAAACGCCTGGCAGCCCACATCCTGGTGAACCTGGGTGATGACGAAGCGGCAGCTCAAGCCAAGGCTGAAGCTATCTATGCCAAGTTGCAGGGCGGCGCCGATTTCGCTGAACTGGCCAAAACCGACTCTGAAGATACCTTCAGTGGTGAACTGGGTGGTCAGCTGGACTGGTTTGAACAGGGGGTTATGGATCCTGCGTTTGACGAAGCCCTGTTTGGTCTCGAAAAAGGTCAGTATTCTGCCGTGGTGAAAACCGACTATGGTTTCCACATCATCAAGTTGCTTGACCTGCAAGGCGGCGACCAGGCCAGTTTCGATGAAGTTAAAGATCGTATTTTCGCCCAGATCAAAGAAAAAGACGCGCTGGACAAGTTCTACAGTCTGCAGCAAAAACTGGCCGACACCAGTTACGAAGTGCCAGACAGCCTGACCGACGCCGCCAAAGCCACCGGGCTCGAAGTGAAAACCACTGGTCTATTCTCCCGTGAAATGCCACCGGTTGAAATCAGCAACCCCGCGCTTATCAAGGCCGCTTTCTCTGAGCAGGTACTGCTGAGCGGCATGAACAGCGATGTGATTGATCTGGGTGATAACAATGTGGCCGTGGTGCGTGTAAAAGAGCACAAGCAAGCCGGAACCTTGCCATTTGACGAGGTAAAGGCCGGTATCGTGGCTCGTCTGACCCAGGACAAGGCCAATGACGCAGCCAAACTGCAGGCGCAGGAGCTGCTGGCCAAGTTCAAGGCCGGAGAAACATTGGAATTGACTGCCAAGACCAAGGTTGCCCGTTTTGATCGCGAACTGGACCCATCCATAGTGAACAAAGGCTTCCAATTGGCTGTAGGCGGCGCTGATACCATCAATATGGCCTCGGGTTATGCCCTGGTAGTGCTGGATAAGGTTAATGCCGCAGAAGGCGTTGAAGACGCGCTGGTGCAGGCACTGTCTCAGCGTCTGAACAACCAGTACACTGAGCTTGCTTATCGTGGTGTTATCGACTCGCTGAAGGCAAAAGCTGAAATCAGCTACGCTGCCGAATAACGGAAAGTTTCAGCGTTAAAAAGCCAGCCCAGGGGCTGGCTTTTTTGTATTTGGGTTTCTTGTCACTTTACCGATGTAGCCAATGACAAATAGCAGCGGATTTCACAGGCGCCAGTCTATCGCGGTTTTCCCCTGACGTTGCAACACGTCATTGGTCTGGGCAAAGTGATTACAACCGAAAAAACCTCTGTGCGCCGAGAGTGGTGACGGATGAGGCGCTCGCAGCACCCTGTGCCTGTTGCTGTCAATCAGGCCTGATTTTTTACCCGCATGGCTACCCCAGAGTAAAAATATGACACCCTGGCAATGTGTGCTGATGCCGCGGATCACCGCATCGGTAAATTGCTCCCAGCCGAGATGGGCGTGGGAATGTGCCTGACCCCGCTCCACCGTCAATACGGTGTTGAGCAGCAGTACTCCCTGATATGCCCAATGGCTTAAGTCTCCGTGGGAAGGCGTGATAAAACCGGGGATGGAGCTTGCCAGCTCCCTAAAGATGTTCTGTAGTGAGGGTGGCGGAGGACAGGGCGATTTTACTGAGAAACACAGGCCGTGCGCCTGATTGGGGCTGTGATAAGGGTCTTGCCCCAATATGACCACCTTGACCTGTTCCAGGGGCGTAAAGCGAAAGGCATTAAAGACTTCGGCCTTGGGAGGATACACGGTAACGCCCGCGCGTATACGCTCATCGACGTACTTGAGGGTGTCCTGAAAGTAGGGCGCCCTTTTTTCATCACCAAGAAGTTGCTGCCAGTCCACTTTGCTTCCTTATTGTTGAATCAAGGCATCTATTATGCTGATTTCCGGCCATAAAAAAACGCCGCAGTGCGGCGTTTTTCAAAGCGTTTGTGCTTACAGCTCAATCACATCGAACTGAACTTCTGGATTGACGTCGGCGTCGTAGTCGATGCCTTCAATGCCAAAACCAAACAGCTTGATAAACTCAGCCTTGTACTCGAAGTAGTCAGTCAGTTCAGGCAGGTTTTCGGTGGTGATCTGTGGCCACAGGTCGCGGCAATGCTGCTGAATGTCTTCACGCAGTTCCCAGTCATCCAGACGCAGGCGATTGTCTTCGTCCACCTCTGGTGCGCTGCCATCAGCCTTGTACAGGCGTTCAGAGAACATACGCAGGATTTGTTCCATACAGCCCTCATGCAGGCCTTCGGCACGCATCTTCTTGAATACCATGGCGATGTACAGCGGCATCACAGGAATGGCTGAAGAGGCCTGAGTCACCACGCTTTTGAGCACAGCCACGTTGGCGCTGCCACCCTTGGCTGCCAGCTTGTCGTTCAGGGCGTGAGCGGCGCGGTCGAGATCCATTTTGGCCTTACCGAGAGCGCCGTGCCAGTAAATAGGCCAGGTCAGCTCGGTGCCAATGTAGGAGTAAGCCACTGTCTTGCAGCCATCAGCCAGTACTCCGGCTTCATCCAGGGCGTTGAGCCACAGTTCCCAATCCTGACCACCCATTACGGTCACAGTGTCGGCAATTTCCTGCTCGGTGGCGGGTTCAACACTGGCTTCGATGATGGTGTCTTTGTTGGTGTCCACCGCGGTAGAGCTGTATGGCTGGCCGATAGGTTTCAGTGAAGAGCGCACCAGCTCACCGCTGTCAGGGAGTTTACGCACAGGCGAGGCCAGTGAGTACACCACCATGTCGATTTGACCCAGGTCGGCTTTAATCAGCTCAATCACTTTAGCCTTGGCTTCATGGCTGAAGGCATCGCCGTTCAGGCTCTTGCTGTAGAGACCTTCAGCTTTGGCAAACTTGTCGAATGCGGCTGAGTTGTACCAGCCGGCAGTACCGGGCTTGGACTCGGTACCGGGTTTTTCAAAGAATACGCCTATGGTGGCTGCACCGCTGCCAAAGGCTGCCGCGATGCGGGAAGACAGACCGTAACCACTGGAGGAGCCGACAACCAGCACGCGCTTGGGACCATTCACGATTGGGCCACGGGCCTTGGTCAGATTGATCTGTTCCAGCACATTGGCTTCACAGCCTACCGGATGAGTGGTGGTACAAATAAATCCACGAATTTTTGGTTTGATAATCATGTTTATGCTTCTTCAGTCAACACTGGCAATAGAATAATGACTTGAGCGGCCGAAGGCAGCTCCTTTTTTACAATTCACCCCGGTGGTTGGATGAGTTCAGCGCTTTCGCACCTGACGGGTTTGCTCTGCAATCAGTCTGGCGGTGTACTCATGCTCCGGGCTTTCAAATACTTTTTGTACTGGTCCCTTCTCAATCAGCTGCCCCTTGTGCAGTACCATGATTTTATCGCTCACATGGCGCACCAGATTAAGGTTGTGGGATACGAAGATGTACGACAGGCCCATTTCCTTTTGCAGGTGTAGAAGCAGATTAAGAATCTGCGATCGTACCGAGAGGTCAAGAGCGGTCAGGGCTTCGTCGGCAATAATCACCTTGGGGCTGAGCATCAGCGCCCGTGCCACGGCCACCCGCTGCTTTTGCCCTTCAGAAATCATGTGCGGGTAAAAGTCTGAATGCTCGGGTAAGAGCCCAACTTTGCGCAAGGTTTCGGTAACGAGCACGCTGCGCTCCAGGGCGGACATCCCGGTATTGAATCTTAACGGCTCTTCGAGCAGCTCACCGATAGTGAGACGAGGGTTAAGCGACGTGTTGGGATCCTGAAAAATCATGCGGATAAGCCGGCATCGCTGCTTTAAATTACGGCTCTCCAGTGACGCACCTTCGAATTGGATATCACCGCTGGAGCGCTGCTCCGCGCCTACCAAAATTCGCGCCAGGGTACTCTTTCCTGAGCCCGCTTCGCCAACAATCGCCAGGGTCTCGCCGCGGCCAAGCTCGAAGGAAATGGGCGCCAGGGCCTCGTTATACTGACGTTTGAAACGCCGATAACCGGTAAAATAGCGTTTTGACAGGCCTGTTACCTTAAGCAGCGGTGTCGTCATTGTTCGTCTCCGTGCGATAGGGGAAGTGGCAGGCATAGTATCTGTCTTTCTGGTGTTGCAACTGAGGCTGATGGACACATTCCCGTCTGGCCTCGGGGCAACGTGGACCCAGGCGGCAGCCTATTGGTAAATGCTGCAGTGCAGGCGCTGAGCCCGGCAGCACTGGCATCAGACTCTTATGGGGCAAACTGCCACGATAATCGGGCAGATGGTCCATCAGGGCCTTGGTATAGGGATGCAGCGGTTCACGGATGAGCTCGTCAATGGGGCCGGATTCCATCACCTGACCACAGTAGAGCACCGTCAGGTTGTTGCACCAGTCGGCCAATGTCTCCAGCTCATGGCTAATCATCAAAATGGTTACGCCCTGCAGCTGATTTAGCTGGGCCAGCAGGCGGAATATCTGCGCCTGGGTGCTGGGCTCCATGGAGTTGGTGGGCTCGTCGGCAATCAGCAGCCTTGGCTGATTGGCAAGGGCCATGGCAATCATTACCTTTTGGCATTCGCCTTCTGATGTTTCCCAGGGATAAGAGGCCATTACCCGCTTGGGGTCTTTGATGCCCACCTTGTGCAACCATTTTTGTGCGGTCAGGCGCCGCTCACGGCCACGTCGCCAAAAGGGCGTATTCCTGTCGGTGGGCATGGCTTCAATCAGCTGGGTACCTATGGTAATTACAGGGTCAAGGCTGCCTGATGGGTCCTGAAAGATCATCGCCATGTCTTTGCCCATGAGATTGCGACGTTCCACATCGCTCATTTCCATGAGATTGCTGCCATCCCACATCATGCGGTCGGCGGTAATGGTCCAGTTAGGACCCGGAATACCCAAAACGGCCCGGGCAAGCAGACTGCGCCCTGAGCCCGACTCGCCCACCAAGCCATGAATTTCACCGGCATGGAGCATCAGGCTGACTTTTTCCAGCGCCTTGACCCGCCCGTGTGGGGTATCGAGTTCGATGGTGAGATTTCGAATATCCAATAGCGGCATAATCAGTTCTTTATCGGCGCAAGGGCCGAGCGTAATCCATCACCCACCAGGTTAACGGCAAGGACGGTAAAGAGTATCGCGAGCCCGGGGATTGTCATGGTCCAGGGCGCGGTAAGCAGGTTGTCCAGCCCCTGAAACACCATGGCTCCCCATTCGGGGCTCGGCGCCTGAGCACCCAGATTCAAAAAGCCCAGCGCGGCGATATCCAGAATCGCCGTGGAAATGGCGAGGGTGGTTTGAATAATCACCACCTCCCAGACATTGGGCATGATCACATACCAAAAGATTTGTGCACTGTTGGCGCCATCGAGACGAGCGGCAGTCACATACTCTTTTTGCAACTCTTCGTGGATGGCCTGATGAATGGCGCGCACAAACTGCGGGGTGAGGGCAATACCCACAGCCCAAAACACGTTGCCAAGCCCAGGCCCAAGTACTGCTACCACCAGAATGGCCATCAAAAGTGAGGGAATGGACAAGAGCGCATCCAGGAGGTGGCCAAGAATACTGGATTTAATGCCTTTCATCATGCCTGAGATGGCACCTATGACAAAGCCAAGCAGCAGTGCTGTGATGACCACAGCCAGGGACATGCCGAACGTCAGCTGTACCCCATGAAGGATACGACTGAAAATATCCCGGCCCAAATCGTCCGTACCCAAAAAGTGCTCCACAGTGCCGGCGGGATCCCACGATGGGGGCAGCAGCAAGGCTTTGGGGTTTTGGGCCTCTGGACTGAAGGGGGCAAGCCAGGGGCCAAACAGGGTAAAAAACAGAAGGCCTACAATGACCCAAAGCCCGGCAAGCGCAAAGGGATTGGATGCAAACGTCTGCCAGAGCCGCCTCATGGGAGACGGGATGTCGTCTTCCTGATAAATTTTAATTTGAGGCATAAAGTTCTTTCCTGCTCAGCGGGTTAGAAGCTGTGTGTATCACTTCTATCAAAATACTCAGGAAGATAATCAGCAGCGCAACGGCCAAAATCCCGCCTTGAATAACCGTATAATCACGCTGATAAATGCCCGATACCAGCCAGGAGCCCACGCCAGGCCAGGAGAAAATAACCTCTACCACAATCGCGTAGCTGGCGAATGCGCCGAGCATCAGGCCCAGATGTTTCAGCAATGGGATAAGGGCATTGGGCAGCGCGTGGCGCAAAATGATGGTGCTGGTATGCAGGCCCCTTGCTTCGGCCGCGCGTATATAGGTTTGATTCATCACATTGACCATGGCAGCACGGGTAATGCGCACCACCACAGTGAAAGGCAGCACCGCCAGTGTCGCTGCCGGCAGCACTATGTGTGCCAGGGCATCTTTGAACGCCGAGATGCGGTAGCTCGAGTCCGACAACAGGGTGTCAATCAGCATAAACCCGGTGACGGGTTTGATTTCGTAAAGCAGGTTAATCTGGCCCGAAATAGGCAACCAGCCAAGACGTACACCAAACCACAGCGACAAGGATAAACCGAGCCAAAATACCGGGATTGAATAGCCTGTCAGGGTAATGGCCATAATCGCATGCTGGGTCAGCTTATGCTGGTTAAGGGATGCCAGCACCCCAAGTGGGATCCCAAGAAGCAGTGCCAGTAAGCCTGAAAAACACGCCAGTTCAAAGGAGGCCGGTAGCACAGTGGCCAGCTCTTTGGCGACGCTCTGCTGGGACGTGGTGGAAATCCCCAGGTTGCCGGTAAGCCGCTGCTGAATGTAGGCGATATACTGGCGAAATTCTGACTTATCCAGCTGATAATCATCGATAATTTGCAGTGCTTGCTCGCCTGAGGGGTTATCGATGCCAGTCAGGGCGAAGACCCTGTCTGTGGGGAAATGGCTCGTCGCTATAAATAGAATGCTTACCATCAACAGTGACGTGGCAATAAAGAGGTTAAGCCTGCGGATAAGATAAATACCCATCAGTTCTCCTCCCCGGTTGCCGGCTGAATGTCGGCGAAGGCGATACCGCCAAAAGGCGTCACCGGCATATGGCGGATATTGGTGCGATGCACCAGTGAGCGTTTGGCGTGGGCAAAGGCAAAGAGGGGCAGTTCTTTGGCGACAGTGGCCTGTGCCTCCTGATAGAGCGCGGTTCGCTCCAATCTGTCGGTGGTCGAACGGGCCCTCGACAATAGCTGGTCAAAAGCCGGGTTGCACCAACGTGAGCGGTTACTTCCCGACGCCATGGAGGCGCAGCTCAGCAGCGGGCTGAAAAAGTTGTCCGGGTCGCTGTTATCGGCATTCCAACCGATAAGCACAGAGTCATAGTTGCTCTGATTCAGTTTTTGGGTAAATACCGACCAGTCGTAACTGATGATATTGGCCTTGACACCAATATTGGCTAAATCCGCCTGAATCAGCTCTGCCGTTTTCAGCGCATTGGGGTTGTATGCCCTGGCAACCGGCATGGCCCAGATATCAATACTGAGGTTGCGAATACCGGCATCGGCAAGCAGGGTCATGGCTCTGGAAGGGGAATAATCAATATCAAGCTCATAATCCCTGGCGTACGCCCAGGAGGAGGGCGGCAGCAGGCTCTGGGCCTCAACGGCGGTATCCTGATAAACGGCTGCAAGAATATTGCGCTTATCGATGGCCAGTGAGAGGGCTTTTCGTACCCGCACATCATTGAAGGGGGCTTTTTGGGTATTGAATGCCCAGAAGGCCACGTTAAGGCCCGGCTTGGACTCGAGGCTGAGATCCGGATGGGCTTCAATCAAATCAAGTTCGCCCGCCTTGGGCAGTGCCGACACACTGCAATCTCCGGTGATGAGCTTTGATAAGCGCACTGTGCTCTTGGAGGTAATGTCATACACCAGCATCTCAATTTCAGGGGCTTTTCCCCAATAATCGTCGTGGCGGCGGTAGCGAATATATTCGTTCTTTACATATTCCACCAAACGGAATGGCCCAGTGCCTATGGCCTGAGAGTCCAGCTGTTCTGGCGTGCCAGCCCGGAGTTGCTGCGCGGCGTATTCGGCTGACAGTATGACGGCAAAATCGGTGGCAAGATTCGATAAAAACGACGCATCTGTGTGATTGAGTTTAAATACCACCTCATGATCACCGGCCTTGGTGACCGACGCGACCTGATTGGCAAAATCGATGCTTTGGAAAAACGGATATCCACTGCGGGAAACCCAGTGGAAAGGATGATCATCATCGAGAATGCGATGAAATGAAAACAGCACATCATCAGCATTGAGTGGGCGACTGGGGGCAAATTTGGCTGAGTGATGGAACTGTACGCCCTGGCGTAATACAAAACGATATTCAAGGCCATCGTCGCTGATGCTCCAACGCTCGGCCAGCGCAGGGACTATTTTGCCTTCTTCGGCGTCGTAATCCACCAAACGGCTGTATATCTGGTGTGATGTGGCATCAATGGTGGTGCCGGAAGTCACCGTCTGGGGATTGAATGATTCAGGGTTGCCTTCGGAACAGTAAACCACCCCGGGGGGCAATTGCTGATGGCCACAGGCCGCGAGCCAACCACCGAGAAGGGGCAGCAATGCAAACCGATAGAGCCGGGTTGTCAGCGCATTCATTAAAGAATCGTTATTGATGTAAGCGGTAATGATTGATTCTAACAGCCGCCCGCGGCCCCCGGCAATCCACTTATGCCTTATCCAGTAAATTGTATTTCTTCAGGATCCCGCGCAGCTGGTGATAGCTAAGCCCCAGCATGTCGGCCGATTTCTTTTGATTGAATTGGCTTGTTGCCAACGCGTGCTGGATGAGGTCTTTCTCCACGGCTTCCAGATATTCTTTCAAGTCCAGTGGGAAGCCTGGCATTGGCGCGTTTGCAGCGGCTTCAACATGGGAGGCTATCACAGGCTCTGTTTTGGGCTCAGGCGCCGGTTGTACCTGCCGCTCCCGGGTTTTGACCCGACCTTTGGGCCGCCAGGGGGAATCAAAAGGGTCAAGCACTATGTGTTCGATAGGCTCGCCCTCGGCGCCGCTGCGATACACAGAGCGTTCAATGACGTTTTTGAGTTCACGGATGTTGCCGGGCCATTGATGAGCCAGCAGTTGCTCAATAGCGTGTGGTGCAAAGCCAGGAAAATATTCGAGTTTCAGCTGCCTTGCCATGCCGACGCCGAAATATTCCGCCAGCGGCATGATATCTTCTTTACGGCTTCTCAGGGGCGGCAGGGTAATCACGTCAAAGGCGAGGCGGTCGAGCAAGTCGGCGCGAAACTCACCGGCTTCAGCCAGCGATGGCAGATCTTCGTTAGCGGCGCAAATCAGGCGCACATCGGCTTGAAGTGTTTTACTGCCGCCCACCCGCTCGTACTCGCCATATTCGATGACCCTGAGGAGCTTTTCCTGGATAAGGCCGGACGTGTTGGCCAGTTCATCCAAAAACAGGGTGCCGCCATCGGCGCGCTCGAAGCGGCCTTCATGGCGACCCTTTGCGCCGGTAAAGGCGCCGGACTCATGGCCAAAGAGTTCGCTTTCGAGTAGATTTTCGCTCAAAGAAGAACAGTTTAGTTTAAGAAAACTCTGATCCCAGCGTTGGGACAGATAGTGCAGACGCTCGGCTATCAGTTCCTTGCCGGTACCTCGTTCTCCAATAATCAGCACAGGCTTGGAGAGGGGAGCGATGCGCGAGACATGTTCAAGCACTTCCAGTAGTGCATTGGACTGTCCGATGAGGTTATCCTGTTTAAATGCGTTGGGCACTTTTTGTTGGTCTTATTCGCTAACAAGTGGTGAAATTCATAATAGGTGTCTGCACTTATAAAATAAAGCGAATCTTAAAATATCGTCTTTGTTGTTGAAAAATATATAAAAAGCAAAGTTGGCACACTCTGTGTATTACTCATTGTGAAAACCAACTACATCTGAGGATTGAATTATGGGTATTTTCTCTCGTTTCGCGGACATCATTAACTCCAACATCAGCTCCCTGCTCGACAAGGCTGAAGATCCGGAAAAAATGGTTCGCCTGATCATTCAGGAAATGGAAGACACTCTGGTGGAAGTGCGTTCCACCTCAGCCAAGGTTCTGGCCGAGAAGAAAGACATTCTTCGCCGCATCGCCCGCGTTGATGCCCAGGTTCAGGATTGGGAAGAGAAAGCTGAACTGGCTATCTCCAAAGAGCGTGAAGACCTGGCCCGCGCCGCCCTGGCAGAAAAGCAAAAAGCCTCTGCTCTGGCCGACACCCTGCAGCGCGAGCTGGAGGTGGTGGAAGACCATATCCTGCGTCTGAAAGAAGAAGTGACTCAGCTGCAGGAAAAACTGGCCGACGCCAAGGCGCGCCAAAAGACCATCATCATGCGCAAGCAGACTGCTTCCAGCCGTCTTGAGGTAAAAAAGCAGCTGGACTCCAGCAAAATCGACAATGCCATGCTGAAATTCGAGCAGTATGAGGCCCGTGTCGAAAGTCTGGAAGCGCAGGTTGAATCTTATGATCTGGCAAGCAAATCCAGCCTGAACGACGAATTTGCCGCCCTGCAGGCCGAAGATTCAGTGAATGCCGAGCTGGAAGCCCTGAAGGCTAAAATGAAGGGCAAGACCAAAGAAAAAGCGGGCAAGTAACGAATTTATCGGGGGAGGTGAGTTATGGATATGGATGTATTGATGGCGCCCATTATTATTTTCATGGTGATAGTGGCACCCATATGGCTGGTTCTGCATTACCGCAGCAAGCGGCAGGTGAGCCAGGGACTTACCGACGAAGAGTTCAAACAGCTTAACGAACTCATCGCCCTGGCTGACAAGATGGATCAGCGTATCGAGACTCTGGAAGCGATTTTGGACGCCGAGTCTCCAGAGTGGAGGAACAAGCATGAGCACGCGTGATGGCAGGACCCTCTATCGCATTCCCAAGCAAGGCAAGATTGCCGGGGTCTGCGCCGGAGTCGCCGATTACTTCGGCTTCGAGACCTGGTTGGTGCGAGTGGTGGCAGTGTCCATCTTCCTCCTCGGCGGTTCAGGGATTATCTTCATTCTTTATGTGGCCCTGTGGATGATTTTGGATGTAAAGCCGGTATCCACAAAGGTTCACGATGACATCAGTGACATTGAGGTCAAACGCAAGGTCTGGCAGGCCGGAGAACCCGCCAAGCAGGCACTGGCCGATGTGAACCGTCAGTTTCGCTCCCTGGAATCCAGACTCCAGTCCCTTGAGCGCTACGTGACATCAGACAACTACGACTTAAAGCGGCAAATCAACAACCTTTAAGTTAACTATGGGCGACTCGGTCGCCCTTTGTCTTTGTTGACATGTTAAAAAACAAAGACGCGGTATAAGGGATGATTCAGGAGAGACAATGGCGAGCAGCCCGGTGGATAAACTCACGCAAAAAGCACGCGACTTGTTGGCAAGGAGCACTGACCGGCATTTAAGACTGGCGGTAACCGGCCTCTCGGGAGCGGGGAAAACGGCCTTTATTACAGGCCTTGTACATCAGCTCCTGAGTGCCACCGCTGCAAACGATAAAAACCTGCCGCTGTGGCAGGTGAGCCGCGATGAAAGACTGGTGGGTGTTCGCCGCACAAGCCAACCCGATTTGAATATCGCAAGCTTCGACCTTCAGGGGGCGCTTACAGCTTTATCACAGACACCGCCGAGTTGGCCCGCGTCTACCCGTAACTTGTCTGAGCTCAGGCTCGAAATCCGCCATCGCCCGAAAGGTGGCTTATTATCGAAACTCTCTGATGTATCCACCCTGTATCTCGATTTGGTGGACTACCCCGGTGAGTGGCTGCTGGACTTGCCCATGCTGCGTCAGGACTATGCCAGTTGGAGCCAGAGCGTGTTTGCCGCCATCAATAAACGAGCCCCGTCTGAGTCTCTCAAGGCCTTTATCGAGGCGGCAAGCCGGGTTCGCCTCGATGAGCCCTTAAGCGATGAAGAGTTTGAGCGTATCGCAGGCCTGTATCGTGCCTACCTCGAAGAGTCGGTCCATGGTCAGGGGTATTATTTTGCCCAGCCCGGACGCATGTTGCTGCCAGGAGAGCTTGAAGGCGCGCCGCTTTTGGCGTTCTTTCCACTGCCGCTGGATGACGCGTCCCACAAGCTGGCCGCCGGGGCGGGCAAGGACAGCGCCTATGGCCAGCTCTGTCGCCGTTATCGTGAATATGTGGATGCGGTGGTCGAGCCCTTCTTTAAACGTCACTTTGCCCGTTTTGACCGGCAATTGGTGCTGGTTGACTGCTTCAGCGCCCTGAATCGTGGCCGGGCCCAGTTTGAAGATATGAGCCTGGCGCTCGATGGCATTCTCGAAAGCTTCAGGTTCGGTCAATCCAGCCTGATTAGAAGACTGTTTTCCCCTCGCATCGATAAGCTTCTGTTTGCGGCAAGTAAAATCGACCATGTGACCCGGGATCAGCAGGGCCGGGTGCTCGGGCTGCTTAAACAAATGCTCGGGCGAAGTGAGCACTTCGCCCGTTTCGAAGGCTGCCAGGTTGAGGCGATGGCCATCAGTGCCATTCGCGCTACCCGGCCGGGGATGGTCAATACCGAAAAAGGCGAGGTGGAAGTGGTCACAGGCACCGAGCTTGCTACCGGCAAGCCCATTACGCTGTTTCCCGGCGAAGTGCCCCAAAGCTTACCCAAGCCGGATTTCTGGCAAAATCAGGGCTTTGAATTTGTGCAGTTTGCGCCCATGGCCAGAAATGGCGAGAGCCCCATGGCCCATATTCGCCTCGATCATCTGCTGGAATACCTGCTCGGCGATAAGCTTGCCTGAGTGGGAACCAGTTAGTAGCAGGAGATGACTGAAATCATGAAAGACGAGACGCCGCTGGCGCCCGCACGACGCTTTGAATCAGAGCAGCCAACCGACGATGCTCTCGCAGGCACTCAGCGTTTTGCCGTTGAGACCGAGGTGCGCACCCTCGATGAAACCGAGCTTGAACAGGCGCTGTCACCCCTCGATGCCCATATTACCCTCCAAGGGCTTGAAGGCCGCCGCTGGTCGCCCCTGGCGAAGTGGGCACTAACAGGCCTGGGTGTACTTGTGGCCACTGAAACCATGCTGGGATTGATGGATGCGTATCGCCAGAGCCCCTGGCTCTTTGGTCTCTATGGCGTGGTGCTTGGGTTGGTGCTCACCTGGGGGCTTGGTGCAGCCTGGCGCGAATACCGGCTGCTTAAACGCCTTAAAGCCACAGATGATGCCAGAGAGCAGGGAACACGAATTCGTGAGAGTGTACAAATCGGCGAGGCCGACGCGTTTATTGACGGCCTCAGTGCCAAGGCGCCGCAAGATGCTTTCAACAAGTTCAAGGGTTTGGTGCGGGATGACCATAACGACGCGGAAAAGCTGACTCTCTATGAGGAGTGTGTACTCACAGCCCAGGATGAAGCAGCCAAGCGCAAGGTAAGCCGTTATGCGATGGAATCGGCCGCGCTGCTGGCGGCAAGCCCACTGGCTGTGCTCGACATGGGCGTCATCCTGTGGCGTAACCAGAAGATGATCCGTGAAGTAGCCGACTGCTATGGTGTTGAGTTGGGCTACTGGAGCCGCATCCGGCTTATCCGCGCCATTCTGGTGAACATCTTTTATGCGGGCACCACAGAGCTTGTGACCGACCTTGGCAGCCAGCTGTTATCGGTGGAGATGACCGGTAAGCTTTCTGCTCGCTTGGCCCAGGGGCTCGGCGGTGGGCTACTGACTGCCCGGCTCGGGTATCAGGCCATGGCCCTTTGCCGGCCGTTAACCTTCAAGGCGGCGCAAAAACCCAAACTTTCCCGTATCCATCAGCAATTGCTTGTTGAACTTAAGTCTTTGTTTAGTAGCGCTCTGAATGGCCAGGCGGATAGCCGTCTGCGTCGTAACAAAGATTTTACAAATAGCTGACGCTTAATTCTACTGTGGCCCTTGGCGTTTGCGTTCGGGGCCGTCATGTTAGTGCCCACACCACCGCCACAACCTATAATTTCTTAAGGTGGTGCTTTTTGGGAGAGCTGTTATGCAGGAGAAAAGCAAGTTAGCCACCCTCGTCGTTCATGGGGGCCACGAGCGTGATGCCATGGGGGCGCTGGTGAGTCCCCTCTATCAGAGTGCGACCTTTGTATTCGACAACGCCCGTCAGGGTGGTGCCCGTTTTGCCGGTGACGAAGCCGGTTACATCTATACCCGCCTGGGAAATCCCACCACAGCAGAGCTTGAGCGCAAGCTCGCCATTCTCGAAGGTGCCGAGGCTGCAGCGGCCACGGCCTCTGGTATGGGGGCGGTGTCTGCTGCGCTGCTGGCCAATCTGAGTCAGGGCGAGCATCTGGTGGCCAGCCGCGCTGTTTATGGTTGTACCTTTGCCCTGATGACCGAGCTAATGGCCCGTTTCGGTATTGAAGTGACCCGGGTGGATTTTAAAGAGCCTGCCGCCATCGAAGGTGCCATCCGTGACAACACCAGGGTGATTTTCTGTGAAACCCCGGTGAATCCCCATCTGGACGTTTTCGACCTCGACGCCATTGCCGCCATCGGCAAGCGTCATGGCTTGCTTACCATAGTCGATAACACCTTCATGACCCCGCTGCTGCAGCGTCCCCTGGAGCACGGTATCGATATGGTCATTCACAGTGCCACCAAATACCTCAATGGTCATGGCGACGTGATAGCCGGCATGGTGGCCGGCAGCAAGGAGCAGATTGATAAGGTTAAATACCAGATCATTAAGGATATAGGTGCCGTGATGTCGCCCCACGATGCCTGGCTCATTCTGCGGGGCATGAAAACACTGGACGTGCGGGTTCAGCGTCACTGTGATAATGCGGAAAAAATTGCCGATTTTCTTGAGGCCCATCCCAAGGTGGTGCGTGTTTATTACCCCGGGCTAAGGAGCCATCAGGGTAATCAATTCCTCGGTAAGCAGATGCGCCGCGCCGGGGGCGTTATTGCCTTTGAACTTAAGTCAGATATCGAAGGTTCCATCAATTTTGTCGACAGTCTTAAGGTATTCACCATCGCCGTGAGCCTGGGTGATGCCGAGTCCCTCATTCAGCACCCGGCATCCATGACGCACTCGCCTTACACGCCGGAAGCACGGCTTGATGCAGGTATTACCGATACCTTGCTGAGGATTTCGGTGGGACTTGAGGATGTAGATGATTTGATTGCGGATTTATCTCAGGCTTTGGCAAAGCTTTAATGGGAAATTTGCACTTTTACAAAGGGTAACTAGAGTTATTTGTGTGGCAAGGAAAGGGAGCCCCGGCCACGTTAAACAACTCAATGGAGTGAACCTATGAACAAAGTACTTGTTACCCTTTTGCTTGGCGCCGCCGTGTTTCATTTACCGCTGGTGGCCGAAGAAGCGCCAAAAACAGACAAAGTCCCCAAGGCTGAGGTACAAATGCCTCAGACCAGCAAAATCAACATCAACACCGCGACAGAAACTGAGCTGCAATTGCTCAAAGGTATTGGTCAGGCGAAAGCCAAAGCGATAGTCGAGTATCGCAATCAGTATGGCCGTTTCGCGAGTTTAGAAGACCTGACCAAGGTGGCGGGGGTAGGGCAGAAGGTGCTGGACGACAATAAGGACCTCTTGGGTCTGTAACTGACAAAAGGCCTGCAAAGCAGGCCTTTTGTTTATCTATTGTGCTGTTGTTCAGGGTAAAGACGCTAATTTCCGGTTTTGACTTGATTTGCCGCTTGGCAATGGGGGATAATCGGCGCCGTTCCATCACTGATGGAAATCTATGGCGGACCCAGGGTCCCCCCGCAATGATAACCTGTGAACTCGGCCAGGTCCGGAAGGAAGCAACCGCAGCAGGCGACTCGTGTGCCGGGGTGTGGCTCTGGGTACGTCACCAATCTAGTCATTTTCGCGTTCGCGAAGCCGCTCCAGATTACGTTTTTTCAAAAATGCCCGGGACCTTTCCAGTGCCGCTTGTATCTCATTGCGCATTTGTTGCAACTCCTGATAGTCCTCAAAAAAATAGGTATCTACCAGGTGGCGGATGTAACGCACGGGAAGCTGATTGAGGGTAATACAGGACAGATCGGCCAGATAATCTTCGGGAAGCTCATCCATCAGGCCTTCATCGGACAAAATTTCCAAGAGCAGCACTTCATAGTAGTTCCGGATTTCGAGTTGCATAGAATGCTCCGCGTTATTCATTATCCCCTTGCCATACCTGATTGGCGGCAATAAATAATTGACTGTGTCTTTCGCTCAAGTGTAGTGGATTTACGCAGTATCCGCCGCCGACAACCGCAGCAACCGGTAACCCGGCCGCCTTGGCCATGGTTAACACCAGTTTGTCTCTGCGAAGGATCCCTGGGGTGCTGACACAAAGATGCCCCAGCCTGTCATCATGATGAACATCGACTCCTGCATCATAGAGAATGACATCCGGCTTTTCCAGACGCAGAAGGTATTGAAATACTTGCGCCAATGCGTCGAGATAGCCATCGTCTTTTAGCCCTTTTGGCAGGGGAACATCATAGTCGGAAGCGGGCTTGCGGCTGGGAAAGTTGCTTTCGCAGTGCAGGGAAACACTGATGATATCCTCCATGTCCGCGCACAGGGTCGCAGTACCATCGCCCTGATGTACGTCGCAGTCAAGGATCATCACGCGGCTTGCGTGTCCTTCATCGATGAGGTGCCTTGCCGTCAATACCAGATCGTTGAACACACAATAACCACTGCCAAAATGCCGGTGGGCATGGTGGTAGCCGCCGGCAAGGTGCAGCGCAATGCCGTGGGTCATGGCAAGCTGCGCCGTGAGCCTTGTGCCGCCAAGAGAATGCAGAGTGCGTTCAACCAGGTTTTTGCTCCAGGGAAATCCCAGCCTGCGAATGGCTTGTGGTGACAGATTGCCACTGAGAAAGGCATCTACGTAGTTTGAGTCGTGAACGCGTTTGATAAAGGCTGCGTCCACCGGCTCAGGTATGGCAAATTGCGCTTCTGAAGCATGCCCATGCTCCAGCAAATGCTGCCGGAGATGGGCGTACTTGGTGATGGGGAATTGATGCTTTGGGGGCAACACCAGCCGGGAATAGCTGGTGTGATAGACCAGAGGGATCATCTCAGAGCTGTTTGATAGCCCAGCTCATAAATTCCTTGCGGGTTTTCTCATCGGCTTGCAGCCACCAGTATTGCAGCATTTGCTGGGCATGGGCGCCGCCAACGGCTGGCGGAACCGGGCTGGTTGCTGCCGGTACGTTACTGTCAACCAATACCGGAGCTGATGGGCTTACAGGGGCTGCTGGGCTCACAGGGGCTGAGGGAACAGTACTCGCTACCGCGACTGTACCTGCAGCAGTGGCAGCGGCGGCGGCTTCGTCTATATCCACGCCCTTGGAACCACCAAAGAGACGGCCGACAAAGCTGTCTTCTTTGTAGTCTGTTTGAACGACTTTGTAGCTCACTTCACCCTTGTCGGCACGGCTCACCACAACCTGAGGAGACTTGGCGAATTGTTTTGGCTGCTTAATCTGATCGCCATTGGCAGGCTTGAGGAAGTAATCATAATCACCATCTACCCTCAGCGTCAGAATAAAGGGAGCCGATTTAATAAAGGTCTGGCTGTCGCTGAACTCATCGTCCACCATGTCGTGATAACGGATGGCGATTTTGTGGGTGCCGGGGGACAGGTCCAGCTCGGCTTTATGGGTAAAGCTGTTGGTAGAAATTTCCTGGCCGTCCAGTGCCAGATACTCGAAAGACATTGGGATGGTGAGACTGCCGGCAAACACCGAGGATGAAGCGGCCAGCGCGAGCAGAGCGCCGACAGGCAAAACTGATTTCATTGTTGCTCCTTAACGATTGTGACTTTGATACGGCCGCTCGAATGCCTGGATACGATCTTCAATGTAGCTGATTGCCTGGCGACACTTTCCGAGCCTGCGGTGCATCAAAAGGATCTCATTTTGCGTCTTGATTTTGTCAGTACCATGACAATTTTCAAGTATTGTTTCCAGTTGCTCGATCTTTGACTCGATTTTTCTGGCCCAGTTCAAATGTTTATTCAACTCGTCATAGAGTTGATGGCTGTTTTGCATCACGCCCGCGGCAATCCAGGCGAAGCCGCTGTTGTCGTGACGTCGCTCCTGGCTTGCCAGCATCCGCTTTCTGGCACTGTCCTTAGCCTGTGCTGCTGCCTTTACGCCAATCCCTGTGGTGGCAAGGGCACGTTTAACGGCACTGAATCTGTCATTAATCCGTTCGCAGGCGGCGATGATGGTGGAGGCGTTTAAATTAAGCTGTAGCCGCTGCTCAAGCTGTTTGATGTCCTTTTCAATCTGGCCGATGCAGGGGTAGAGCTGGGCGCCGTGCTGAACAAACAGCTCATCGTTAAACCTTTCGGTGTCCTGCATCAATTTACGGCTATGGGGCGGCAGCGCCGCATCGTGCTGAAGTACCTCCCGCTCCAGCGTTTTCAGTTGGCTGCGCAGGCGTGAAAGCAGTCCGTCGTATTTCAAAACCAGGCTCTCCAGGCGAGTTGGGTGGATGCAGCAAACACAATCAGAATAAACACTGGCCGAATAAAAGGAAGCCCAAAATGAATGGCGCTGCGGGCACCAAGGTAGGCTCCGGCCATCATGGACGCGCCCAAAAACAGACCAATTGCAACATCGACCTGGCCAAAAAACATAAACACAGTCAGAGCTGTAATGTTACTTATCAGGGTCATTGCACGGGCAAGAGCGCAATTTTGCAGTACGGGCAGGCGATAAAGACGGCTGGAACTCAAGGTCCAGAAGGCGCCAATGCCGGGGCCGGCATAGCCGTCGTAAAATCCCAGTGGCAGACCCTGCAGCCACTGGTGTTTGTGGCTGGCCGGCGCCTGAGGCTCCTGGGCCTTGGGATGTTCAATAGCGCTGGGCTTAACCAGGGTGTAGAGGGCGATAGCCATGATGACCAGCGGCAGCAGTTTTTGTAAAACGTCGGCATCTGTCAGGTATACGGCCACTGTGCCAAGCAGTGCTCCCATCAGGGTTGCCATGGCACTGTGGTGCCAAAAGGCCGGGGTTAACAGCTGTTGCCGATAATAGGTCCAGGCCGAGGTGGCCGAGCCAAAACAGGCTGACAGTTTATTGGTGCCGAGCGCCTGATGGGGAGGGAGTCCGAATGACAGCAGCGCCGGAATAGATAAGAGGCCGCCGCCACCCACTACTGCGTCAATAAAGCCGGCAATCAGGCCGACCAACGCCAACAATAACAGGCTGGCGGGGTCTTGCAGTAATTCCACAGGCGGTTCCTATTCAATGACCCTTCGGTAGGGAGGCAGGGCGTCAAGCAGTGACTTGCCATATCTTTTACTGACAAGGCGTCTGTCCAGAATGGTGATCCTGCCATAGTCCTGCTCTTTACGCAGTAAACGGCCACAGCTTTGAATGAGCTTGCGCGAGGCGTCCGGAATGGTCAACTGCAAAAAGGGATTACCGCCTTTTTCCTTGATGTACTCGGCATGGGCTTGCTCTACCGGTGATGTGGGAACGGCAAAAGGCAGCTTGGTGACAATCAGGTTGGTAAGGTACTCACCGGGCAAGTCCAGACCCTCTGAAAAACTGCCGGTGCCAAAGAGCAGGGAAGGCTTGCCTTCATCACACCGCTTTTTATGACTTTCCAGCAGCAGCTGTCGCGGCGAGTTACCTTGGATAAGCAAGGGGATTTTCAGTTTGGGGCCAAGAATATCTGCAACCTTTTCCATTTGCCAATACGAGGCAAACAGCACCAGACTGGCCATTTCATGTTCTGTGAGTTTTAAAATGAGCTCTGCCAATTCATCGGTATAGTTGTCGTCGGTGGGCTCAGTGCGCATTTTGGGTAAATACAGGGTGGCATTGTTTTCGAAGTTGAAGGGGGACTGCAGCGCCAGATAGCGACTGCCATCGTGCAGTGAAAGCCCCACCTGATGGGCAAAATAGTCAAATTGATTCAGAGCCCGCAAGGTTGCGCTGCAAAGTACCACGCCGGCAGCCTTTTCCCACAGCATGGACTCCAGCATAAAGCCAACTTCGATAGGCGAAGCGCAAAGCAGATAGTCCACTTGCTTATTGGCCGGCAAGAGCTCTATCCAACGCGCGGTGGGTGCGCCTTTTT
Organism: Shewanella litorisediminis; assembly: GCF_016834455.1. NCBI lineage: Bacteria > Pseudomonadati > Pseudomonadota > Gammaproteobacteria > Alteromonadales > Shewanellaceae > Shewanella > Shewanella litorisediminis. The sequence continues at coordinate 1,410,601 of NZ_CP069213.1, forward strand.
TATTGTCCTCTTTGGCCATCATTTTCCAGAGCTTGTGCAGGTTCTCAAGTCGCTGCAGCATAAAGCCGGTCTCGGTTTGCAGCGTATCGGCCTGATGACGCGGAATATCGCCATCTTTAATGGCTTCTCCAAGCAGCAGCTGCATTTTATTGAACTGCTTCAAGGCGCCACTGGTGGCAGTAGCCAGGTTTTCCGCGTGGCGTTTAAGTACCTCGGGCAGAGCGCCATGGGTGAAACGCAAGCGGTTTTCCGGGTTATCGAAGCGGGCTTTTTCGCCGTCACAATAATGGGCCACCTGATTGAGCATACCTGCGATGTCAGCGACATGGTCTTGCATGGCCTGGGATGGCGCTATGATGTTGTTGCTCTTGATCTGATTTTGCAATTTGGCGGCGGTTTTGCCAATTTTCTCCAGCCAATCGGCAGCGCCTCTCAGTGTCGCCTGCGCACTGGAAAAGTCTCTGGCAACCACAGGCAGGTGGTGGGCTTCGTCAATCACGTAAAACATTTCTTCGGGATCGGGCAGTATCACCCCGCCGCCGAGCTCGAGATCGGCGAACAGCAAACTGTGGTTGGCAATCAACACATCCCAGGTATCCACATCTTCCCGCGCCTTGTGAAACGGGCATTGGCGGTGGCTGGCATTTTGCCGGTGACAGGAATGCTTATCGCAGGCAATTTGCTGCCAAAGGTGATCGGGAATGGGCGTTTCGAGGGTGTCTATTTCGCCGTTCCAGAGGCCCTTATGAAAATCGCTGTGCAGTTTCTGCAGCATTTCAACCTGCGCCGTATCAGGCTTGGTCTGCCACATGGCCATTTGAGTGCCGTTGTTGTCGCCGATGAGCATCTCGAGTTTGGCGAGGCACACATATCTTTGTCTGCCTTTTACCAGCCCAAAACGAAAGTTCAGTCCGGAGTGTGCCAAAAAAAATGGCAGATCCTTGTGCAGCAGTTGCTCCTGCAAAGCAACGGTTGCAGTGGCGATACAGACTTTCTTTTTTTGGGCCAATGCCAGGGGAATGGTGCCCAGAATGTAAGACAGTGACTTACCAATACCAGTGCCAGCCTCTACGACTATGATGCGTCTGTGCTTGTCATACTCCCCTGCCAGTGTCTTGGAGATCTCCGCGACCATGAAGTTTTGCTCGCGGCGGGACCGGAAGTTTGGCAATGCGGCGGCAATATCTTTATAGATGGCACGGATCTGAGTTTTGACTTTGTCTGGCAGCATGGTGCTCTCGGCAGCTCAATTATGCTGTACATAATAACAGTGATTGCTTAGGCTAAGAACCCTGCAATGATTGCTAATGTGTGTTTTTTGACCCTCTGCCCATGGAATTGTCATCCGTTTGCTGCCCAGGCTCTAATGAATCAATGGCTCCAACGCTACTTAAGGGGCGGGTGCTCACGCGCGCCAGTGTGCAGCGCGGCGGTGACACAGTGCTCGAATACCTGATTAAAACCACCAATGGGCCCGTGAAGGTGGAAGTACACAATCAAAGGCCGATGGCCTTTTGCCACAGTGATGAAGTAGAGCGAATACTCACCGGGGTTGCTCAGACCGAAGCCTGGGCTCAGCCCCTTACGCTGCAGAGTTTCAGCAGGCAACCTGTACACGCTGTCTACTGCCGTACCGGAGTGATGCTCAAGCGACTGGTCAGCCGGGCTCAGGAGCTGGATGTTGCGCTTTACGAGGCCGATATCAAGCCCGAGCAGCGGTTCCTGATTGAGCGCTTTGTGGCGCTGGATGCGGAATTTTACGGTTACTTCGATGCAAGTGACCCAAGCAGGTTTGTTGCCAGTCGGGTAAGAGCCGCCAGTGAAGACATATCCCTGAAAGCAGTCTCTCTCGATATCGAGTGCAGTATGTCGGGGGAGCTTTATTCTGTGGGCGTGTTTGGCGACTGCGAGCCCAAAGTTATTATGGTTGGCGAAGGGGACGGTGTGCTCACATGCCATCGCGATGGTTTGGATCACAGGGTTGCTGTGGAGTGGGCAGCGGATGAAGTGTCGCTGCTTTTGTCGCTTCAACGCTGGTTTTTGGAGGTTGACCCCGACATCTTGTTGGGCTGGTCTGTGGTGACATTTGATTTGTCACTCCTGTGGCGGCGGGCGAAACACCATGGCATGCGGCTTTGCATCGGGCGATTTGGTAAGCCGCTCAATTGGAAAGTAGAGGATAAACACAGGCCGGAGACGCTGGACTTGCCGGGCCGTGTGGTACTGGATGGTATCGACTGGTTAAAAGCGGCATTCTATCAGTTCGACAGTTTCGCACTCGACAGGGTGGCGGGTGAACTTCTGGGTGAGGGCAAGGCTATTCATAATCCGGATGACCGGGGGGAGGAAATCACCCGGTTGTTTCGCGAAGACAAAGCGGCACTGGCCTTTTATAACCTAACCGACTGCCGCTTGGTGTGGGATATTTTTCAAAAGACGGATCTGATTCATTTCGCCCTCGAAAGGGCGCGCCTTACCGGATTGGAGTTTGGCCGGGTGGGGGCCAGTGTCGCAGCCTTTAATCATCTCTATCTGCCCCATTTGCACCGCGCCGGTTTTGTCGCGCCTGCCATGCAAAAAATCCCAGGGCCTGACAGCCCGGGGGGCTATGTGATGGATTCGTTTCCGGGCCTGTATCGCAACGTACTGGTACTGGATTACAAGAGTCTCTACCCCTCTATTATCCGAACCTTTTTAATTGACCCAAAGGGACTGGTGCTCGGTCTGACTGAGCCGGAGGCAATGTCGGTTGAAGGATTTCGCGGGGCACGATTCAGTCGCAAATCGCCCATTTTGCCCAAGCTCGTAGAGACCCTGGCCAGTAGAAGAGAAGAGGCGAAGGCAAACCAGAACGGCCCCATGTCTCAGGCGGTGAAAATCATCATGAACTCGCTCTACGGGGTGCTGGGTTCCAGGGGCTGCGTATTTCACGACTATCGCCTGGCGAGTTCCATTACCCTGCGGGGCCATGAGATCATGCGTACTACCAAGGCCTGGATTGAGGCTGAAGGGTTTCAGGTGATTTATGGTGATACGGATTCGACTTTTGTTTGGCTGGGAAATGATGCGCAGAATGCCAGGGCCACAGGATGCGCCTTGGTGGAGATGGTGAATCGGCGCTGGCAACAGCAACTGCATGATGACAAGGGATTGGAATGCTTTTTAGAGCTTGAGTTTGAGCGTCACTTTGAGCAATTTTTTATGCCCACCCTCAGGCATTCCACTGAAGGCAGTAAAAAGCGCTATGTCGGACGGTACGATAATGGTGATGAAAAGGTACTGGTGTTTAAAGGAATGGAGCAGGTTAGAAGCGATTGGAGCCCGCTGGCGCGCAGGGTGCAGTATGAGCTGTACCGCCGGTTGTTCCAGCAGGAAGACCTGCTCGAGTATGTGAGTGATGTGGAAAAGGCGCTTTTTGCCGGAGAGTATGACAATGAGCTGGTGTTCCAAAAGCGGCTTAAGCGCGATATCAGCCAGTACACGGCAAAGTCAGCCCCCCACGTGAAAGCCGCCGCAGCGCTTGTCAGTGCAACCGGTGATAGCAGCCGTGGCAAGCGTGGTGCTTCTATATCTTATCTCTTTACCAAGGCCGGGGCAGAGCCTCTGGGTTATCTGTCTCAGCCCATCGATTATGACTACTACTTTGACCGCCAGCTAATGCCTATCCTGGAACCCATACTCGCCGTTTTGAAAGTTAATTACCAAAAGGCGGGCGCAGAGCAATTATTGTTAATCTAGTTTAAGGTCGTGTGACTTTGAGTTATTTGGGTTAATAGTCGGTTAAATATCCTTTGGTTAGTGGTTTATCTTAATGCGTGGTGTGATTTTTAACACGTTTGCTGCATTTTTTCTTTGTCGAGTGCTTCGGGGTTTGCTAATCTTCGTCGGTTCCAGGATGGAAATAAAATTACGGAAAATATCCTGCGACTCGATCTCCATAAAGAAGGTTAGGCACCATGAACAAGACTCTCATCGCCGGCGCTATATTGGCCTCGCTGGTGGCTCCCACCGTTTCTGCCATCGAAATATACAAAGACGATAAAAACGCCGTCTCTATCGGTGGTTTTATCGACGCCCGCGCAATCCATACCCAGGACACCACAGAAGTGGTAAACGGTGCCTCACGTATTAATTTTGGCTTTGAGCGTGTCCTCAGCCACGACTGGAAGGCCTTTGCCCTGCTCGAATGGGGGATAAATCCCTTTGGCAGCAGTGAAATCGTGTATAACAACAAGTTTGAAACCGTACAGGATGAGTTCTTTTACAACCGTCTTGGCTATGCCGGACTGAGCCACGACACCTGGGGTACCCTCACCATAGGTAAGCAGTGGGGCGCTTGGTATGACGTGGTATATGGCACCAACTATGGCTTTGTATGGGACGGAAACGCCGCAGGTGTTTACACCTATAACAAGGATGATGGCGCCGTAAACGGCACCGGCCGTGGTGATAAGGTTATTCAATATCGTAACAGCGTGGGTGATTTCAGCTATGCCGTTCAGGCTCAGCTAAAAAACAGCACCTTCTTCACCTGTGACTTTGACGACATTACTCAGGCTGATTGCGAAGCTTTGTGGCAGCAGGGAAAACGCGAAGCTCAGCAGGTTGAATATAACTACACCTACGGCGGTGCTTTTACCTGGAAGGCGACTGACAAACTGGCTCTGTCGGTTGGCGTTAACCGCGGTGAATTTGATGTTACCTACGGTAATGGCGAACAAATCACCGCTGTGGATCTTATCTATGGTGTGGGCGCGACCTGGGGTGATTTTGACGCCGACGGTTTTTATGCCTCGGTTAACTATAACTACAACGAAAACCACGATACAGACAACATCGGCCGCCTGATTAAAGAAGCCTATGGTATTGAGTCACTGTTCTCATACAAATTTGAAAACGGTTTCCGTGCATTTGTTTCTTATAACTTACTGGATGCCGGCAGTGATTACGTTATCCAGCCAAACTTCAATGCCGATCCCAACGACGTATTTAAACGTCAATTCGTGGTAGCAGGCTTACATTATGTTTGGGATAAAGACACAGTGCTTTATGTTGAAGGACGTAAAGATTTCAGTGATTTCAGCAGTGCCGATGTCGAACAGGAAGCCAGAATGGCACTTTCGGAAGATGATGGTATTGCAATAGGTATTCGTTACACATTGTAATAATAAGAAAGTACGCTAAATAAAGCCCGGCATTGCCGGGCTTTTTGTTTCTATGCTCTATAAGCCCACGCCCTTACTTCTTATTTATTCCGTGTTCTAAATGCGTAAACGCACATTCACAACCTGCGTCAGGCGTAGCTCTTAAGTACCCGGCATTCGTCAGACTGCTGAATCTTTAAGCAGGCATGAAGTGTCACTTGTATTTCATTTGTTCATTCGTGTTGAAAAAATGTTTTTTGTGTGTTTCTATTCACAGTTGAAAGTGACATGGTGATTACTTGTGTAACACCAGCAACACAAGCCTCAGGGCAAATTATAAAAACTGTAATCCAGGGAGATCGACGATGCTTAAGAACAGCATGTTATCCAAGTCTGTGCGTCTGGCACTGATTTATGGCGCTGCTTGTTCTTCGGTAGCCGCAACAGCGGCTTATGCTGAAGAAGAAGCGACTGAAAAAGCAGAAAAGATTGAAAAGATTGAAGTAACAGGTTCAAGACTGCGCGGAACAGATCTGCAAGGCTTCTCACCTGTTCAAACAATCGATGCCAGCGACATTGATACCAGCAGTGTGGCCAACATTCAGGAACTGCTCCTGAAGAACCCTGCATTTGGTACCCCTGCCATCAGCCGTACCAACTCAAACTTCTCTACAGCCAGTGCCGGTGTAGCTACCGTTGATTTGAGAAACTTGGGTACTGCCCGTACATTGGTTCTCGTTAATGGTCGCCGCTTCGTTGCCGGTGTTCCTGGCTCTACCGCCGTTGACCTCAACTCTATCCCTACTCAGTTCATCGAACGTGTAGAAGTGATGACCGGTGGTGCGTCGGCTGTTTACGGTTCTGACGCTGTAGCTGGTGTTGTTAACATCATTTACAAGAAGGAATTCGAAGGTATCGAGTTTGAAGCTCAGACCGGCCAGAGCTCAGAAGGCGATTCAGAAGAAACTCAGGTGCAGTTCACCATGGGTACTTCTTCCGCTGATGGTAAAGGCAATGTGATGATCCACGGTGCCTACACTGATCAAGGTGCTGTATTCTCTCGCGACCGTGAGCGTTCTGCTGTTGACCAAGCATCTCTGGGTGCTTATTTCACCGGCTTGCCGGAAGACATGTTCACCCCATCACGTCCATTCTATTCTAGCTATGCTCCTCAAGGACGTTTCTTCGCTGGTGACTCTCAGTTTACCTTTGATAAAAACGGTAATTTGAAAGCAGGTTGGTCTACCAACGGTTCTGACACCGTAGATGCTGATGGTTTCAACCGTAGCCACTATCGTACAATTGCAATTCCAACAGAACGTTATCTGCTGGCAACCAACGGCAAGTATGAATTTGCTGATGGTTGGAGCGCCTTCATGGAAGGTACCTATGCAGGTACTCAAACCAAGACAGAACTTGAGCCTTTCCCTCTGAGCTCAGAAGACATCTATGGTTCAACCGGTGGCCAGGTGCCAATTGAGTTCGAAGCCATGATGAATGGTCAGATGACTACTGTGCGCAATCCGTTCGTACCGGATGCTATCTATGATGCCGCTACTGACGAAGACGGTGATGGTTTCAAAGATATTGGCTTTACACGTCGTATGGCGGACATCGGTAACCGCGGTAACGTAGCTGATCGTGATACTTTCCGTTTGGTTGCCGGTATTGAAGGCGAAATCACCGACGGTTGGTATCTGGATGCCTTCTACGGATACGGTGCTACCAAGGAATCTCAGGTGTCAAGCGGACAGGTTAACGTACTTAACTTCCGCAACGCACTCGAAGCCTATACAGATGAAAACGGTAACATCATCTGTAAAGATGCAAACGCCCGTGATCAAGGTTGTGTGCCTGTAAATGTGTTCGGTAACGGCTCTATCAGTCCTGAAGCTGCTAAATACATCAATGCACCAGGTCTGCTGTCTACTTTCACTTCTCAGAAGCTCGCTGGTCTGAACATCAGTGGTGACCTGTTTGAATTGCCAGCAGGTTTTGTAGGCTTAGCCGCAGGTGTTGAATATCGTGAAGAATATTCACGCAGCGAGTTCGATGCGCTTCAACAAGCGGGTCTGAATGCTGGTAACGCAATTCCACGTACTGAAGGTAAGTTCGATGTAATCGAATACTACACAGAAGTTAACGTGCCACTGCTGTCTGATGTATTCATGGCTGAGCAGTTGAATCTGCGTGGTGCTGTTCGTTTCTCTGATTATTCTACCGTGGGTAATACTGAGAGCTGGAACGTGGCTCTGGACTGGGCTCCAATTGATTCAGTGCGTTTCCGCGCTATCCGTGCACAATCTACTCGCGCACCTAACATCAATGAACTGTATTCACCACCAAGCCAGACATTCCCAACTGGTCTGACTGATCCATGTTTGGATGTGACCCTGACCACTGCAGGTGCTCAGGCTGAAGCCTGTCGCGCTGACGCAGCGGTATTGGCCAATATTCAAGCAAATGGCAAGTTCACCCTGACACAGGGTGATTTGCAGGGTATCAGTGGTTTTGACCGTGGTAACCCAGAACTTGCCGAAGAAATGGGTAAGTCTTGGACTTTCGGTGTAACTGTTTCCCCTGAAGGTATTGCAGTACTCGAAGACTTCGATTTCAGCGTCGACTATTTTGATATCGAAATCGAAGACGCTATCGTAAGCACTCCACGTCAGTTCATTCTTGACCAGTGCTACGGTGGCGACAGCAGCCTGTGTTCCTTCATTACACGTCGCGATAAAGGCACCGGTGCCAACAGTATCGGTTCTTTGGAATTCATTGACTCTGGTTCTACCAACAGCGGTGGCTATGCGACTGAAGGTGTGGATCTGGTTGTTACTTATGCCAAAGACTTTGAAGATTACGGACTGACAGGTCAGGTGAATGCCCGTTTGGCATACACTCACTTACTCGATGGTTACGCGATTCCGCTGCCAGGTTCTGAAAAAGATCCTTTCATCGGTGAGATCGGATCTCCAGAAGATAAGTTCTATCTGTCTCTGGGCTACACCTGGGAAGACCTGACTGTTGCGTGGAATACCACCTTCATCGGCAAGTCTTATCTGGATGATGGCTTCCTGTCTGGCTACGATTTGGCACCTGAGTCTGTGGGCGTTGGTTCTGAAACCTACCATGATTTCAACATTGCTTATCGTCCATTTGACTCCACAGAGATTTATGTTGGTGTGAACAACGTGTTCGATAACGATCCACCACCAATCATCACTGGTCTGCCAGGTAACGTTACTGGCGCAGAAACTGATGCTGGTACCTACGATGCGATTGGTCGCCGTTACTACGCAGGTGTTCGTCTGAAGTTCTAATCTTTAGACTCTCCAAAAACCCAGCCATGAGTGCTGGGTTTTTTTTTGCGGACAAGCAAGACCAGAATTTCAAATACATAGGCTCTGCACGGCTTAAAGCCTCATCGAACCCCCTTTGGCACATGTATAAAAAGTTTGCTTTTTGTTTGTTTGATTGCAGTCTTGGATTGAGTGTCTGACGCACTCACAGTTGAAATTAGCTCTTATGGCCGCGACGACTCAAGACCGAACAATTAGCGCTATTTCGGGCTTGGTGTCGTGTTGACACAGGTCAACATTTTGTGAAATGATGCGAGCGGGTCTATGCCCTGCGGGGCATAGGAAAGGGAAGAAAACTCTAACAATCACAAGAGAAAGACCAACTTATGTGTGACAAACGGGCGTTTGACACCTCAAATTGCCTAAGTTACCTGTAAGTTAAACCTTTATTCACTTCAAATTGGTTGGGAACTATGTCCAAGGTAAGCAATAGAACCAAAATCGCTACTGCACTCGTTGGCGCGTTGGCTCTGGCCGGCAGCAACCTGGTGGTTGCAGATCCTCTGAAAGAGGTTCAAAACGCCGACGCCCAGATCCACGCCGATGCTGCTGCATCTCAGAAGAAAGTAGACAGCTACTTTGATCAAGCTCAGGACATGCTGTTTGAATACGGCTCTGTCGCTGATGAGCGTGAGGCTCTGAAAGCCTACAATGACTATCTGGCGTCTCTGGTTGCAGACCAGGAAAAGACCATGAAGTCTATTCAAGATGATATTAACGGTGTTGATAAACTGCGTCAGGGCGTAGTGCCTTTGATGTTCAAGATGGTAGAGTCACTGGAACAGTTCGTTGCTCTGGACCTGCCATTCAACACTGAAGTTCGCAAAGAGCGTGTTGAAAATCTGAAGAATCTGCTCAGCACTGCTGAAGTTACCTTGGCCGAAAAATATCGTCTTATCCTGGATGCGTACAGCATCGAGCGTGAGTACGGTACTTTCGTAGCAGTTACTACTGGTAAGCTGAACCTCGATGGTAAGGAAGTTCTGGTTGACTTCTTCAACCTGGGTCGTGTTGCTCTGTACGCTCAGAGCCTGGACCAGAAAACCGGTTGGATGTACAACTCAGAAACCAAAGGTTGGGACAAGCTGGAAGACAGCCACCTGCGTGAGCTGACCAAAGGCATTCGTATCGCCCGTAAACAAGGCGCTCTTGACCTCTTTGCGTTACCAATCCCAGCTGCGGAGACTGCACAATAATGAAGAAGTTAATTTCTACAGCCGTTGTTGCGGCCAGTCTGTCACTCACTGCCGGTATGGTTAGTGCTGCCGACGCGCCAAAGACTATCGACCAACTGCTTCAGCAAGTTAAAACTGAACGCGTTGCCGAAGGTAAAGTGAATGCCAAGCGCGAAGCTGAGTTCAAAGCTGAGCGTGGTGACAAAGCTTCTCTGCTGCAGCGTGAAAAATCTGCACTGGCTGCTGAAAAGCAGCGTGGCCAAGACCTGAACCAGGCCTTTATCGACAACGAGCGTAAAATTGCTCAGCTCGAAGAAGATCTGAAAACTGCTCAGGGTGACCTGGGTGAAATGTTCGGTGTGGTTAAAGGCGAAGCCGGTGATTTCGCTGGTAAGCTGGTAGGCTCAAACGTATCTGCTCAGTATCCTAAGCGTGACGTGTTTATCGCTGATCTGGGTTCTCGCAAGCAGCTGCCAAAAATCGAAGAACTGGAAAAGTTCTGGCAGGAACAGCTGTTCGAAATGGCTGAGTCTGGCAAAGTGGTTAAGTTTGAAGCTGCTGTAACCGATATCGACGGTAACGTAGTAAACACCACTGTTCACCGTATCGGTTCTTTCAACCTGACTGCTGATGGCAAGTATGTGGTATACAACCCTGAACTGGGGCTGATCCAGCAGCTGTCTGCTCAGCCAGAAGGTTACCAGGTTGCGCCAATCGCTAAGTGGGAAGCCACTACCAGCGGCGCTGCCAAACTGTACATCGACCCTGCTCGCGGTACTCTGCTGAACATCTTCACTCAGAAAGCGTCTTTCCAAGATCGCATCGAAGCCGGTGGCGTGATTGGTTACATCATTATCGGTCTGCTGGCCCTGGGTCTGCTGATTGGTCTTGAGCGTCTGCTGACTCTGTTCGTGATTGGCTCTAAGGTTAAGTCTCAGGCCAAGAACGTTGCTAACCCAGGCAACAACGCGCTGGGCCGTATCCTGAAAGTGTATCAGGACAACAAAGATGCAGACGTTGAAACTCTGGAACTGAAACTGGATGAAGCCATCCTGAAAGAAACTCCAGCTATCGAGACTCGTATCTCTATCATCAAAGTACTGGCAGCTATCGCTCCTATGATGGGTCTGCTGGGTACCGTAACCGGTATGATTGCAACCTTCCAGAGCATCCAGCTGTTCGGTACTGGCGATCCAAAACTGATGGCCGGTGGTATCTCTATGGCACTGGTAACAACCGTTCAAGGTCTGGTTGCTGCTCTGCCTCTGATGCTGGTTCACGCTATCGTTGTGGCTCGCAGCAAGACCATCGTTCAAACTCTGGAAGAACAGAGTGCAGGTATCATTGCTGAACACGCTGAGAAGAGGGCTAACTAATGATGCTATTCCTGATGGATGTATGGGATTCCGTCAGGGGCTTCATGGCCACCGGAGGCGACGTCCTCTGGCTTGTAGCGGTAGTGTTGTTTCTCATGTGGGTGTTGATGTTGGAGCGCTTTTGGTACCTTAACTGGATTGCACCAAAGCAGCATCTGGCGATCATCGCCTCATGGGAAGCCAGGGAAGAAACCACTTCCTGGTATGCACACCGTATCCGTGAAGCTTGGGTATCCCAAGCGAAGCAAGATATGAACGCACGTATGCTGATGATCAAGACCCTCGTGGCACTTTGTCCCATGATCGGTCTGCTCGGTACCGTAACAGGTATGATCACAGTGTTCGATGTGATGGCAGTACAGGGCACCAGTAACGCTCGTATGATGGCGGCTGGTATTTCTCAGGCCACCATGCCAACGATGGCAGGGATGGTTGCGGCACTGTCCGGGGTATTCTTCAGTACCCGTCTGGATGCCAAGATGAGAATTAGCCTTGAGCGACTGAAAGACAGTCTGCCTCACCACTAAAGAGAGATTTAACATGGCTCGTAAAAAGCATTCCAGCGTAGACGAGGAAGCTCAAATCGACATGACCCCGATGCTCGACATCGTGTTCATCATGCTGATCTTCTTCATCGTAACTACTTCGTTCGTGAAGCCATCTGGTTTGGATTACAACAAGCCTCCGGCAGCACAAGCGACCAAAAAGCCTTCAGCAAACATCTTTATTGGTGTGAGCAAGACTGGCGTCATCATGATGGAAAACCGTCAGGTTGACATCGAGCGTGTGACTGCAAACGTAGAGCGTATGTTGGCAGAAGCACCAGAAGCCTCTGTTCTGATCCAGGCTGACAAAGAAGCCCAACACGGCATCGTTGTTAAAGTTCTGGACCAGGTGAAGGCTGCCGGTATAGACAAGATCGCGGTATCTGCGGGGAACGACTAATTATGTTGAGAGCACTAGTATCTATCATTATTGGTGCTTTGGTGACATTTGGTTTGTTCTGGTTCATGGCTGCCTTGGTGGGGGGCGGCGCACAGCGCGCCGACAACTCATCCGAAACCCCGGTGATAGAAATCACCATGGACAGGCAGGATGCGAAAGCGCAGAACAAACCAAGGGTGGTGCCAAAGCCGCCCCCACCACCAGAGCAACCGCCTAAGCCGGATACAACTCCACCGGACACATCGAGTAATATCGATACAGGCCTGACCTTTAACATGGGTGGGCTTGAGTCAGGTGGCGCCAGCACCGGACTTAAGTTGGGCAATATGATGACACGCGATGGTGATGCAACACCTATCGTGCGTATCGAACCTCAGTACCCCATTGCTGCGGCACGTGACGGTAAGGAAGGTTGGGTACAGCTGCGCTTCACCATTAACGAAATTGGTGGTGTAGATGACGTAGAAGTTATCGCTGCAGAGCCCAAGCGTGTATTTGATAAAGAAGCGATCCGTGCACTGAAAAAGTGGAAGTACAAGCCAAAGGTTGTGGATGGCGTTGCACAGAAACAACCAGGCATGACGGTTCAATTGGACTTTAAACTGGATAAAGGAGGCAAATAAGGATGCGTCAAGTTAAACTTGCCAGCGCTCTGCTGCTGTCCTTTGCTGCCGGAGCCCTGGTGATGCCAGTGGCCCAGGCCGCCGAAAAATGTCCGATGGAAAAGCGTCAGGCTCGAGCGGTTGGTGAGACTGTGGGTAAAAAGGTACAGAAATCCTTTGAAGCCTACACGAATGGCCAATTGGACGAAGCTATCGCTATTTTGCTTGAGGCCAATGCCAAGGGCGATTTCGACAAGGCGTATGTCGCGCGCATGTTGGGTAACTTCTATGCCGAGAAAGGCAAGATGGAAACCGCTATTAAGTACATGAAGCAGGCAGTTGATGCCGATGTACTGGGTGGTACCGATCATGCAGCTTCCATGAAGTTGTACGCAGATCTGCTTATCCAGGAGAAGAAGTGGAAAGAGGCGATTGCCGTTTACTATAAGTGGATGGATTTTGCCTGTAAGACTGACGATCCTGTGGTTTACCGTCGTATCGGTATTGCCTACAGCGAATTGAAGCAGTGGGACAAGGTATTGGAAGTGGCCGACAAAGGTCTGTCACACGCCAAGGAACCTGACAAAAACCTTTACCAGATGAAGCTGACTGCTTACTTTGAGAAGAAGCAGTACAAGAATGCTGTCAAGGTACTGGAGACCATGGTTCCCCTGTTCCAGGACGATAAGCGTTTGTGGATCCAGCTGGCACAGTTCTACTTGCTGACCGAGGATTTTTCTCGTTCGCTTCAGACATATGATCTGTGTTTCCGCAATGGCTTCCTGAAGGAAGATGCGGGTAGTCTGGTTCGTTATGCTCAGTTGTTGGCTAACCAAGGTTCACCTTATCGTGCTGCCACCGTCATGGAAAAATACATGAAGGCAGGCGTTATTGAGTCCAATGCCAAGAACCACGAGCAGATAGCAGGCTTCTTTCAGAATGCCAAAGAGATAGAAAAAGCGGCTGAATACTACGGTAAAGCGGCAGAAGAGAAGAATGATGGCAAGCTGTTCCTCAAGCAGGGACGCATGTTGGCACTGGCTCAGAAATATTCTGCAGCCGTTCCAGCCCTGGAGAAATCCTTGAATGCCGGTATTCCCAGCCCAGGTGAAGCTCACTTCGAACTGGCGCTGATTCATCTGCAGCTGAAACAGTACAAGTCTGCTTACTCTCGGGCAAAGCTTGCCGCACAGGACAAGAAAACTGAGCGCAGCGCCAAGAGCTATATTTCTTATATTCAAGAGAAAGCACGTATCAACAACGTGACGCTCTAGTCCCAGTTAGCGATTAAAAAAGCCACCTCAGGGTGGCTTTTTTTTCACTGAAGATTCTCCATCACGCTGTGTTTGTCTTTTTCCTGCACCAACATTTTTGCCATGGTTTCGGTGTTTACAAATAGTTTTTCTATGCGTTTATCTCTATTGGGGGCGCAGATACAGGCGGCGAGTTTGTAGTTCATCTGGATACTGGGATCTTTATCGAATCGCTTAATAAACCCCCTGATGTTTTCTTCAATGCGGTTTGCCACTACGGCGGTACCCTCAGTATCGATATTGAAAAGTCCAAGGGCAAAGCATTCGTTATTCATACGGGCAATCATATCGCTCGAGCGGAGCAAGGCCTTCTCCAACTCCTTGCTGAGCATCTCCATTAGACCCGGATGTTTTCTTGTTTCACGAATGTGGGGGTATAGATACAATAGGGCCAGACTTTGGTTGTCACGGATATGTCTGTGCCATTCCCGATTAAAGACTTCCATAAAGTAGGTTTGATTGTAGACGCCCGTTTCTGGATCCCTGAATCCGGAATTTCTAAATGAATAAATCATAAGGCGAACTCCTGCGATAATTTAATTATGAGTATAGAAAACATCGCAGGGTACATCGTCATAGGGAGATGAAAGACTATGCAAAAAACCTTGTTGGCAATAGTGGTGGCTTCGGCATTCGCCCTGTCTGGCTGTTCACAGGAAAAATCGGCAGCGTCACCTGGAGCGAACGTCGAAGCACAGGGCACTGCCGCTCCAGCGTCGGAGCAAACCGCTCAGAGCCGCTATCTGGCCATGGTAGACAACTACTTCAAGGACTATCTCAAGCTCGAGCCGATTTACGCCACATTTTTTGGGGTAAACGATTATAACGCCGAGTTTGGCGGCGACCTTTCTGATGAATACCTCAAAGCCCGCCATGATTTTAATACCCACTATCTGGCACAGGCCAGAAAGATAGACAAGTCTGCTCTGCCTGCGGATTTACAGCTCTCTTATGACCTGTTTGTGTATGACCGCAACATGGCGTTGGTCGATGAGACCTTTCCGGCACGCTTCCTGCCCATGAATCAGTTTTACAGCACTGTCATCACCATGATCCAGCTGGGCAGCGGTGAGGCCGCCCAGCCATTTGTGACGAAACAGGATTACCTGAACTGGGAGTCACGGGTGGATGGCTTTATCGCCTGGCTCGACAGAGCCCAGGCGCGCATGAATGAAGGCATGGCCAGCAAGGTGGTACTGCCAAGAATACTGGTCGAGCGGATGATTCCGCAGTTCACCGCCCAGCAGGTTGTTGACGCCAAAGACAGTATTTTTTATGCGCCGGTGAAATCGCTGCCCGAGTCCTTCAGTGAACAGGACAAGGTTGAAATCGAAGCGCGTTATCAGGCTATGATTGCTCAGCGCCTGTTGCCGGCATTGGCGAAGATGGAGACCTTCCTGAAAGACACTTATCTGCCTGCAGCCCGTGCGACCGACGGTTGGTCAGGGTTGCCCAACGGCAAGGCCTGGTATCAACACCTGGCCAATCTGCATACCACTACCGATAAGTCAGTCGACGAAATCCATGAGACTGGTCTCAATGAAGTCGCCCGCATTTTGTCAGAAATGGACAAGGTACGGCAGCAAGTGGGGTTTGAAGGTGACCTTAAAGCCTTCTTTGCTTCCCTCTCCAGCGAGCCGCAATACTTCTTTACGGAGCGTCAGGGATTGATTGATGGCTATATGGTGCTCAAAGAGAGTATTAATCAGGTGTTGCCTCAATACTTTAACGTCATGCCCAAGGCAGATTACGTAGTTAAACCCGTTGAATCCTTCCGGGAGCAATCGGCAGCGGGGGCCTCCTATGAATCACCGGCGGTGGATGGCAGTCGTCCCGGGGTGTTCTACATCAACACCTATAACCTCAAGGCGCAGCCAAAGTGGGGCATGACGACACTGTCGCTTCACGAAGCGGCACCCGGCCACCACTTCCAGATTGCCATCAAGCAAGAGCTGACCGGTGTGCCTGAGTTCCAGCGCTTCAGCGGTTATACCGCCTTCGAAGAGGGCTGGGCTCTGTATGCCGAGTATTTGGGTATCGAGATGGGTCTTTTCAGCGATCCTTACCAATACTTCGGCAAGCTTTCCGATGAGATGCTTCGTGCAATGCGGTTGGTTGTGGATACAGGTTTGCATGCCAAGGGCTGGAGCCGCGAGCAGGCCATTCAGTACATGAAGGATAACTCGCCCATGGCCGAGTCTGACATCATCGCTGAAGTAGAGCGTTACATGGCCATTCCCGGCCAGGCTCTGTCCTATAAGGTGGGCCAGCTTAAGATCCTTGAATTGAGAGCCGATGCCGAGAAGCGCCTGGGTGATAAGTTCAGCCTGCCGGCTTTCCACGATCAGATCCTGACATCCGGCTCGCTGCCAATGGCGGTCATGGAGCAAAAGGTCGATCGTTGGGTAAAAAGCCAGTTGTAACGAAAATTCAGAGCCGGCTGTTAATTCGTACGTAAGTCCCTATACTGGAATGCCTGCCGAGGTTTGCAGGCCATAGGTTGAAAAAACGCCGGGCTTTGCCCCGATAATCACAAGGAGCACTTTATGGTTCGTGCAACCGCCAGACATCTACTGGTTAGCTCGCAAGAACAATGCGAAGTACTGAAAAAGCTTATCGAAGGTGGTGCTGATTTTGCTGATATCGCCCGAGAGCATTCCGCCTGTCCTTCAGGAAACCAAGGCGGAGAGTTGGGGTCTTTTGGCCCGGGAATGATGGTGCGAGAGTTTGATGAGGTGGTCTTTTCAGCCCCTCTGCATGTGGTGCAGGGGCCGGTAAAAACCCAGTTTGGCTATCACCTTGTGGAAGTCACCAGTCGGGGATGATAGATTGAAAAGCGGCTGCCAAGGCAGCCGTTTTCTTTTGCCGAATGGCCAGGATAGGCCCGGGAGCCCTAAGTGCAGATTGAGCTTTTCAGTGATCGTTTACGACTAAGAAACATCAGGCCAGAGGACAAGGCACATTTTGTGATGATGCTGACCTCACCTGAGGTTAACCAATTTGTCCGCGAATGTGAGCCGCTGGATGTTATCGAGACCAAGTTTCAACAGCGGCTGGCCCCCTGGCGATACGAATCCGGTGACTGGCTCACCCTGGTTATAGAGACTCTGGACGGAGAGTTTGTCGGCTATACCGGTTTTCACATGGATGATGAGCTTTGTCGCCGTGCCGAAGTGGGTTATCTTCTGACACCTGTCATGCAGGGCCGTGGATACGCCACCGAGGCCACCCGTGCCGTGATTGACTGGGGCGCACTCAGTTTCAACATTCATAAATTTATTGCCTGCTGCAGCGAAGCCAATCTTGGCTCACGTAAGGTGTTGGAGCGAATCGGCTTCAAGCTGGAAGGTATACTCAGGGACCAAACCCGCATCAAAGACAGTTGGCATAATGACTGTGTGTATGGTTTGCTCACTCACGAGCGTCCCGAGGTAAATTAACCGCAACTTCACGCTAAGCGCAGCGGTTATGTGTATAATGCAGCGGTTTATAATCAGTGGAGAGCGGCATTGAGCGGTTCAGCATCCAGCCTCACCCTGCATGCGGGTGAAGACTACATCGAGCTTTATAAAGTACTTAAGGTAGAGGGCATGACCGGGGACGGCGCCGAAGCCAAGCGCGTAATTGCCGAAGGCATGGTATTGGTGAATGGTGAAGTGGAAACCCGCAAGCGTAAGAAACTGGTTGCCGGTGACTCGGTCACCTTCAATGGCGAAACCGTCCAGATCCTGGCGGGCTAAGGAGACAGATAATGCATTTTCCAGAAGATGATAACGGCCAGATGCTCAAAGCGATGCACGAATCCGGGATTGATTTAACCAAGCCTTTGGATGTGGACTTTTTCCTGGTGTTTGACGACAGACGCGATGCCGAGTCAGCTCTTGAAGATTTGACCGCCCAGGAAGCCGAAGGCGAAGTAGAGCTCAACTTTAATGAAGAGCTCGACAAGTGGGAGCTGATTGTCTGTATCAACATGCTGCCCGAGTATGACGCCTTGGTGGCCAGGGAAGTTGAGCTTAATGCCTTTGCCGGCCAGTTTGATGGCCAAAGCGATGGCTGGGGCGTTATGCAGCACCAGGAAGGCGACGATGAGTTTATGGACGACGAAGATGATGACCATGAGCATCATTGTGGGCCGGGTTGTAATCACTGATATTCAGTCGTTTCTCATTAAAACCACCGCAAGCGGTGGTTTTTTATTACTTAAACTGCCAACAGGACACTGTGGTCATTCTGGAAGAGGGCATAGCAAGCCCTTATTGGGGCCGTTCAGTATTGCGATAATGGCGGGTATGAACTTTCGCTGAGCCTTTGCCTTTTGTTGCCAAAAGGCGTTAAATGCCACAGCCCCGTCTGATCCGATGGGGCAATTTTTATCGCCTGTGATTTTGCCAATGGATGTATTGATGGACTTTTCCTTCTCGATTGAACTTGCCGCGCTGCTGTTCTTTGTGGCCATGCTGGCCGGATTTATTGATGCTATTGCCGGAGGCGGTGGCCTGCTTACCATACCCGCGCTGATGTGGGCCGGCCTTTCACCCGCTGCGGCGCTGGCAACGAATAAGCTGCAGGCCTGTGGCGGCAGTTTTTTTGCCAGCCTCTATTTTGTGCGCAAAAAAATGGTGGATTTGGCCAGCATCAAGCTCGATATTTTCTGTGCCTTTGTTGGCGCGGCGCTCGGCACTATCGCTGTGCAGCTGATAGATGCCAGCATGTTAAAAACCCTGCTGCCCTTTTTGATGCTCGCTATTGGCGGGTATTTTCTGTTTTCCAAAAAAGTCAGTGAAGACGACAGGCACAGGGTGTTAACCCCCACCTTGTTTGCTTTCACCGCGGCGCTGGGCATTGGTTTTTATGACGGTTTCTTTGGCCCGGGCACTGGCAGTTTCTTTGCGCTGGCTTTTGTCAGCCTTGCGGGATTTGGGCTCGCCAAAGCCACTGCCCACGCCAAGGTGCTTAACTTTGCCACCAACATTTCGTCACTGATCTTCTTTGCCCTTGGGGGTAAGGTGGTGTGGATGCTGGGCGGTCTGATGTTACTTGGCCAGGCCATGGGGGCAACGTTGGGATCGCGGCTCGTGGTCACCAAAGGAACCGCGATCATCAAGCCTTTGGTGGTACTGATGTCGGTGGTGATGAGCACCAAGCTTCTTGGCGATCAGTTTCAGTGGTGGTGATTGGCTGAGCGCACGGTGCTGTGAAGTCGCTCTGCGCCTTCACAGCGTCTTTGATATCCCCTAGTATGAGTCTCAATTTTAAAGCAAAAAGGCTTTTGCATGAGATTCATCCATACCTCAGATTGGCATTTGGGCCGCACACTGCACAATCAGTCATTGCTGGACGAGCAGGCGCAGATGTTGGAGACCCTGCTGGCACTCATTGAGACCCACGAGGTGGATGCCCTGGTGATAGCCGGCGATATCTTTGACCGCTCTGTGCCTCCTGCCGCCGCAGTAAGTCTTCTGGATGCGTTTCTCGACAAGGTTATTCAGCAACTTAAGGTAAGCGTTATTGCCATCGGTGGTAACCACGATGGCCAGGAGCGATTGGCCTTTGGTGCACGGCAGATGGCCAGAGCCGGCCTTTATATTCAGGGGCCGGTCAGTGCCAGCATCAGTCCCGTGCGGGTCGATGGCAAGCACGGGGCTGCATTTTTCTATCCTATCCCTTACGCAGAGCCTGCCTTGGTTCGTCATCTTCTTGAGGATGAGAGCATCCAAAGCCATCAGGACGCCATGGCAGCTTTGCTTTCAAAGGTTCAGGCTCATAACAGTAATGGATTGCCGAAGATTGTGGTCAGCCATTGCTTTTTGGACGGCGGCAGCGAGTCTGACTCAGAACGGCCCTTGTCCATTGGCGGTGCAGATAAGATAACTCCGGCGCTGTTTACGCCATTTGACTATGCTGCACTCGGCCATCTCCATGGCCCGCAATACAAGGGCGCAGAGCATGTGCGCTACAGCGGCTCTCCCTTGAAGTACTCATTCAGCGAGCAGCATCAAAACAAATCAGTCACCCTGGTGGACATGGTGCCCGCAAAGGCGCCTGATATCCGCCTGTTGCCCATTAAGCCCCAGCGGGACGTACGGATTATCGAAGGGCATCTGGACACTCTCCTGGCGCAAGGCGCCAAAGACCCTGGTCGTGACGATTACCTGATGGTGAGATTGCTCGATACCCATGCCATTTTAGAGCCCATGGCCAAGCTTCGGGCCGTGTACCCGAATGTACTTCATCTTGAGCGCACCGGGCTCATGCAGGAGCGTTCGATGGAAGGCCCGGGCCGCGAGCGCATGCAAAAAAGTGAGTTAACCATGTTTGAGGATTTCTTCAATCAGGTACAGGGAGAATCCCTGAGTGGGCCGCAAAAAGCGCTGATGTCGGATTTGATAGCGTCGCTGCACAGGGAGGCTGGTCAATGAAGCCCTTAACTCTCACTATTACCGCCTTTGGCCCCTTCGTGGACACCCAAACCCTGGACTTTCGAGCCCTTGGGGAGTGGCCATTATTCCTGATAAATGGGCCTACCGGTGCGGGTAAAACCACGATTCTCGATGCGATTTGTTTTGCGCTCTATGGCAAGACCACCGGAAACGAGCGCGAAGGTACCCAGATGCGCTGCGATGCAGCCCCGGATGATGTGCTGACGGAAGTGAGCTTTGAATTTGGTTTGGGCGACAAGGTCTACCGGGTGAAGCGGGTGCCTGAGCAGCAAAGGGCCAAAAAGAGCGGCGAGGGCTTTACGCTGCAAAAGAGTGATGCCCTGCTTGAGCGTATTGAAGGAGAAAGAGCCACTCCGCTCGCGGCTGGCAAAGTCACTGAAGTCACCGCACAGATTGAAGATTTGTTGGGGCTTGAAGTGGAGCAGTTTCGCCAGGTCATGGTGTTGCCCCAGGGGCAGTTTCGAAAGCTGCTGCTGGCGGACTCCAAAGAGCGTGAGGCCATTTTTGGCCAGCTGTTTCAAACCGGCATTTACAAGCGCATTGAAGACAGTCTCAAGCAAAAGGCGTTGGAGCTTAAGGCCAAAGCCAAAGAGCTGGAGGCCAGGCGAGCGGGGATCCTCGAAACCGCCGGCGTGGAAAATCTCGATGCCCTTGACGCTCAAGTGGCCGAGCTCACACCTGCACTTGAGGCTGCCGTCAGCGCAAGACAAGAGGCCGAAGGAGCACTTGCTGCGGCGCGCGCCCAGCGACAAGCGGCCGAGGTGAGGCTGAAGGAATTCAGCGCCCTTGCTGATACCAAGGCTCGCCTGGAGGCTGAAACGGCCCGTGGCCCAGAAATAGCAGCCCTTAATGAGCGGCTTGAACGGGCGCAGCTTGCCGATTCCCTTGCCGGCTCGTGGCAAGCCTGGGATGAGCGCGAAAAAGAACGTCAAAGCGCTGAAAGTGCTGCCGCAGTGGCCGCAGAAGATGCAAGGCAAGCCGAAGCGAGTTTAAGCGATGCAAAAGAGGCTGCTTCTTCAATCCCTGAATTGGACGCCAGGCGACATCAGTTGAAAAACGATGCAGAGCGACTGGCCGAGTGGCGTCCGCGGATGCACAGGCTGTCGGCCCTGAACGAGGTTATTGCCGGGCTTGGACAGGCGCTTAAAACGTTTGATGTAAATCTTGCCAGTGTTCGCAGCCAGCTTGCTGATACGCAGGATCGCATGGCAAGGCTCACCCGGCAGCGGCGAGAATTGTCGGCGCTGGCGAGCACCGCCGGTAGCCTTGAGGCGGCCCTGGTGCAGCAAACCCAGGCGTTTGAGCGTCAGCAGCAATTTATTGAAAAGGAGCGTCAGGCGCAGCTCTTGGGTTCTGAGCTTTCACGGCTCGAAGCCGAAGGCCGTCAGGCCAAGGCCAACCAGGAAAATCTCACCCGCGCCCGCGAGCTGCTGGAACTTGCCTGGCATCAGGGGCAGGCAGCGATATTGGCCGCTAGGCTCTTACCCGGCGACCCATGCCCTGTGTGCGGCAGCGCGGAGCACCCCAGTCCAGCCCATCATGATGGGGCGCTGCCAGGGGATGATGAACTTGCCGCAGCAAGAGACGCCGAGCATGAGGCCCGGGAAGTTCTGAGTCGTGCCCGCTCTGAATATAAGGCGCAAAAGCAGCGTTTCGAGGCCTTGCAGCAGGAGCTCGCCAATGAAGCCGCGGCTCTGGGGGAGACGCTTGCCACCAGTCTTGAGCAAAAACAGTATGCACTTGGCCAAAGCCGTGAGGCCTGCCAAAACGCGAAAGCCGCCCAACAGTCGCTGCAAGCGCTGGAGCATGAGCTTGAGCATCTGGACAACACACAAAAACAGCTACTGGCAGACATCGATGGGCTGCAGCGTCAGCGTGAACAGCAGTCTGGAGAGCTTCAAAAAGCCTGTGGTGAGAAAGAAAGCCTCGCCGGTGCCATGCCGGAATTCTGCCAGCGCCTTGGCAGCGAGCAGGCGTTTGATGCGCACCTTGCCGGCCTCTCCCGGGATATCGATGCCCTGAGTGCGCAAATGGAGAGCTTGCAGACCCAGCTTAAGGGCGCAGAAACCCGTCAAACCCAATGCAATGAGCGCAGAAATGCGCTGCAGCAAACCTTGAGCGAGGCTGGCAGCCGGGCCACAGCAGCGAAAACGCGCTTTGATGCCGAGCTTGCTGCCAAGGGCTTTAAAGATGTGGCGAGCTTTAATCAGGCGCGTTTAAGCGCCGATGAAATGAGTGCTGCTAAAAGCCGCATTGCCTCTTGGCAGCAGCAGTTGGCTGGGCTTAAAGAGCGCCTGGCGGCACAGCAAGAGGCTCTGGGCGATACATTGCCACCGGACATGACGCAGCTGGCAGCGCTTGAGGCCGCTGCACAGGAAGCGTTTCACCAATGCAACTACAACTGGCAGGCACTGAACGATACCCTGGTGATGTACAGCCGCGCCAGGGCGCAGCTGGGCACCGAGGCATTGGCGGGTGCCAGACTTGATGAGGAATATGCACTGGTGGGCACCTTGTCGGATGCGGCCAGTGGCATGACAGGAGCCAGGATCAGCCTGCAACGGTTTGTGCTGGGGGTGCTCCTGGACGATGTGCTTATCGAGGCGAGTGAACGCCTGCATCGCATGAGTAAGGGGCGTTATCGTTTGCTTCGCAAGGAAGACAAGGCCAAGGGCAATCGCGCATCCGGTTTGGATCTGGAAGTGGAAGATGCCTACACAGGCAAGCTGCGCCCAGTGGCGACCTTAAGCGGTGGCGAGAGTTTTATGGCGGCCTTGTCTCTGGCCTTGGGGTTGTCGGATGTGGTTCAGGCCTATGCGGGGGGCATTAAGCTTGACACCCTGTTTATCGATGAAGGGTTTGGCAGCCTGGATCAGGACTCACTGGAGCTTGCGGTACGTACCCTGGTGGATTTGCAGTCCTCAGGACGCATGATTGGGGTGATTTCCCACGTGACCGAGATGAAAGAGCAGATTCAGACCCGGGTCGATATCCATAAGGACACAGTGGGCAGTAAAATTTGCCTGACTTTGGTTTGAATAGCGTTTGATTAGGGAATGATTTTTCCTGAAAAGCAGATGACAGCTCACATTTTTCGATGCTGTCTTTTGCTAATGTCCGGATGTTTGAAGCCCATTGCAGGGCGCAGTATCGCCTGAAAAGGCTTGTGTCCTGCGGCTTTTTTGGTATAAAAGAAACCAATCCCTGCAAAATGACAGGGAAATATACCAATAATAACGACTGGCATTAAGGGAAACTTCAGGGTTGCTTAATCAAATATATAACAAAAACAATATGTTTTTTTCGCATATTGCCAGTTTGCCCAGCTTTCATAAGCGTCTGTTGCTGGTGGGTGGTTTACTGGTCGGTGTCTCCTTTATGTGGCCCACGGCGCAGCAGCCGGTTGTCGGCCGTATTCCCATTGCACTGGATATTGAATCTTTACTGCCACAGATTTCCGAGGCACCTCTGCCGTTGGCGGCCAGTGAGTCGGTGGCGGATTTCGATCATTTAATCGTGTCTGGCGATACCCTCAGTGGCCTGTTTTCCCGCGCCGGGGTGGACCAGCAAACCATGTACCGCGTGCTGGAAGCGGATATGAACATTCTGGCGCTGGATACCCTGATGCCGGATAACCGCATCAAATTCTGGCTTGATGACAAAGGCGATTTACAAAAGCTCGAGCTCTATTTCAGTCCAGCCCGTCAGGTGGTGTTCAACCGTTTTGAAGATGGCAGTTTTAACGTTGACGAAATTGTCGTCGATGGCCTCTGGCAAAATCGCATTGCCAGTGGCGAAATCCGTGGCTCATTTTATGTTTCGGCCCAGCGTGTTGGCCTTTCTGCCGCTGAAATCACCAAAATCGAATCCCTACTGAAAGAAAAAATGAACTTCGCCCGCGATTTGCGCGCCGGAGATACCTTTTCAGTATTGGTGAACGATCAGTATGTTGAAGGCCTGGCCACGGGCACCAGTCAGATCCTCGGCATTCAGATAAAAAGTGGCAAGCGCGAAATCACCGCTTTCCAGCACAGCGACGGCAACTTTTATGATGCCAAGGGCCATAACCTTGCCCGGGCGTTCCAGCGGGTGCCACTGGATAAATCGTTCCGCATGACCTCCCGCTTCAATCCGGTGCGCAAGCATCCGGTAACGGGTCGTGTGTCGCCTCATAATGGCACCGATTTCGCCACGCCAATCGGCACCAAGGTGGTGGCGCCCGGCGACGGTGTGGTGACCATGGTGACCGACCATAAGTTTGCCGGAAAATACATAGTGATTGAGCATGGCAACAAGTTCCGTACCCGATACCTGCACCTGTCCAAGTCTTTGGTCAGAAAAGGTGACAGAGTCAGCCGTGGTCAGGTCATTGCGCTCTCCGGTAACACGGGGCGTTCCACCGGCCCTCATTTGCACTATGAATTCCATGTCAATGGCCGTCCGGTTGACCCCATGAAGGTGCCGCTGCCTACATCGACCCAGCTGAACGCGGCAGAGTTGTCGGAATTTACTTCTCTGGTGAGAAGCCGTCAGATGCTGATGGATTTGGGCTGAGACAGAATCCGTGAGCCGGAGACGGCAAAATAAAAAAGCGACCCTGGGTCGCTTTTTTATTGCTTCAACACCGGATAATCGTGCGCTTTGCTTGAGCCAGAGGGGAGGGCAGTATTAACCCGCTTTACGCTTGGCGAGCTTCAGCGCACAGGCACAAAGACCACCGCGTTTGGCGGGGCAGCCGCCACAGGGGTTACGCTTAAGGGGCGTGAGGGCAAAGGCCATGCTGCCAACGGCGGGACGAAGGTTACGTACTTGCGCTAACTGGTCGTCATTGGCACCGCTGCGGCGGCCAATTTTGGAAAGGGTCAAACGCTTAAGCTGTTTTGACACGGTTTTCTTATCAAACTTACCTGCGTCGGCCGAAGCCTTGCTGAGGTTCGACAATTTGCTGTCGACCAACAGCTGTTGCTTCAGTCTGGTGGCAAAGACCTTTACATCAGACTTGTTTGCCTTGTCTCTCATGGCGTCTTTGCTCAGCCCAAGGGCCTTGCGTGCCGCTTTACGGCAAAGTTTGTTGAGCTTTTTATCGACCTTGGCCATAGGAGTAATCCAACCGGACTGTAGCTTTGGTTGTGATTTTAAATGAAAACTATTCTCAGTCAAGCATCGTGACCGTTAACTGTGATGCCAATCCTTTGATGGCATGCTCAGGCACATTCGGCGTTAAAAGAGGAGGCTCTAAAGTGATTTAGCAGAGTGTCCGGTCCGTGAGGTCTGCCTGACTGTGGCGCGACAGTGGCAGGGCTTCCATGTTGGCGGAGGTATGCGCCATGGCGCAAACTCAGGCGGGATTACTGCACAGACGTGTGCGGCATGTACATTCCGGATGAATGTCAGAAGGGGGACTGGCCTGCGTCTATCGCAGTCAGCAGCAGTCGCAAATCGAATTCCAACTGATGATAGTCGCCTTCCATATGGCAACAGAGCTGATAAAAGGCTTTGTTGTGGTCACGTTCTTTTAAATGCGCCAATTCGTGTACCACCACCATCCGCAGCAAGGGCTCTGGCACCTGCTTTAGCATAGAGGCGATACGGATTTCGCGTTTGGCCTTGAGTTTATTGCCCTGAACCCGAGAAATGGCGGTATGCAGCCCGAGGGCTTGCTGACGCAAACTGATTTTGTCGTCAAAGCATACCTTGGATAACGGGTCGCTGCGCTTGAGGAAGCGGTTTTTCAGCGCCATGGTGTAATCAAACAGCGCCTTGTCGGAGCGGATATCGTGCTGGGCCTGGTAGCGACGTGCGAGCACATCGCCCAGGGTGCCAGCCTCAAGCAGGGCGTCCACCTTGGCACGCACCTGCTCGGGGTAATGGGCCAGGTATTGGCTCACAGCTTGCCGTAGATGCGGGCGTTCAGGAAGGCGTAGCCCGCTTCAAAGGCTTGCAGCTGGAAACGCTTGAGTCCGAGCACCTCGTAATCAACCTGAGGAGGGTTGCGTTTGCATTGCTCGCGGATGGCAGTGGGCTTAAGCAGGGTTACCGGCAATTCGCCAAGCTGGATAGCGGCTTCCAGTTTAAAGCCGATAGCGCTGCCGGCCAGCTTGCCTTTTTGCTCCCGCTCGACGATGACAATGTGCTCCACCTTGTAGTCGGCCATCAGCTTGGCAAAGGCGAAGTGGAATTCACGAATGGCTTCCTGATTATCCGCATCGTTCACCACAAACGAGTGCTTGCGACACTCAGGTACATTGAAGGCTTCTTTATCGTAGCCCACGAGGCTGATAATGGCCTCGGCACCTTTCAGCTCTACGCCACATACTCTCATTTTTTTCCCTTATCTTTTTCTGTCACTTAATTGGTTCGGTGTTTTTGCTCAGGCAAAAACGTGCGGCTTGATGTTGGCCTGAGGAACTCAGTCTTCGCCCAGCTCATCAGCGTCATCGTCCTCGGGCACAATCGGTGCCGGGAGGGGCTTCTTACGGATCATTGGCGCATCGCCCACATCCACGCCGGTAAGGAAGCGTTTATCGCGGCTGCGCTTTTCACCCTTTGGCGCATCGGCAGCCTGTCTCTTGCTGTTGCCGGTCGTCTTGGTCTGAGTGCCAGGTGCTTTACGCTCACGCTTGGGCGCCAGTCCCTTGAATTTGGCTTCCAGTCCTTCGAGCACGCTGAAGTCAAAGGTCTTTTGCAGCAGGAGCTGAACCTTGAGGAAGTTGTCCCAGTCTTTCGGTCCCACCAGCGAAATGGCGGTGCCCTTGTTACCGGCGCGGCCGGTACGACCAATCCGGTGCACGTATTCCTCGGCAAACTTTGGCATATCGAAGTTCACCACCAAAGACACGTTGGAGATATCCAGACCGCGTGAAGCCACGTCTGTGGTCACCAGGATGCGGTGGTGCTCACGGCTGAAGCTATCCATGATTTGATTACGCTGTGCCTGTCGCAGCTCGCCGGATAGGGCGGCTGTGTTGAAGCCTTTCTCGGCCAGCAGGGTGGCCAGGCGCTCTGTGTCCTGGCGTGTGGCAGTAAAAATCATCACCTGACGGAAGTTATTGCCACTGAGCAGGCGTTCGAGCAGGGCTTCCTTGTGCTCCAGATGGTCGGCCAGCAGAATTTGTTGCTCGATGTCGCCGTGGCCCAGGTGCACGGCATCGATGGCGACATGCTCAGGCTCTTTCAGAAGCTCAGCCGCCAGCTCGTGCACTTCACCGTGCTCCAGGGTGGCCGAGAACATCAGGGTTTGCCTGCGACGGTGATCGGCAGCTGCATTGATGGCTTTCAGCTGAGGAGCAAATCCCAGATCCAGCATGCGGTCGGCTTCGTCGAGGATGAGCAGCTCAAGCCCGTTTAAAAACAGGTGGCGCTGCTGCAGGTGGTCGGCAATGCGTCCGGGGGTGGCCACAATAAAATGGGGTTCCCTGGCGAGGGCCTTGGCCTGGTCATTAAAGTTTTCACCGCCCAGCACACTGATGGCACGGTATTGGGTATTGGCCACCAACAGACGGAGCTGAGCATACACTTGCTGCGCCAGCTCTCGGGTGGGCAGCAGAATAAGCACCCGCGGGTCTTTTTTTGACAGCGCCTTGCTGGAAATCACCCTTTGCATGGCAGGCAGCAAAAATGCCAGCGTCTTTCCCGAGCCCGTCTTGGACGAGGCCATCAGATCCTTGCCGGCAAGGGCAACAGGAATGGCCTGACTCTGGATGGGGGTAGGCGTCTCTATGCCCATGTGCTTCAGGCTTTGCATGAGGCGCTTATCGAGGGAAAAATCAGAAAATTGCAAAGGATGGTCTCCGGAAAAATTCAAGCCGGGAATTATAGCGCCATCGGCCGCTTGGCGCCATGACAAGTGTGCTTCTGCCTGCTTAACACTGGGCTTCCTATCGAACTTGTGCGTCAATATCTGTGACAACCGTCAAAAATCCGTTGTTGGCGCTTTCTTCAGCGAAATAATTGCCTTATGTTTGAGCGATTGAAAAATTAACACGCACAACGACCCTGCCGCCCCGGAGGCGTAAATGGACTTTTGGATTGCACTCGCCATTGTCATTTTCGGTTGGATGATCCCCGTTTTACACATCGGATTGTCTGACGTGGTGACCGCCCGCCAAAAAAGCTGGTGGATACTGGCTGTGACTCTGGGTTCCTGGTTTGGCTGGCTCGGTTATCTCTTCAAAGGCCGAAGCCGATAGATTTTTCTCTTTCTTCCCAAGCGCTGGCACCTGCCGGCGCTTGTCGTTTATAGTCAGAGTCATTCTTGCTTTCATCTTTGCAAAGGAGTCGTAGATGAGCCAACCCCGTATTGGTATTGCCCTGGGCAGTGGTGCCGCCAAAGGCTGGGCCCACATAGGGGTGTTCAACGCCCTTGATGAGCTGGGCATAAAGCCGGAGCGGGTCGCGGGCTGCTCCATTGGTGCCTTGGTGGGCGCCGCCTATGTCAACGGGCGTCTTGGCGATTTGGAGTCATGGGTCAGAAGTTTTTCCAGTTGGGACGTTCTTGGGCTTATGGACTTAAG
This sequence comes from Shewanella litorisediminis, assembly GCF_016834455.1. Classification (NCBI taxonomy): domain Bacteria; kingdom Pseudomonadati; phylum Pseudomonadota; class Gammaproteobacteria; order Alteromonadales; family Shewanellaceae; genus Shewanella; species Shewanella litorisediminis. The sequence goes on from NZ_CP069213.1 coordinate 1,439,471, forward strand.
CTGGCGCCGCGGCGGGCTCATTCGCGGGGAAAAGGTGTTTGATGTGATGCAAAGTCGTATCGGCAGTATGGACATTGAATCCATGTCCATGCCCTTTATTGCGGTTGCCACCGACTTGTACAGCGGCCAGGAAATTTGGTTTCGCCAGGGGGATCTGCGCCACGCCGTGCGGGCGTCCTGCTCCATGCCCGGTATTTTGCCGCCGGTGCGCCAGGGCCATCGATGGTTGGTAGACGGCGCTGTGGTCAATCCTGTACCCGTGTCGGCTTGCCGTGCGCTGGATGTGGATGTGGTGATTGCCGTTGACCTGGATGGTCAGCGCCGCAGCCGCATTCAGGCCGTGCCTGTGACCCTTCGCAGTGAAGCCATCACTCCGCAGGAAGAAACGCGGGCCTTGGCCGAGCAGGAGGGCGGGTTTATGGACCTTTTTGCCCGCGGCCGCGACTATATCGCCAGTTTGTCGGATAAGTTTGCCCTTGGCACCCGTGATGACCCGGGGATGCTGGCAGTCATGAACCAGTCCATGGAGATAGTGCAGCAGCGACACAAAAGGGCGCGCCTGATGGGCGACCCGCCCGATGTGTGCCTGGTACCCAAGGTAGCCGACATTGGCACCATGGAGTTCCATCGCGCCGCAGAGGCCATCGATGCGGGTTACAGTGCAGTGATGGCCCAGGCCCATCTGCTGGAAGCTGCACTCGGTTAACCTCCGAAGCGTTGACCAAATAACCGCCACTCTATCTCTGAGTCCGGCGGTTTTTTTGTGCCTGCCTAATGGCGAATTTATCCCGGGTCAAGGGGGATAAGTGTGAAAAAGTTACCTGCCACAGGTTTTCAAAAAGGGGAAATTTATCTTTTTCCCAAACATGATCCATATCAAGGTATCGGTCTGGTATTTGTCGCCTAATACACTACATTTTGTATCTGGATAAAAAATAAGCTCAACATATAGTGCTTGGGTGAACAAAGAGGACCTGACTATGCCAGTGGTTATCAAACGGGATGGTTGCCGCGCAGCCTTTGATGAAACCCGGTTGCGGGATGCTGTGATTGCAGCGCAGGGGGCAGCCGGTGTTGAGGACAAAGACTATGCGGCCACGGTGGCGTCTGTGGTGGCGGCCGAGGTGGCACAGCGCGACGAAGTCGCCATCCACGAGCTGCAGGATGCGGTGGAAAATTGCCTGATGTCCGGTCCTTATAAAGAAGTTGCCCGCCACTATATCGAGTATCGCCACGACAGAGACGTGTGCCGTGAAGCGACCAGCAGACTGAATCTGGAAATTCGCTCGTTGGTGGAGCAAACCAATGCCGCACTGCTGCACGAAAATGCCAATAAAGACTCCAAGGTAATCCCGACCCAGCGCGATTTGCTTGCCGGCATTGTGGCGCGTCACTACGCCAAGCGTCACATCCTGCCCAAGGCGGTGGTGGCAGCCCATGAGGCGGGAGAAATCCATTATCACGATCTGGATTACTCGCCCTTTTTCCCCATGTTCAACTGTATGCTGATTGACCTTTCCGGCATGTTGACCAAGGGCTTTAAGATGGGCAATGCCGAAATCGAAACGCCAAAGTCCATTTCCACGGCCACTGCGGTGACTGCACAGATCATCGCCCAGGTGGCCAGCCACATTTACGGCGGTACCACCATCAATCGCATCGATGAAGTGCTGTCCCCCTATGTGGCCAAGAGCTATGACAAACACTATCAAACGGCGCTGCATTGGGGCATTACCGATGCGGTGGCTTATGCCAGGGCCCTGACAGAAAAAGAATGCCACGACGCCTTCCAGTCGCTGGAATACGAGGTAAACACCCTGCATACAGCCAACGGACAGACCCCCTTTGTCACCTTTGGCTTTGGGCTTGGCACCAGTTGGGAGTCGCGGCTTATTCAGCAGTCCATTCTCAAGGTGCGTATGGCGGGTCTGGGTAAAAACCGCAAGACAGCGGTATTCCCCAAGCTGGTGTTTGCCATCCGTGATGGCATCAACCACAAAGCAGGCGACTGCAATTACGACATTAAGCGTCTGGCACTCAAGTGCGCCACAGAGCGGATGTATCCGGACATTCTCAACTATGAGCAAGTGGTTCGCGTCACAGGCTCTTTCAAAACCCCCATGGGGTGTCGAAGCTTCCTGGGTGTGTACGAAAAAGACGGGGAAATGGAACACGAAGGCCGCAACAACCTCGGGGTAGTGAGCCTTAACCTGCCGCGCATCGCCATTGAAGCCGGTGGCGACGAAAACCACTTTTACGCACTGCTGGAGGAGCGGCTGCAGGTTGCCCGCCAGGCCCTTGATAGCCGCATCGAACGCTTGAAGGGGGTTAAGGCCAGAGTCGCGCCCATTCTGTACATGGAAGGGGCATGCGGTGTACGCCTTCGCCCTGACGATGATATTGAGCCTATTTTCAAAAATGGCCGCGCGTCCATTTCCCTCGGCTATATCGGTCTTCACGAAACCGTGAATGCCCTTTATGGCACGAAGGAGCATGTGTACGACTCAGAGCGACTTCGGCAAAAGGCCGTTGCCATTGTGGCGCGCCTCAAGCAGGCCACGGATCAGTGGAAGCGGGAAACCGGCTATGGCTTCAGCCTCTACAGTACTCCGAGCGAGAGTCTGTGCAGTCGCTTTGCCAAGCTCGATATCAAGGCTTTCGGCCTGATAGAAGGGGTGACCGACAAGGGCTACTACACCAATAGCTTCCACCTGGATGTGGAAAAGAAAGTCTCGCCCTTCGATAAAATCGACTTTGAGATGCCTTACCCTGAGCTCGCCAGTGGTGGCTTTATCTGTTACGGCGAATATCCCAACATGCAGCATAATATTGACGCGCTTGAGGACGTGTGGGACTACAGCTACACCCGTGTACCCTACTATGGCACCAACACTCCCATTGATGAGTGCTATGACTGCGGTTTTACCGGCGAGTTTGACTGTACCAGCAAGGGCTTTGTTTGCCCGGTTTGCGGTAATCACGAGCCCAGCCGGGTGTCTGTGACCCGCAGGGTATGTGGCTATCTTGGCAGCCCTGATGCGCGCCCCTTTAACCATGGCAAACAGGAAGAGGTCAAACGCCGGGTCAAGCATCTGTAATAGCAATGCTTTTTAATGGAAGCGCACGGAGCATCATCTTGTGAACTACCACCAGTACTATCCGCTGGATGTGCTCAACGGGCCGGGCACCAGGGCAACGCTCTTTGTGTCCGGCTGCGAGCACCAATGTCGTGGCTGCTACAACCAATCCACCTGGGATGTGCGAAGCGGTCACCTCTTCGATGAGGCGATGCTGAACCGGATAATCGACGACCTCAATGACACCCGGGTTCGCCGACGGGGGCTTAGCCTCTCCGGTGGTGACCCCTTGCTGCCTGCAAATCTTGCCGGTATCAGTGAGCTGGTGGCACGGGTGCGTTCGCAATGCCCGGGCAAGGATATCTGGCTGTGGACGGGCTATCGTCTGGATGCATTGAGCGAGGCGCAGCTGGCGGTGGTGTCCCGTGTGGACGTAATCGTTGATGGCCCCTTTGAACAGGGGCTTGCCGACAGACGGCTCAAGTTTCGGGGCAGCAGCAATCAGCGTATCTTTTGTCGCAGTGGCGATGCGTTTGTGCCCTGGTGTGACCAAGACTGACCGGCCCGGTGGACTGCTATCTCAGTACGACTCACTGGAATAACCAGACGCAGGTCTGCTTTTGTTGGCGGACCCTGGCGTTGAATTCTTCACCTTATCCCGACTCTGATACCCCAGTCAGTCACTTGGGTATTCCTGCGGGCGACAAAAGCGCATAGAATAGGCCACCCGGTGAGTTTATCTTACCAAGGTTATTGAGCTGTCAGGGAAAGTGCTGGACTCAGGGATTGAGCGTAGTCGTTAGGAAAATTTCATGTCGATAAAGTATGTCGCCACCTCCAAGTTGCCAACGCCCTGGGGCGTTTTTGCCATCCACGGTTTTGAAGATAGCGAAACCGGTAAGGAGCATGTGGCACTGACCTTTGGCGATCTCAGTGGTGACTCCCCTGTGCTGGGGCGGATCCATTCTGAATGTTTGACCGGTGATGCCCTGTTCAGCCTGCGCTGTGACTGTGGTTTTCAGCTGCAAACAGCCATGCAGCGGATCGCTGAAACCGGCCGTGGTTTTATCTTGTATCTGCGTCAGGAAGGGCGCGGTATTGGGCTGTTAAACAAAATCCGCGCCTATGAGCTGCAGGATAAAGGGGCCAATACCGTTGAGGCCAACGAGCAACTCGGTTTCGCTGCCGATATGCGTAAGTACGATATGATTGCCCCCATGTTGGCACATCTGGGGATCTCCCGGGTCAAGCTGATGACCAATAATCCCCGTAAAGTCAAAGCCATGAAAGACGTAGGTATGGATGTGGTCGAGCGGGTGCCGCTGCAGGTGGGTAAAAATCGTTATAACGAAGCCTATCTCAAAACTAAGTCAGATGAGCTTGGGCACATGATGTCTGAAGAGCACTTCAAGGCACACCACCAGGACTGATAGCGCAAACTGGTGTTTGCTGGGGAAACCTTTTATAGTCGGGGCATTCATTGATGGATGCCCCGACTGCTTTGAAGCCTGCCAGAATTCTCGCCATCCTGCTTTTTTCTTCCCCCTGTGTGGCGCAACAAGCCCCCGATGTCAGCCATTATGCCTTTGCCAACTATCTGGGCAGCGGCATTTACAGTTCGGCCGGTGAAAGCGCCGCCGTGGTGAATATTCCCTTATCCTTCGACATCGAATCCTCATCAGAGCACAGTTTGATGCTGCGCTTGCCTCTGTCGTTGGGCTTTTTCAACTACAACTGGGATGAGTTGCCGGAAGGTGACTTTCCAGACGCGGTGGGAACCGTCACAGTAACGCCCGGCATCGAGTACCACTGGCAAGTCAATCCAAATTTGAAGATGGAGACTTATCTTGATATCGGATTTGGGCATAACTTTTCCGACAGCAGCAATGTGGGCATCCTGTCCGCCGGGATCTCAACCCTCTATGCCTTTGGCAGCGAAGAATACCAACCTTTGTGGGTTAGCCGATTTTACTCCGCCGGATATCGCAGCATACAGAGCGGCAGTGAAGAGCATTACTCGGCACTGACATCCGGGGTGGAGTCGGGCCTGGGGTGGGGCTTTACCGCATGGGAGCGGCAGATGGAGCCCAGGCTTTTTGCCGCCATGCATTGGTATTTTGGCCGGGGACAGCTGGCGGATGAGTTTGTTGGCGCGCTCTTTGGTGAGAGTACACTGGAATTGGGGCTGAGCCTGGTATTCGATAAGCCGTTGGGTCTTGAAGCGATAACGATAGAGCGGGTGGGGTTCAGCTACAGTAACGCCGGCGGTGAAGATGTGTGGCGGGTGTTCTTCAGCCACCCGCTTTAACATTTCGCCCTGAGCCGGGCGTTATGGGCAACGTTATTTTTTGCCCCAAATGTCGGCGTTCGTGTTGGTAGAAACTGGGCTTGCCGACGGGCTATCAGCGGCACTGTCGTTGCTTTTGCGCTTGAGGCTCAGCGTGGGCTGACGTTTGGCCGTTTGGGTGCCCATGTCTGCATTTGTTCCTGCCTGATGGGCTCTTGCTTCCCCGCGATGTTTGTTTTCCGTCGAGGCCTTGTTGCTAAAGGCGGGTTTCTTGCCTTTATTGACAGCCGGGCCTTTGGCACTCTTGCCATAGGGGGAAGGCTTGTCACCGCCGGTGTGCCTGTTACGGCCCTCAGGTTTAGCTGTCTTGGGCTTAGCCGAGCCTTTCGTCGATGGTCTGTCCGAATCGCCTTCCTTGGGCTGTCGCACAGGGCGCTCTGGCACCGGAAAACCCATATGGCTTAAGTACAGGTCTTCGACTTTGGCCCGAGCCCAGGAGGTTCGGCGCAAAAATTTCAGGCTGGAATCCAGACTGGGATCAACGGCAAAACAGCGGATGCGAATTTGGTCGGCGAGTTTTGTCCAACCCAGCTCTTCCACCAGGTGTTCGAGCATGGCTTTCAGTGTCATGCCATGGAGTGGATTGTTGGCCTGTGTTGGTGGAGTTTGTTGGGACATAGTAGCTCGTCAGAATGGCAATCTTGGAGATTGGGAACGGCATTGTAACCTGTCGGATGGATAAAAAACAAAGGCCGGCGAGCGCCGGCCTTTTTGTGTGTACCTTTACTGGGGTACGGGATCAGGCTTCTTCAGCCAGCTCCACGGATTTACCTTTGATTTTAATCACCAGCAGCGTAGCAACTGCAAAGGCGACCAGTACACCCACCACGGTAGAGATGGTCATCGGCAAGCCCGCACCCAGGGTGGCAGAGTTCAGCAGGAAGGTCACCACCACTGAGGTCATGAACATGGCCGGAATGGTACAAATCCAGTGCAGCTTGTTGTGGCGCAGCAGGTAGGCAGAAGCCGTCCACAGCATCAGCACGGCGGTGGCTTGGTTAGCCACGCCAAAGTAACGCCAGATGACACCGAAATCCACCTGAGTCAGGATAGCGCCGATTACAAACAGCGGGATGGCCAGCATCAAACGCTTCGGCAGCTGGGTTTGTGGCATGTTGAAGAATTCAGCCAGGATAAGGCGTGCAGAGCGGAACGCTGTGTCACCCGAGGTGATGGGCAGAATAATCACCCCAAGCACCGCCATGAAGCCACCCACAGCTCCCAACAGACCGGTAGAGGCTTCATACACCACGTTGGCAGGGTTACCGGCCATACCGGTTGCCAGACCTTCAACGCCACCGAAGAACGACAGGGCAATGGCACACCAGATAAGGGCGATGATGCCTTCACCAATCATGGCACCGTAAAACACAAAGCGGCCATTGGTTTCGTTTTCCATGCAGCGTGCCATCAGGGGAGACTGAGTGGCGTGGAAGCCGGAGACGGCGCCGCAGGCGATGGTGATAAAGAGGGCCGGCCACAGTGGCATGTCATTGGGGTTGAGGTTGGTCAAGAAGTCAGAGGCTTCAAAACCGGGCAGCAGGCTGTGCTCGGAAGAGACGATGAGAGCCACGGTCAGACCCACAGACATAAACAGCAGCAAGGCGCCGAAGAAGGGGTACAGACGGCCGATGATCTTGTCTACCGGTACAATGGTGGCAATCAGGTAGTACACGAAGATGATGCCAACAAACAGGCTGACGCTGAGGCCAGTCAGTTTACCGAGCAGGCCCGCCGGAGCAGAAATAAACACCACGCCCACGAGCAGCAGCAGTATGGTGGCAAAGACGTTCATAAAGTGTTTTGCACTCTTGCCCAGGTATTTACCGGCAAGGTTAGGCACGGACTGGCCGCCGTTTCTCACCGACAGCATGCCCGAGAAGTAGTCGTGCACCGCACCGGCAAAAATACAGCCAATCACAATCCACAGCATGGCGGCGGGGCCGTACAGGGCACCCAGGATCGGGCCGAAGATGGGGCCAACACCGGCGATGTTCAGCAGTTGGATCAGGTAGACTTTACCTTTGGACATGGGCACATAGTCCACACCATCGGTTTGGGCAAATGCCGGGGTTTGCCGTTTGGCGTTAATTCCAAACACCTTCTCGACGAAGGCACCGTAGACAAAGTAGCCGACCAGAAGCAGGCCGACGCAGAGTAAAAACCAGGTCATGTTGAGGATCTCCCCTTTTTTGAGTAATGCCAGTCTACGTAAGGGGATGTCCAGCGTCTCAGCCTTTTGGGTGAGTGGTCGATTTGGCTGGTTAAACGGTTGTTATCAGGCTTAAGCGGTTTATTGGAAGCCGAAGTGGGATTTCAGCTCCTTCAGATAACGGCGCGATACGGGCACTCTGGCGCCGCTGCGGGTGACCACCTCCGCGCCGCCATCGAGCAGCACGATTTCGGCGATGGCCGCCGGGGCTATCAGATACTGACGATGGCAATAAATCAGCGGGGTCTTTTCTTCCAGCAGCTTAAGTGTCATTTGCGTGTGGGCCCTGCCATTGGCAGTCGATACGTGAATACCACCGACATCGCTGAACACAAATTCAACCTCCTCTATGGGGACTACCTTCAGGCGATTGCCGCTGAAACAGGGCAGGTGAGCTAGGCGCTCAGGCGCTAAAAAAGACACATCCCGGGGCCGCAGGTCCTTTCTGACTCTGCCCAATGTGCTTGCCAGCCGGGCTTCATCAATGGGTTTGAGCAGGTAATCAAAGGCGTGGTGTTCAAATGCCTTGATGGCATATTCATCGAAGGCGGTGACAAACACCACCCGTGGCATATTGTCTTTGTCGAGCATTGCCAAGAGTTCCATACCGCTTATGCGTGGCATCTGAATATCCAGAAACAACAGCGCCGGTTTATGCTGGTTTATCGCCTGTATGGCTTCGATGGCATTGCTGGCTTGCGCCACTATGTTCACATCGGGATGATGGGCCAGAAGCTCGGCAAGGGCTTCCCTGGCAAAGGGTTCATCATCTACCAGAATGCATGAGATCATCTCGGCATATCTCCCGGATTGTCGGTTTCAATAAGCGTATCGGCGTTGATGGGCAGGCAAATACTGACCTTGGTGAGTGTATCTGGCTCACACACCACACTTACGCCGTATTGTTCACCAAACTGGTTTTGAATGCGTTTATGCACCAGATTCATCCCCAGGCCTTCGCTGTTGGGATTGGGGCGGTATAACCCCGCATTGTCGGTGACTTCCAACACCAGCATGTCTTCGTGCTGCCTGCCGCTGACTTCAATTAATCCAGGCGACAACAGCTGTGACGTGCCGTGTTTTACCGCATTTTCGATAATCGGCTGCAGGGTAAAGGCGGGCAGCTTCTGGTGCATCAGTTCGGGTGGAATGGCGATATTTACACTGAGGCGATCGATAAAGCGGGCTTTTTCGATGCCAAGATAGGCGTCGATATGCTCAAGCTCGTCAGCGAGCGTGACCATTTCCGGGCTGCGTTTCAGATTAATGCGCAAAAACTGAGACAGTTTTTGCAGCAGCCCCCGGGCCATATCCGGGTCGCGGCGAATGATGGCGCCTATGGTATTGAGGGCATTGAACAGGAAGTGGGGGTTTACCTGGGCCTGTAACAGTTTGAGTTCGGTTTGGGTGAGCAGGTTCTTTTGTTGTTCCACCCGACCATAGAGGATTTGGTTGGACAAGAGCTTGGCAATGCCTTCCCCGAGAGTACGGTTGATGTTTAAAAACAGTTTGTTTTTAGGTTCGTAGAGCTTAATGGTGCCAATCACCTCTGTATCACTGCGAAGGGGGATAACCAGGCTTGAGCCCAAGCGGCATTGGGATGAAATAGAGCAGGCATAGGGCGCTTCCACCCCATCGGCAAACATCACCTTATTGTCGCGGATGGCTTCGAGTGTAATCGCGGAGGCAATGGGTGTACCCGGTATATGGTGATCGGCGCCAATCCCAATAAAGGCCAGCAGTTTGTCACGGTCGGTAATGGCCACGGCTCCAACATTGGTTTCTTCGATAACGATACGGGCAACCTGGGCACTGGTTTTTTCGTTGAATCCCTGGGACAGGAGTCCAACACTGCGTTCGGCTATCTTCAGTGCCTTGGTGGAAAAGGCGGAAGAAAGCTTATCGAACATGGTTTTCTGATCTTTAAGCATGCTCATAAAGAGTGCCGACCCCATGGAGTTTACCAGCAGCATGGGCGGCGCGATTTGCCTCACCAGTGCCCAGGCTTCGTCATAGGGTTTGGCAACCAGCAAGATAATGAGCATCTGCATGACTTCGGCATAGAAGGTCACAAAGCCTGCCACCAGCGGGTGGAAAATCAGTTCTGTCTTGCCGGCGCGGCGCAGTGTCAGGCTGATAAGTCCCGCCGATAACCCTTCGAGGGTTGTCGAGAGTGCGCAGGCAACATCGGTAAAGCCCCCCATGCTATACCTGTGCAGGCCACCGGTGAGGCCGACGAAGAATCCGGTAACAGGTCCGCCCAGGAGGCCTCCGAGCACGGCACCCATGGCACGGGTGTTGGCAATGGCGCCGTGGGTTTGTTCGCCAAAATAGGTGGCCATGATGCAAAAGGCCGAAAAAATAAGATAGATGATGACCTTGTGCGGCAATCTGGGGGCGTTTTCGGTGAGCACCTTAAACAAAGGCGTTTTACTGGCGAGGTAGACAAACACCAAATAAAGACACATTTGCTGGGTCAGCAGCAGAATAAGCGACATTGAGACTCCTGTGAGGCCTGTAATACCTGAACTTTGCGCTGGCGCAGGGAAACGCTGGAGACAACGGGTTATAAGATGCCAATGATTTGCCTTATATCCCACATGTACCTGAAACAGCGGAGTTCCCAATGACCCAATCAGTTCACGGCCATCAAGTGATGGCTTTGATGTTAGCCCACGGTAAACCCCTGACTCAAGATGCACTTGTTGCCTTGATTGCTCAAACCTTTGGTGATGACGCCAGGTTTCATACCTGCAGTGCACAGGGGTTAACGTCGGAGGAATTAGTCACATTGCTCAAGCGGAAGGGGAAATTCATAGATACAGCACAGGGCCTGGTGACAGAACAAGCCCTGATTTGTGAGCACTAGTTATCTTCTTCACCGCGGCTGAGTATGTGGTCTTGCTCACCCGCACTCTTGTCGTGGAATTCTTTAATAAGGATACGAAGCAACTTGGATTTGGCGATGCCTGATTGCTTAGCCAACTCATCGAGTTGCTTAATCGCTTTGGTGGTCAGGCTGAAGGTGGCGTGTCGGTAGACCTTGGCAGTGGATTTATCCAGCCCCAACTTAACACGTGCGGCTTTATGCTCCTCGTCGAGAAGGGTAGGCCGTCCGTGTGCATAGTTGTTGGCATCATCGATGAAATCTTCCACCGAAATTTTACCGCGGTCCTGTTTGGGCTTTTTACGCTTTAAGTCAGTTAAGCTCATAGGAATTTTCTGGTGGTATGGCCAAGAGTTCATCGGCAATGGCGCGAATTTCTTCGGCGGCTTTGCCATCGGGCTCGATTTCGATGACCGAGGATCCTTTTTCCTCACTGTCATCATAGATGTTGCGGCTGAAGGTGACAGAATCCAGCACCCGCAATCCAAAGGATGTGACAACTTCCTTGGCTTCAATAATGCGTTTGGCCTGGGTTGGCAAAGCAGGACACTGGGTCAGTACCACTGTGGCAACCATCTTGGGGTTCACCATTTTACAGGTGCTGAGCATATCTTCCATGTGCGGCAGCGTCTTGAGATCGCGCCGTTTTGGCCTCAGCGGCACAACCACATAGGTTGCCACCGACATGGCGGCACGCATGGCGAGGTTATCCTGACCACCACAGTCGACAATCACGTAGTCGAAACGCTCATTCAGACTCAAGAGATCGTTACGGATTTTGCCGTACAACTGGATGCAATTTATCTGCGGCAGACTGGGATCGTTATTACGGGCCTGGATCCAATCAGAGGTTGTTCGCTGGGGGTCACAGTCCACCATGAGCACGTTGGCATCGAATTTTTGGGTGATATGCACTGCAATATTCTGCGCCAGGCAACTCTTGCCACTGCCGCCTTTTTCACCACCAACCAGCAAAATCATAATGGACGCTCCGTAAAAGCCAATCTTTTCACATCAGTATAGAACAGTGTGTCAGAAGCGATAGAAAAGCATCGCTTAAATCAATTGCATAGCAATATGATAACTCTGTGCTTTGCTCTCTTTGCAGCGGCAAATCTGCCCCTGAACGCTATTCTGTTTATCTGTACCGTAATTGAAGGTCACTTCAACCAGCTCACCCAACGCAAAAGGCTGACGATACTCAAATAACAGGCCTCGTCTTGACAGGTCAATACAGATGCCATCATCGGTTCGCTCAATACCGTCTTTGTCTACCCAGCTCAGCAGCACCCGTTCGGCTTCCAAATCTACCCTGAGTGATCTGCGTCTTTCTTCGTAATCTTTTGGATTGTCATCCATCACGGCCTTCTCCTCTGGCACATTACAAGCGCTTAAAAATCAGCATAATTCCTTTTACTTAAGAATACCAATGCTCCATGAATGTGAATGAAAAAAAGCCGGCAATTGACCGGCTTAAAGGAAGATACAGGTTCAGTTGTCGTATTCCTGATTCTTGGGGTAAGGCATTTTCAGCTGCCCCCAGCGGATGACTATCACGGTTGCTGCCAGTACCACAGTGGAGAGGGAGATCGCCAAAATCCGCCAGTCATCCATGCTCTTCATATCGAGGATGAGGTAACGCGCCAGCGCGACTATGGCGATATAAAGTGGCATACGTACTGGCAATTTGCCTGATTCGGCGTAGTTGGCCACCATGGCCAGCACTTCCAGATAAATGAACAACAGCAGCAAGTCTGCCAATTGTACTTTCCCCATTTCGAGGATGTGTGCGATTTCCTGCCCAATGGCCGCAACCGTGGCGACAGCTATGATAATCAGCACCAGATTTTCGGTGAATTTCAAAAGCTTTGAACCATATTGGCGGTACAGATTCATCTCTATCTCCCTAGCATTGTTTAGCAAGATAGTAACAGCCTTTGGCCATCACGGTGCGTCAGACACCGTGATTGGCTTCACAATTGAGAAAGGATGGGCTTAACCCGGGCGTCCATCAGCTCTGGGGGCGGTCAGCATAGGGCCGTATTTGACGATAAAAATACCAAATGCCAATCCCCAGGCGAGAGCTGAGGCGACCAGCAGCGGCAGATAGGCCATTGGAAGGAGCCCGGCCATCACCCTGAGTACAACCGCGAGCAGGACCATCACAAAACCAATCACCATGGCCTTGGGTGGTTCGAGTAACCTGCCGGTATGGCCTAAAGAGACACGTGCCATCATGGCTAAAATCATTCCTCCCATGCCACCGGCGGCCAGTGCATGAAATCCGGCGGAAAAGGGCAGGCCAAGGGCTATGATGCCAAGCCCCACTGGAATACACAGGTAACTGAGATGCAGTGACCACAGCAGTGGTACTGAAAAGGTGTGGCGCCAGCCCCAGCGATGCCAGCGAATTAAAATGATGATGGCTGCAACTGCGGCGGTGGGTCGCTGGAGCGCTGTTAGATCCAATACCAGGGCTGCAATCAGCATTAATAGCGAGACGAAGGTACCGGCATCGAGGTACCAAAGGTTGGCCTTACGCTGATAGCTGCTGGCACGCTCAGTGAAAAAGGGGATAACCCTGCCACCAAGGAGCGCCACTATCATGATCACCACCAGAGCCGCACCTTGAAGCGCCTTTTGCGCCAACAGGGGATTGCCTTCGGTGAGCGCCAGATAGGAAAGGGCATTGAGACAGGCCATTAACAGCATCATGGGTACAAACACCAGATTACGCCACTGTCTGACCTTGGCAACACTGTGGCCCAATGCAATGGCAACGGCAGGCAAAAAGGCAAGATCCAATGCCATCACCAGCTCAAGCGGCAGCGCTGTGATGGGCAGTGTGAGCCTGGGTGCAAGCCACAACAACACCAAAGCCAACAACTTATTTCCGCTGAGTCCGGGCACACCGGTCCAATTTTGGACTGCGGTCAATAAAAAGCCGGCAATAATCGCAGTTGCAAAGCCAAAGAGCATTTCATGGCCGTGCCACCAATAAGCACCGCCATGGGGCTGAAAGGCGATAACCCCCGATAGTGCCAACACCCAGAGGACAACGCCCAGGATGCTGAGTGTGGCACCGAACAAAAAGAAGGGGCGAAAGCCCAGTCTGAGCAGTGGTGGGGTGGATTCGGTCTTACGGGGATCATGAATATTGAGCATGGTGCACCTAAACCTGAGTAAATTTGTTGGTTATTATAAGATGCTTAAAATATGCATGTAAATTGACGTGGCGCACAAAAACAAAAACCGCCGTGAGGCGGTTCTTGTTTTGGCAAGCTTTTCTGAATCTTAGCGCTTAAGGGCTTCGTTCAAAAGAGGGCGCATGGTTTTTACCAAGGCTGTAGTTGCCTTGGGTGAGCCAGCTACGATATTGCCAGACATCAGGTAGTTATGACCACCGTTAAAGTCGGTCACTGTACCACCGGCTTCACGCACGATAAGGTCACCTGCGGCGATGTCCCATGGCTTGAGGCCCAGCTCGAAATAACCATCCATACGACCGGCGGCAACATAGGCCAGGTCCAGAGATGCGGCACCTGCGCGGCGAAGGTCAGCGCACTGGGCAAAGACTTCGTTAAGCACGTTCATGTACGTTTGGGTGTGCTGGCGTGACTTGAACGGGAAACCAGTGGCAATGATGGTGCCGTTGAGATCCTGAACATTGCTAACGCGAACGCGGAAATCGTTTACCTTGGCACCCTGGCCGCGGACAGCGCTGAACAGCTCGTCACGCACGGGGTCGTAAACCACGGCAACTTCAGTTTTGCCTTTATATTGCAGGGCGATGGAGACGGCGAAATGGGGGATACCACGCATAAAGTTGGTGGTGCCATCCAAGGGGTCAACGATCCAGATATAATCTTTGTTGGTTCCGCGATTTTCACCCTGCTCTTCACCAACGATGGTGTGGTCGGGATAAGACTTGCGGATCTGGTAAACGATAGCTGCTTCGGCTTCCTTGTCTACGCTGGTAACAAAATCATTGATACCTTTGGTACTCACCTCGACGCGTTCGAGATCAGTATAAGCACGCATAATGGTTTGGCCGGCGGCGCGAGCGGCGCGCACAGCGATGGTCAGCATCGGATGCATTGCAATCCCCTGGATGTTAAAGAACGAAAAATGAGCGGCGCGCATTATACCGCATCTGCCGGGTATATCAATTACAGATTTTCATATAAGGATTTAAGCGTCGCTGTGGTAGACTGCTTCGCTCAGGATTTTTATCAATTAAATTAAGTCTTTTCATGCTCAGTAATATCCGCGTCGTCTTGGTAGGCACTTCCCATCCCGGTAACATAGGCTCTGTAGCTCGGGCTATGAAAACCATGGGTTTATCAAATCTTTATCTGGCAGAGCCACGCTGCGAACCCGATGGCCAGTCGGTGGCATTGGCTGCCGGTGCCTGCGATATTCTGAAAAACCTTACCCGGGTAGACTCGTTGCGCGAGGCCATCAAGGATTGTGCTTTGGTCATCGGTACCTCGGCCCGCAGCCGCACCCTGGACTGGCCGCTGCTCGATCCCCGTCAGGCGGGTGGCAAACTGGCCGCCGAAGCCGTGAGTGGCCCAGTTGCTATTGTGTTTGGCCGCGAAAACCACGGCCTTTACAACGAGGAGCTGCAGGCCTGTAACTATCACGTATTTATTCCGGCCAATCCCGAATACATGTCGCTCAATCTGGCGCAAGCGGTTCAAATCATCTGCTATGAGACCCGCATCGCCCATCTGGCGTTGGAAAGTCAAACCGCAGAAGTCGTCGAATACCCCCTGATGGAAGAGAACGAGCGATTCTTTGAGCATCTCGAAAGAACTCTCACCGGAACCGGGTTTATTATCAAGAATCATCCGGGGCAGGTGATGACCAAGCTCAGAAGGCTGTTTACCCGTGCCCGGATAGAAAGCCATGAGATGAATATTTTGCGTGGCATCCTGACTTCCATCGAAAAGGCAGTCGGCAGCAAGAAGTAACAGAGCCCCGGGCTCAACGACAAGGAAACGACATGGGTGTGATATCCAGGCTGAAAGAAGACATTGCCTCCATTTACCACCGGGATCCTGCAGCACGCAGTGCCATCGAAATCCTGCTGAATTATCCCGGTATGCACGCCATTTGGCTGCACAGGATAAGTCATAAGCTGTGGAAGCGGGATTGGCGTTTTCTGGCCCGATGTTTGTCGACGTTTTCCCGCTGGCTGACCGGAGTCGAAATTCACCCCGGAGCGACCATTGGTCGTCGATTCTTTATCGACCACGGCATGGGCATTGTTATCGGCGAAACCGCTGAAATTGGGGATGATTGCACCTTATACCACGGTGTGACTCTCGGGGGGACAAGCTGGAATGCCGGCAAGCGTCACCCAACCCTTGAAAACAATGTGGTCGTGGGTGCCGGTGCCAAAATTCTGGGGCCTATCACCATGAAAGAGGGCAGCCGCGTGGGCTCCAACTCTGTGGTGGTAAAAGATGTGCCTGAACATACCACTGTGGTGGGTATCCCAGGCCGTGCGGTGGCGCAGCCATCGAGCCAGACGAAAGAAACCACAGAGCGTCGCAGTGCCATGGCCAAAAAGTACGGCTTTGATGCCTATGCGGTATCCCCCGATAATCCCGACCCCGTCGCCAACGCCATCGGCCAGATGCTCGATCATATGCATCTGATGGACTCCAAGGTGCAGGACCTTTGCCAGGAGCTTCAGCGTCTCGGTGGTAATGTGTGCACCGAGCGTCTGCCCGAGCTCGATGTTGGCGAGTTCAGCGAGGCTGAAGCCGCCGCAGCAGAGAAACGCCAGAACGCGCTGGATGAGTTTGATCCCAGTATCTGATCCCAAGACCGCAAAACAGGCCTTTTTACATTGATAAAAAGACCGAAAAAAGGTTAAATACCCCAGCTTTGTGCGGGGGTATTCTGTGGCACAACAACCCAATACTTGAGTAAATTGGTTGGTTTTATAGTTGACTAAATTACTCGGGTATGGTGAAATTGCTCCCAGAATTACAGGGGAACCACGGTTGCTATGAAACTGACATCAAAAGGCCGCTACGCCGTAACTGCCATGCTGGATGTGGCGATTCATTCCGCCCAAGGGCCTGTGCCGCTGGCTGATATTTCCGAGCGCCAGGGGATTTCGCTCTCTTACCTCGAGCAACTTTTTGCCAAGCTGCGCAAGCATGGATTGGTCGCCAGTGTTCGCGGTCCGGGTGGTGGTTATCGCCTCGGGCTCGAAGCCGACGATATCTCGGTCGGTATGGTTGTTCATGCTGTAGACGAATCCGTAGATGCCACCCGCTGTCAGGGTGCAGGCAACTGCCAGAGTGGCAGTCGATGCCTGACCCACTCTCTGTGGGGCGATCTCAGTAAACAAATTTCTGACTTTTTGAACGGTATCAGCCTCGCTGCACTTATGCAGAAACGGGATGTTCAGTACATCTCTGTGCAGCAGGATCAGATACAAAAAGGGCACAGGGCATCGGCTTAAGTCCTTGTGAATCCATAATAATTAAGCGTGTACGTTGTAAGTAGCCTCGGTTGAGACTGCGAAGTACGGAGTGTGTGATGAAGCTTCCTATCTATTTCGATTACGCCGCAACGACCCCGGTTGACCCGCGCGTTGCTCAAAAAATGATGCAGTACATGACGATGGACGGCATCTTTGGTAACCCGGCTTCCCGTTCCCACCGCTATGGTTGGCAGGCTGAAGAAGCGGTCGATGTCGCCCGTGCTCAGGTGGCCGATCTGATTAACGCCGATCACCGCGAAATCGTGTTTACCTCTGGTGCCACTGAGTCCAATAACCTGGCTATTAAGGGTGTGGCTCACTTCTATCAGAAGAAAGGCAAGCACATCATCACCAGCAAAACCGAACATAAGGCCGTGTTGGACACCTGTCGCCAGCTGGAGCGTGAAGGTTTTGAAGTGACTTACCTTGAGCCAGGTGTAAACGGCATTATCCCCATGGAGCGCCTCGAGGCGGCAATGCGCGACGACACCATTCTGCTGAGCCTGATGCACGTAAATAACGAAATTGGTGTGGTACATGACATCGATGCCATCGGCGAACTGTGTCGCAGCAAGGGCATTATCTTCCACGTGGATGCCGCCCAGAGCGCCGGTAAATTACCCATCGACGTGCAAAATACCAAGGTCGACCTGATATCGATTTCCGGTCACAAAATGTACGGCCCTAAAGGTATCGGTGCTCTGTATGTGCGACGCAAGCCACGTATCCGTCTGGAAAGCCAGATGCACGGTGGTGGCCATGAGCGCGGTATGCGCAGCGGCACCCTCGCAACTCACCAGATTGTTGGCCTCGGTGAAGCGGCAGCTATCGCCAAAGCGGACATGGAAAGCGATAACGCCCGTATCCATGCACTGCGCGATCGCCTGTGGAATGGCATCAAAGACATCGAAGAAACCTATGTTAACGGTGACTTCGAGCAGCGCTACTGCGGTAACCTGAACGTCAGCTTTAATTTTGTTGAAGGTGAGTCGTTGATGATGGCCCTGAAAGATTTGGCCGTATCCTCTGGCTCTGCCTGTACGTCTGCCAGCCTTGAGCCGAGCTATGTGCTCCGTGCCCTGGGGCTGAGCGATGAAATGGCCCACAGCTCAATCCGTTTTTCCATCGGTCGTTTTACCACCGAGGAAGAAGTGGATTACGCCATTGGCATTATCCAGGGCTCTATCGGCAAGCTGAGAGAAATGTCCCCACTTTGGGAGATGTTCAAAGATGGCGTCGATTTGAGCAAGGTTGAGTGGGTGCACCACTGATTGGTGGTTTGAGAGATTTGGAGCAGTATCATGGCATACAGTGAAAAAGTAATAGATCATTACGAGAATCCCCGTAACGTGGGTTCTTTTGACAAGAACGATCCCAGCGTGGTTACCGGAATGGTGGGTGCACCTGCCTGCGGTGACGTGATGAAACTTCAACTGAAGATCAATGACGCAGGTATCATCGAAGACGCCAAATTCAAAACCTACGGCTGTGGCAGCGCCATCGCTTCAAGCTCTTTGGTCACCGAATGGGTGAAAGGTAAGAGCATCGAAGAAGCGGCCGCTATCAAGAACACGGATATCGCCGAAGAGCTGGCTCTGCCACCGGTGAAGATCCACTGTTCTATTCTGGCCGAGGATGCCATCAAGGCAGCTCTGGAAGAGTACAAGCACAAGCAAGCCAAGTAATTCGGAGTACGTATGGCGATTTCTATGACACCCGCAGCCAATGAGCGAGTCAAAGCCTTCCTTGCCAATCGTGGCAAGGGCGTAGGTCTTCGTCTCGGTCTCAAGACGTCTGGCTGCTCGGGTATGGCCTACGTGCTGGAGTTTGTTGACGATCTCAACGATGACGACGAAGTCTACGAAATAGATGGCGTCAATATCATCATTGACGCCAAGAGCTTCATCTACCTGCAGGGTATCGAGCTCGATTTCGTCAAGGAAGGCCTCAATGAGGGCTTCAAATTCAATAACCCCAATGCCAAGGGAGAATGCGGCTGCGGCGAGAGCTTCACCGTATAATCCGGTTTTATGAATTACTTCGAGCTGTTTAACCTTCCGGTTGCTTTCGATATCAATGCCAGTGAGCTCGCGGACACGTACCGCGAGCTTCAGCGTACCGTGCATCCCGATAAGTTTGCCGCCGCCAGTGAGCAGGAAAAACTGCTCGCAGTCAGTCGCACCGCCATGGTGAACGATGGTTTCCAGACGCTGAAAGACCCCATTCGCCGTGCCGAGCATATGCTTGCGCTCAAAGGGGTCGATATCCGCCATGAAACCCAAACCGTGCGCGACACCGCATTCCTGATGCAGCAAATGGAGTGGCGCGAGGCATTGGAAGAGATTGCCCATGCAAACGACCCCCATGCACTGATTGCCGACCTTTACCAGTCTTTCGGTGACTTCCAAAAGCAGGTCACTGCCAAGCTCAAGCCGTTGCTGATCAGTGAAGATACCAATGACTGGCAATCTGCGGCCGATCAGGTTCGCAAGTTGAAGTTCATGGCAAAATTGCATCTGGAACTTGAGCGGGCCGAAGACGCCCTCTTGGACTGACATATCCCTTTTTAAGCCGGCGCCGGTCGCCGGCGTAAGTTAAGTTGGACACCTATGGCCTTATTGCAAATCGCCGAGCCCGGCCAAAGCGCCGCGCCCCACCAACACAGACTCGCCGTCGGTATCGATCTTGGCACCACCAACTCTCTGGTGGCCGCAGTGCGAAGCGGTGAAGCCAAAACCCTGGCCGATGCCCATGGCCGTCATTCTCTGCCTTCCATCGTGCGCTATGCAAAGGACGGTATTTCCGTTGGGCAGGATGCCGAAGTGCACAGTGCCACCGATGCTGCCAATACCATAGTCTCTGTTAAGCGCTTTATGGGCCGCAGTCTGGCGGATATTGAGGCTGGCAGTCAGCGTTTTCCTTACCAGTTCAGCGCCAGTGAAAACGGCCTGCCGCTGTTTAATACTCCCCAGGGGCAGGTGAATCCGGTGCAGGTCTCTGCTGAAATTCTGCGCCCGCTTATTGCCCGCGCCGAAGACACCCTGGGCGGCAGCCTGGAAGGTGTGGTCATTACGGTTCCTGCCTATTTTGATGACGCTCAGCGTCAGGGCACCAAGGATGCGGCGCAGCTTCTGGGTGTGAAAGTACTGCGTCTGCTTAACGAGCCCACTGCTGCCGCTATCGCCTATGGTCTGGACTCAGGCCAGGAGGGCGTGATTGCCGTGTATGATCTCGGCGGTGGTACCTTTGATATTTCTATTTTGCGTCTTAACCGCGGTGTGTTTGAAGTACTGGCCACCGGCGGTGACTCAGCCCTTGGCGGTGACGATTTCGATCATTTGCTCAGCTCACACCTGGCCCAGCATTGGGGATTGGATGTGGCCGACACGGCTCTTGGGCGTAAGCTGATGATTGAAGCGCGTCGGGTAAAAGAAGCCCTGACGGACTCAGACACAGTCACTGCGACGCTCGAGCATCAGGGACAGGCTTATCGTCTCGATATCGACCGCGGGACCTTCGATAACCTGATTGCCGCCTTGGCGAAAAAGACCATTGCTGCCTGTCGCCGTGCCCTGCGTGATGCGGGTATCGACGCCGATGACGTGCTGGAAACAGTGATGGTAGGCGGTTCAACCCGGGTGCCTTTGGTGCGCACCGAAGTTGAAGCCTTTTTTGGCAAGGCGCCGCTGACCAGTATCGACCCTGACCGCGTGGTTGCCATTGGCGCTGCCATTCAGGCAGATATTCTGGTGGGCAACAAGCCCGAGTCTGATTTGCTGCTGCTGGATGTGATCCCGCTGTCGCTGGGTATCGAGACCATGGGTGGACTGGTAGAAAAAATCGTTTCCCGAAACACCACCATCCCGGTTGCCCGCGCGCAGGAATTTACCACCTTTAAGGACGGTCAAACCGCGATGGCTTTCCACGTGGTGCAGGGCGAGCGTGAACTGGTGCAGGATTGCCGCTCGCTGGCGCGCTTTACCCTCAAGGGGATCCCGCCCCTTGCTGCCGGCGCAGCTCACATCCGGGTTACTTTCCAGGTGGATGCCGATGGATTGCTCAGCGTTACCGCGATGGAAAAGTCCACCGGAGTGAAGTCCAGCATTCAGGTGAAACCATCCTTTGGGCTTTCCGACACCGAAATCGCCACCATGCTCAAGGATTCCATGAAGCACGCCAAGGACGACATCAGCCGTCGTATGCTGGCCGAACAGCAGGTAGAGGCGGCCCGGGTGCTGGAATCTTTACATTCGGCGCTTGCCAAAGACAAGGCGCTGCTGTCCGAAGCGGAACTTAATCAGATCACCTCGGCCATGGCCGAACTTGCCGAGACGGCCAAGGGCGACGATGCCGATGCTATTCAAGGGGCAATAGAGCGACTGGATGCACAAACCCAGGAGTTTGCCGCCAAACGTATGGACAATTCTATCCGCAACGCCCTCAAGGGCCAGTCGGTCGACACTATATAGGTAACAACATGCCGCAAATCGTATTTTTGCCTCACGAAGAACTCTGTCCGGATGGTGCCGTGGTCGAGGCCAAGGTGGGTGAGTCCATTTTGGATGTGGCCTTAAGAAACGGAATTCACATTGAGCACGCCTGCGAAAAATCCTGCGCCTGTACCACCTGTCATGTGGTGGTGCGCGAAGGTTTTGATGAGCTTGAGCCATCGGATGAGCTGGAAGACGA
The DNA here is from genome assembly GCF_016834455.1 of Shewanella litorisediminis. Lineage (NCBI taxonomy): Bacteria > Pseudomonadati > Pseudomonadota > Gammaproteobacteria > Alteromonadales > Shewanellaceae > Shewanella > Shewanella litorisediminis. The sequence goes on from NZ_CP069213.1 coordinate 1,461,188, forward strand.
TATGCTCGACAAAGCCTGGGGGCTGGAACCAGAAAGCCGCCTCTCCTGTCAGGCTAAAGTGGTGGATTGCGACCTGGTGGTGGATATCCCCAAGTACACCATTAACATGGTTAGCGAAGGCTAACGAGCGTCTTCATACAATCAAAGCCAGTCTTATGACTGGCTTTTTTTTCTGCCATCTCGCTATAGTTATTGGCACCGGCCACAGTGGGAATTGGCCGAGATTGCTTTTATGCAAAAGGCGCGTATGATGCGCGGGTTTTTCATTATTGGAGTTATGAATGCGGATCGCTGTTTTATCTCAGGGGCCAGAACTCTATTCGACCCGTCGCCTGGTGGAGGCTGCCACCGAGCGGGGGCATGAGGTCAGGGTGATTAATCCCCTTGAGTGCTATATGAACATCAATATGCGGGCGTCCAGCATTCATATTGCCGGGGAAGAACTGCCTGTTTTCGATGCAGTGATCCCCCGAATCGGCTCGGCCATCACCTTTTATGGCTGTGCAGTGCTCAGGCAGTTTGAAATGATGGGGGTGTACACCCTCAATGAGTCGGTTGCCGTGACCCGCTCCCGTGACAAGCTGCGCTCTATGCAACTGATGTCGCGCAGAGGTATTGGATTGCCCATCACCGGATTCGCCAACAAGCCGTCGGACATTCCTGATTTGATTGAAATGGTGGGCGGTGCCCCGCTGGTGATTAAACTGCTGGAAGGCACCCAGGGGATAGGCGTGGTCTTGGCCGAAACCCGTAAAGCGGCCGAGAGTGTGATTGAAGCCTTTATGGGGCTTAAGGCCAACATCATGGTGCAGGAGTATATCCGTGAGGCCAATGGCGCCGATATTCGCTGCTTTGTGCTGGGTGACAAGGTGGTGGCGGCCATGAAGCGTCAGGCGGCGCCCGGTGAGTTTCGCTCCAATCTGCATCGCGGCGGCAGTGCCACCCTGGTGAAGCTGACGCCGGAAGAGCGCTCAGTCGCCATTCGTGCCGCCAAGACCATGGGGCTGAATGTGGCCGGGGTGGATTTGCTGCGTTCAAACCACGGTCCGCTGGTGATGGAGGTCAACTCATCCCCCGGACTAGAAGGCATTGAAGGCGCTACCGGTAAGGATGTAGCCGGGGCCATCATTGCCTTTATCGAAAAAGCCGCCCACAAGAAACCCAAGCAAACGGGTGCCCGTGGCTAGAGCCATTTTGTGATCCAGGATGGATTTTCAGGTTAAGTCTTTGTAAGCCCATGTGAACTTTGATCGCCGTCAAACTCGTCATTGTCCATGGGCGTAAGCTTGTCACATGGCCGCCCGGTGCGGCATTCATGCTTATAAATAAAAGGACGCTGCCATGAAATCTGTATTGCCTCTGCTCCTGCTGGTTCCTGCCGCTGCCATGGCCCATGAGGGGCACGGTGGAGTAGGGCTCTTCCACCATCTGATGGATCTGCTGCCCGCCATTGCGCTGGTGGCCATTGCCGGTACCTGGTGGTGGGCCAAAGGTCGCAAATAAGCCCCTTAATTTTCCAGTAACAAACCTTGCAGAGCGTCTGCTTTGCAGGGTTTGGCTGTGCCTGTCTTTGTGATAAAGATAGGCTTTGTGAAATAAATCCCGTATAATCCGCGCGAATTTTACAAACTTGCTCATCAAAGGAAGCTAGTTATGGCGATCGAACGCACTTTTTCTATCATCAAGCCTGATGCTGTTGCCAAGAACCACATCGGCGCTATCTACAACCGTTTTGAATCTGCTGGCCTGAAAATCATCGCTGCAAAAATGGTTCACCTGACCAAAGAGCAGGCTGAAGGTTTCTACGCTGAGCACAGCGAGCGTCCTTTCTTCGGCGCCCTGGTATCTTTCATGACTTCTGGTCCTATCATGGTTCAGGTTCTGGAAGGTGAGAACGCCGTTCTGGCCAACCGTGAAATCATGGGTGCCACCAATCCAGCTCAAGCTGCCCGCGGTACTCTGCGTGCTGACTACGCTGCCAGCATCGATGAGAACGCTGTACACGGTTCTGACGCTCTGGCTTCTGCCGAGCGCGAAATCGCTTACTTCTTCGCTGCTGACGAGCTGTGCCCACGCACTCGCTAATCAGTTGCTGATAATAAAAAAGGAGCCGAATGGCTCCTTTTTTATTTCCGTTTTCCTGAGCTTCGCCAGTATCACATGCCGATTTCTGCAGATGATGCCCGGCCAGAACATGGGTTCCAGTGTGAACTCTCGCTCAGTGGTTGAGTCGCAGTTCGTGTCTGTGCTCGTGGCGATAATGGTCGTCACAGGCCAGGCAGCGCTGCTCGGTGGGATCCCGAATGAGCCGCTCCTGCTCTATTTCGGATTCACAATCGGCGCACAGACCATACAGTCCGAGATCGAGCTGGCACTGTGCTGCATCCAGACGGGTTAACCTGTCATAGATGGGGTCATCGGCCAAATGCAGTCCGGTGAGTGTATCAATCAGCTCGCTCAGCGAGGCTGTCATGGTCGAGCGTTGTAGCTCGGGAAAGGGGAGTGCCGCTATTTCTTCCCTGAGTATGGCTTCAAGCTGCGATAAAGCTTGTCTTGTATTGGCTATGGTCACGGTTATCCCCTGTCGTTACAGAAGTCCAATTCAACATGGATTGGATTTCAGTCTAGTAGCCCCGGTGCGCGGGACTATGACAAGGATCAAAACACCGTTCGATTTTTCGTTTCAGCTGGGTGGAAAGCCTTTTGAGATCAAAGATTGCGACATAAGGAAATCGACGGCTCCGTTTAAGTGCCGTCAATGGTCAGTTTATGGGGCGAGGTTGGATGCCGCGAGTTTGAGGCCATTCAGTATGTCATCGGTGGTTTTGTGAATACGGATCTCCCTGAACAGGTCGTCTGCTTCCGGGTATTGCCTGCTCAGGTAGCTGAACCACTGCTTGATGCGTGCAGGGTAATAGGTGGCCTTGAGTCCTGAGGTTTCCAGTTCTGAGTAATGGATCATTAATCTCAGCGTTGTAGCCCAATCATAGGGCGTGTCACCCTTGATGCTGGCGGCAAGGTTTGGCAGCGACAAGGCTCCACGCCCAATCATGATGCTGTCGCAGCCTGTCACTTCCATACAGCGCAGGGCATCGTCACGGTTCCAGATTTCGCCGTTGGCAATGACAGGAATTGGCAGGCGCTCCCGCACCTCGGTGATGTATTCCCAATAGGCAGGGGGCTTGTAACCGTCTACCTTGCTGCGGGCATGAATGGCAAGCTCGGTGGCGCCTGCCTCATACACGGCCAGGGCGTTTTCCATGAACAGGGATTTTTCTTCGTAACCCAGGCGAATTTTGGCGGTGACAGGTTGCTCGCTTGGCACGGCCTCGCGCATGGCTTTAACAATATCGTGAATTAATTCGGGATACTGCAGCAACACGGCGCCGCCCTTGCTGCGGTTAACCATTTTCGCCGGGCAGCCAAAGTTTGCATCCACCCCCCGGGAGCCCAGGGTCACCGCTCGAAGGGCGTTTTCAGCCATCCAACCGGGTTCTTGCCCCAGTATCTGTACCCGCACCGGTGTGCCGCTCTTGGTCAGACCGTTGTTTTTCAGCTCGGGGCAGAGGCGGTAATAGACCTTTTCCGGCAGTAGCTGATCCACCACCCGCACAAACTCGGTAACCAGGAGATCGTATGGGTTGATGGATGAGAGCAGTTCTCTCATCAAGTGGTCCAATACGCCCTCCATAGGGGCCAAAATAATTCGCAAGCTGATATCCCGTATCCTTTAAAAATAAGCGCGGCATTTTACCGCGAGCCCGCAGTTTCACCAAGCACGGAACTCGGTATGCGGAACACTCGTGTCAACAACTTGATACCCATGATAAAAGTGACTAGTTTAAAGGCACTGCCTTGCACTCCTGATAAAAAAAATCTGTGAGTGCGTGCAAAATTTGAAATAAAAACAGGTCGTCATGGGTCTGGTTAATCAGACTGGCAGCTAAAGGCGGCCGTCATAACTCACTGAAACACACAGAAGGAAGAAGACTATGAATACCATCAAGAAAACCGCCGCCGCAGTTGCACTGGGAAGCGTTGTTGTTGGCGCAGCGTTTGCGGCCGAGGCTCAGGCTAACCCCTTTGGTTTTAATGAAATGCAGGCAGGTTACCAGCTGGTGGGTGATGAAGGTAAATGCGGCGAAGGCAAATGTGGCGAAGGCAAAAAGGCCCAAGAAGGTAAATGTGGTGAGGGCAAGTGCGGCGAAGGCATGAAGGCCAAAGAAGGTAAATGCGGTGAAGGCAAGTGTGGTGAAGGCATGAAAAAAGGCCATGAAACTGCCGAAAAAGCCAAAGAGGGCAAGTGTGGTGAAGGCAAATGTGGCGAAGGCATGAAAAAAGGCCATGAAGCTGCCGAAAAAGCCAAAGAAGGTAAGTGTGGTGAAGCCAAAGGCACTGAAAAAGCCAAAGAAGGCAAGTGCGGCGGCGCCCACTGATAATACCCAGCCACGCAGGGGAGACCCTGCGTGGTTTTACTCTCATACAGAGGTGATCACATGGCAGTATCCTCGCTGACCGGGCTGGGGCTTCGTCGCGAAATGTTGGCTGAATTCAGTCAATCGGTACCGGCGCAAATCGATTTTTTTGAAGTCGCCCCGGAAAACTGGATGGCACTTGGTGGCAAATACGGTAAGCAGTTCCGTGCCTTAACCGAGCGTCATGCATTTTTCTGTCACGGCTTGTCCCTGTCGATTGGCAGCAGTGCGCCGCTGGACATTGATTTTATTAAGGGTATCAAGGCCTTTCTCGATATACACGGGATTGAAGTGTATTCCGAGCATCTGAGTTACTGCTCAGGTGCCGGGCACCTGTACGACTTGATGCCCATGCCCTTCACCCAAGAAGCCGTGCACCATATCGCCGGGCGGGTGAAGCAGGTGGAAAACATCATTGAGCGGCCATTAATCCTGGAAAATATCTCATTTTATGCTGCCCCCGGCGCAGAAATGACCGAGCAGGAGTTTGTGCTGGCAGTACTCGACGAAGCCGACTGTCAGCTACTGCTCGACGTGAACAACATCTATGTGAATTCAGTCAATCACAATTACGATGCGGCTGAGTATCTTGCCGCCATGCCCACAAAGCGCATTCGTTACCTGCATGTGGCCGGGCATTATGTGGAAGCTCCTGATCTGATTGTGGATACCCACGGCGCGGACATTGTTGACCAGGTATGGCAACTGTTGGCCGACTGTTACGCACTTCACGGGCCATTACCCACTTTGCTGGAAAGGGATTTCAATATTCCACCGAGCGGAGTCTTGCTGCAGGAAATTGATCGCATCCGGGATTATCAGGCGGCAGCAATTTGTACCCGCAGGAGGGCCGGATGAGTTTTAAGGATATCCAGGCCGATTTTATCGAGGCGATCCGCAGACCGGATCTGCCTTGTCCCCATGGCATTGCTCCCCAGAGGATGGGAGTCTATCGCGAACTCTTTTTCAATAATGTCAGTGGTTTTGTTAATAGTGGCTTTCCTGTGCTCAAGAGCCTCTTTGGGGAAGCGCAGTGGCAGACGATCCTGCGGCAGTTCTTTACCGAACATGACTGCCAAAACCCGCTGTTTATCGGCATTGCCGGCGAATTCCTTGCCTTCTTGAGTACCCGTGAGCCCGAGGCCAACGAGCCACCGTTTCTGCTGGAACTGGCCCATTACGAGTGGCTGGAATTGGTGGTCGCCACAGCAATGGAACAGGGTGATGAAGCCGCTTTCGATGAAACGGCTCTGACGCGACAAGCGTACCTTCATGCCAGACTGGGGTTGGCATCCCACGCCCGGGTCGCACAGTACCACTTCGAGGTAGAGAAGATTTCCCCCCAATATCAACCGGATTCCCCCCTGCCATCGCCTTGCTATTTTTGTCTCTATCGGGATGGTGATGATGAGGTGAGCTTTTTGAAGTTAAACCCAATGACGGCGCAGCTGTTGGCGATTTTGGAGGCCAACTCCGGCATTGATTATGTGGGGCTGCTGCAAAAAGTGCAGGCACTATATCCTGACTTTGCCGGGCAACAACTCCGGGATGGCATCAGTCAGGTGCTTGGCCAACTGGCCGCCCGGGGTGTGGTAGTGCGAAAGTTGCAATAACCCTACAGTTAGTTGGTTTTATCGTTCAGGACAAACCGCTAGAATGGCGCCCATTTTGTGAGCTGCATCACGGCAGTGGTCGTACATTTTGTAGAGGAGTCCTCATGGACGCTAATTTCAAAGAGCCCTTCAACGTTTGGTATCTTATTGGTTTTCTGTTGGTTCTTCTTGTTCCAACCCTGCCTGCCAGCCTGTCATGGCTCAAACTTGCCGGCTTAATCTAAGTCCGCAACAAGGGTATACTTGGCCACTCAATTGAGTGGCCTTTGTTTTTGGGCCAGTATGAAGGGATAAACCCATGGGGGCGAGGGCGTGATAAAACGCAGTCTGTTGCTGGTGATTGGTTTAATAAGCCTGGTACTGGGTGTGGCGGGCGTGTTTTTACCCCTGTTGCCCACAGTGCCTTTTGTGCTGCTGGCAGCCTTCTGTTTTGCCCGCTCCAGTGAGCGTTTGCACCGCTGGTTGATGGCACATCCCTGGTTTGCCGATGCTTTGAGCAACTGGGAACAAAAAAAGGCCATCAGAAGGGGGCTAAAACGCAAAGCCATGGTGCTCTCGAGCCTCAGCTTCGCCATCAGCATTGCCATAGTGCCGCTGCTCTGGGTCAAAGTGATGCTGTTGTCGTTACTGGTAGCTCTGCTGGCTTTCCTCCATTCAGTGCCTGAGCTGGAGGATACTCCCTGAGTGCCGATTTTGTGACCGCCAACACTGGCAGCCCTGTGTGTCGGCGGTTGCATCCACCGGCAAAGGAGCTTAAGCTTTAGCCGGATTAAATTTGAAGTCCACATTTGGTGGACTTTTTTGTTGTCAAAGCCCGGCGAAGCCGGCAAATATAACGTGAATGTCCTATGAACACAGACAGCTTAGCGCTTATCAAGCAAAGCATTAAAACCATTCCTGATTACCCCAAAGTCGGCATTATGTTCCGTGATGTTACCAGCCTGCTTGAGGATCACACCGCTTACCAAACAGCCATGAAGCTGCTCGTTGAACGCTACAAGGATGCCGGCTTCACTAAAGTCGTGGGAACAGAGTCCCGCGGTTTCCTGTTCGGTGCGCCGCTGGCGCTGGAGCTGGGTTTGGGTTTTGTGCCTGTGCGTAAGCCTGGCAAATTGCCCCGGGAAACCATCAGCGAAAGCTATGAACTGGAATACGGGCACGACACCCTGGAAATCCATGTGGATGCTATCAAGGCCGGTGACAAGGTGTTGGTGATAGACGATCTGCTGGCCACCGGCGGTACTATCGAAGCCACGGTTAAACTCATTCGTCGTCTGGGCGGTGATGTAGCCCATGCGGCCTTTATCATTTCCCTGCCGGATCTGGGTGGTGAAAAGCGTCTTCAGGCAATGGGCCTGGAAATTTGTAAATTGTGTGAGTTTGAAGGCGATTAATCCAACGCTTGAACCCTTACACTTCCTGCCCCGTCATGGCGTTATGGCATCGACCCCCTCAGCGTGGTATGTTTGCCCCATGACGGGACACAGGCTCCCGACCGATTTTGTAAGTGGGGAGTGACATGTCCTATCAGGTGTTGGCCAGAAAATGGCGCCCTGCCAATTTTGCCGAGGTCGTGGGCCAGTCCCATGTGCTTCATGCCTTGACCAATGCCCTCGGTCAGCAAAGATTACACCATGCTTACCTCTTTACCGGCACCCGCGGTGTGGGCAAGACCAGTTTGGCCAGGCTGTTCGCCAAGGGGCTGAATTGCGAGCAGGGGATCACTGCCACACCCTGCGGTCAATGCAGTGCCTGCCGCGAGATTGCCGAAGGCCGTTTTGTCGACCTAATCGAAGTGGATGCTGCATCGCGCACCAAGGTGGATGACACCCGCGAAATCCTCGATAACGTGCAATATCGCCCCAGTCGCGGCCGATTTAAGGTGTACCTCATCGATGAGGTGCACATGCTCTCTAAAAGCTCGTTCAATGCGCTGCTCAAAACCCTTGAAGAACCGCCTGAGCACGTAAAATTCCTGCTCGCCACCACAGATCCGCAAAAGCTGCCGGTGACAGTGCTGTCCCGCTGTTTGCAATTCAATCTCAAAGCCCTGACTCAGCCGCAAATACAGGCGCAGTTGGCCGCAGTGCTGAGTGGCGAGGGGCTGGGTTTCGATGAGGACGCCTTGTCGCTGCTTGCCAAGGCGGCGGCCGGCAGTATGCGTGATGCCCTGAGCCTCACCGACCAGGCGATAGCCTTTGGCGGTGGAGAAGTGCGTCTTGCCCAGGTGCAAACCATGCTCGGGGCCATCGATAAAGGCCAAATACTGAATTTATTTGATGCCCTTTGTCAGGGCGACATCGAAACCCTGCTTACCACTGCCCGCACCGCGCTGGGTTTTGGCGCTGATGCCGATGAGGTGTTGAGGGCGTTACTGGAGCTGCTGCATCAGATAAGCCTTGCCCAATTTGCCCCCGCTACTGCCAGTATCAGCGACAATGAGGCTGCTGTACTGGGGTGGGCCAAGGCGTTGAGACCTGAGCAGGTGCAGCTTTATTACCAAATATTACTCAGTGGCCGTAAAGATTTGCCCTATGCTCCCGACCCGGCCTCCGGGCTGGAGATGAGTTTACTCCGTGCTGTGGGATTTGTGCCGGAAAAGCCGGTAAACAACTGGCAGTCAGGAGAGGGCGTCTCAGCTTCAGAGGCATTACAGACTGAGTCGACATCGGCTGAGGTGCAGCGTGCATCTAAAGCGGGCACCTCGCAGAAGCAAGCGGCTAAACCACTGACGCCTTTAGCTGCTGTTTCGGGTGCCGCTCTTGAATCTGCCCAAACGACAGGCACTGACGTTGATGTTGACGCTGGCGCAGTCAAGGCACCTGACTCTGCCAAGGCTTTGAACTCTTTAGCCGGGAATAACGCCGAGACAGCGCTGAGTTCAGATGAGGATACGCAGGAAGCTGGGGCTGCCGCCCTGTTTGCAGAGCAAAACCTGCTGATTTCCCAGGCCGAGAGTCAGGGGTTCAGCCCTGAACATGGCTTTCAACGCGATAGTGAAGGCGACTTCTCTTTGCATGATGGCCCGCCATTATTTGATGAGATGGCGTATGCCGACTACCCACAGAGTTATTCGGCCGAGGTTGCTGATACTCACCTAAGCCGCCCGCCAGAGGCCGAAGCAAACTCAGTCACTCGCACTGACAGTAGCGCCGACCGTGGCGCCGAAAGTCGCGATGATCCCAAAGCTGGCACTCAGGCCGAGGGCGAGGCCATGGGAGCTGCCTCAAAGGTCGCCGCAGAAGCTGTGCCCCTGGGCTCGCAGGCAGCAGCTTTTGGTGATGATTTGCTCGATGCCGTGTTGGCTGCCAGAGAAGATTTGCTCAGCGGCATCACCTCGGAGGCGAAAGAGGATGAGGCAAAAAAGCCGGTATCCAGTTTCGAGCGTCGCCGAATGGCGGCGCAGGAAAATGATGCCGTTTCGGTAGCTGAAGCGCCGGCTGTAGAGGAAGCACAGGAAAATGATGTCGTTCCGGTAACCGGAGCACCGGATTATGCTGCCGTTTCGATAACCCGGGCGCCGACTGTAAAGGGAGCGGGCGACACCGCGTCAGATGCGACGCCTGCCAATACACAACCCACAGCGGCGTCTGACTCTCAGGTCCCTGCCATAGCATCGGGTCAAGGTGTGGCAGCCGACTATGACAGGCCGCCCTGGGAAGACGCCGTCACAGCGGATGACAGGGTTAAAGCGCCCGTATCGTCAATGGCTGAGGCCTCAAACTCAGACCTGGCAGTGGTTGAGACCAAAGCGGGACATGCCCCCCAATCTCAAACCGCGGCACAGGTTCAATCACAAACGGGCATTGCATCAAAGCCAGATGCGCCACAGGTCACCCATCACGATGTTGCCAATAGCATCAGCGGAGATGAAACAGACCTGCGCTGGTACAAGCTCATGGGCGCGCTGGAAATTGGCGGCCGGGTGCGGCAGTTGGCCGTCAACTCGGTGTGTCTTGAATGGTGCAATCCCATCCCCCTGGTGCTGAAGCAGGACCAAAAGCATTTGGCGGCGCCGGTGGCCATTGCCCAGCTTAATGAGGCGCTTTCCAATGCCCTCGGCCATGAGGCTGAAATCGCATTGGAAGTGGGTGAGGTGACGGGCCGCGAAACACCGCTGGATATCCGTGCCCGTTTTCATCGCGAGCTTTTGGCCTGTGCCCGAGGGGCGCTCAATACCGATCCTGCTGTGCAACGACTGATGCAGCAGGCCGGTGCCTGGTTTGATGATGACAGCATTGGCTATCCGCCTGAACTGCTCGCTCAGCGGGGCAGAGCCTTACCGGCGCCACCGGCACTGGCTCAGGAGCCTGTGGTCTGAGTGGGATTTAATGGCATTCCCGTGACAGGGATAATTGCCAATGCCTCAGATTTCAGTAAGATTAGCCAACTTCATTTTTCACCGTTTACAACTTCATTTTGCCCGCACGGCTGCGGGCCTCAACCGAAAGAGATTAAGCGTATGTTTGGAAAAGGCGGAATGGGCAACCTGATGAAGCAAGCCCAGATGATGCAGGAAAAAATGGCCAGAATGCAGGAAGAAATTGCCCGCATGGAAGTGACAGGTGAGTCTGGTGCCGGTCTGGTGAAAGTTACCATGACAGGTACTCATAACGTACGCAAAGTGGAAATCGACCCAAGCCTGCTGGAAGACGATAAAGAACTGCTGGAAGATCTGGTGGCTGCGGCCTGCAATGATGCGGCCCGCCGGGTTGAAGAAAATCAAAAAGCCAAGATGGCCGAAGTGACCGGCGGCATGCAACTGCCACCCGGCATGAAGATGCCATTCTGAGGAAAGGCCGGCGATGAAATTCAGTCCGCTGGTGGATGAGCTTATCCAGAGCCTGCGTTGCCTGCCCGGCGTGGGGCCCAAATCGGCCCAGCGCATGGCCTTTGCCCTGCTCGAAAGCGATCGCAGAGCGGGCATACGTTTGGCCGACACCCTGTCGCGAGCCATGAGTGAGGTGGGTCACTGCCAGAAGTGCCGTACTTTCACCGAAGAGCCTTTGTGCCCGATTTGCTCGAGTAGCAGACGCGGAGAAGCCGACACCCTGTGTGTGGTGGAAACCCCGGCGGACGTGCTGGCTATCGAGTCCGGCGGTCATTTTCAGGGGCGCTACTTTGTGCTGCAGGGGCATTTGTCACCCCTGGATGGCATTGGACCCGAGGAGCTGGGGCTGTCGTTGCTTGAAGGCCAATTGGGTGGCGGAGGTATCAGCGAGCTGATTTTGGCTACCAATCCCACAGTGGAAGGGGATGCCACGGCCCATTACATAGCCGACATTGCCCGTCGTGCAGGTGTTGCCGTCAGCCGGATTGCCCACGGCGTACCAGTGGGCGGAGAGCTCGAATACGTAGACAGCACCACCCTGGCACTGAGCTTTAACGGCCGTTTGCCCCTCTGACTCTGATTTTTATAAAGGCCCCGCTTTGTCGGGGCTTTTTTGTTGTTTTTTTATCCGCTTGAGCCTCTCTGGTTCAGTGCCCCTTGAAAAGAGTTTCAACGCCCCCATTTCAGTTCTATCCGGGCGATGAGCCCCACATACCTGAATGTTTTTGTAACACTGAAAGAAAAGGGAACTGAGATGTCGCATCAAGAAACCCATGGTTTTCAAACAGAAGTCAAACAGCTTTTGCATTTGATGATCCACTCTTTGTACTCCAACAAAGAAATCTTTTTGCGTGAATTGGTCTCCAATGCCGCCGACGCCGCCGACAAGCTGCGTTACCTGGCGCTGACCAACGACAGCCTGTACGAAGGTGACGGCGAGCTGCGGGTGCGCGTGAGCGCCGACAAAGACAAGGGCACTGTGACCATTGAAGACAATGGCATAGGTATGACCCGCGACGGCGTTATCGAGCATCTCGGTACCATCGCCAAGTCGGGTACCGCCGAGTTCTTTAAAACCCTTTCCGGCGACAGCGCCAAAGACTCGCAGCTCATTGGCCAGTTCGGGGTCGGTTTCTACTCGGCCTTTATCGTCGCCAAGCGCGTTGAAGTGTTCACCCGCGCCGCAGGCCACAACGCCGACGAAGGCGTGAAGTGGGAGTCGGAAGGTGAAGGTAACTTCAGCGTGGAAACCATCACCAAGGCAGACCGCGGTACCAAAATCGTGCTGCATCTGCGTGACGAAGAAAAAGAGTTTGCCGATGACTGGCGTCTTCGTTCCATCATCACCAAGTACTCAGACCATATCTCCATTCCGGTAGAGATGTACCAGGAAGGCACCCCTGAGCGCGATGGTCCAGATGGCGAGAAAATTCTTGCCACTGAAGGTCAGTGGAAAGCGATGAACAAGGCTACCGCACTGTGGACCCGCAGTAAGTCAGAGGTGAGCGACGACGAATACAAAGAGTTTTACAAGCATATCTCCCACGACTATGCCGACCCGCTTGACTGGAGTCATAACAAGGTTGAAGGGAATCAGGAATATACCAGCCTGCTGTATATCCCGGCCAAAGCGCCCTGGGATCTGTGGAACCGTGACCGCAAGCATGGTCTCAAGCTCTTCGTGCAGCGGGTGTTCATCATGGATGACGCCGAGCAGTTTATGCCATCTTACCTGCGTTTCGTACAGGGCCTGATTGACTCCAACGATTTGCCGTTGAACGTGAGCCGCGAAATCCTGCAGGACAACAAGGTCACCCGCAACTTGCGTCAGGCCCTGACCAAGCGCGTGCTGTCTATGTTGGAAAAGCTGGCCAAGGACGACGCGGACAAGTATCAGCAGTTCTGGGCCGAGTTCGGTACCGTGCTCAAAGAAGGTCCGGCGGAAGATTTTGCCAACCGCGAGCGTATCGCCGGATTGCTGCGTTTCGCTTCGACTCACACTGGCGATGCCACACCTTCAGTGTCGCTGGATGATTACATTGGCCGTATGAAGGAAGGGCAGGAAAAGATTTACTACATAGTGGCCGACAGCCATGAGGCCGCAGCCAACAGCCCTCACCTGGAGCTTTTGAAGAAGAAGGGCATCGAGGTGCTGCTGCTGTCTGAGCGCATTGATGAGTGGCTGATTAGCCATCTGCACGACTACAAAGAGAAGGCTCTGCACTCAGTGACCCGTGGCGATCTGGATCTCGGCGCACTGGAAGACGAGGCTGAAAAGGCCGCGCAGGAAAAACTGGCTCAGGAGTCTGAGCCGCTGGTGGAGCGATTCAAGTCTGCCCTTGGGAACAAGGTCAGCGACGTGAAAATTACCACCCGTCTGACCGATACGCCCGCCTGTGTGGTAACAGGCGAAGGCGAGATGTCGAGCCAGATGATCAAACTGATGCAGGCGGCAGGCCAGCCAGTGCCTGAAACCAAGCCAACGCTTGAGCTCAACCCAACTCATCCGCTGGTGGCCCGTTTGGATAAAGAGCAGGATGAAGCGGCGTTTGCCCAGTGGGCGGAGATGCTGCTGGCGCAGGCTACCCTGTCTGAGCGTGGCAGCCTGGCCGACCCGTCGGCTTTCATCAAGCTGGTGAACCAGATGCTGCTTAAATCTGTCGGCTAAACTGATTGCGGGGGCGAATGCCCCCGTTTGTCTTTTTGATAATAGCTTTTTTACATTCAGGGGAAGCACCTATGACTCAAGGGATACCTCAACAGGCAGATGCTGCCATGGCTGGCGTGGCGCTGACCCGGGACAATATCCAGTCAGTGCTGGAAAAATCGCTCGAAGCGCCCATTGTGTTGAGTTTCTTCGCGCCGTCACACCCGGACAGCGTGGCTATGAATGCCCGTTTGGCTCAGCTCATCAACGGCCGCGGTGTGTTGGCCACAGTGAACTGTGAAACCGAGATGGAAATAGCGTCCTATTTTCGCATTCAGGCGCTGCCAACCGTGTTGGTGATTAGCCAGGGCCAGCCGGTTGACGGCTTTGCCGGGGATAAAACCGATGCGGAGCTCGATGCCTTGCTGGCTCAGCATTTACCTCAGGCCTGGAAACAAGTATTGCAGCAGGCAAGGCAAGCGCTGGCCGATGGCAAAGGGGCCGATGCCTTAGCGCTTCTTAAAAGCATCGAAATGGATTCCACAGCTATAGGCGCCGAGTGGGCGCTGCTGATGGCAGAAGCGGAAATTGTGCAAGGCGAGCTCAGCAACGCCGAGCAGCGTCTGGCGTTGGTGGGTCTTGCCGATCAGGATGCGTATTTTCAAAGCCTCAAGGCAAAACTGGCGCTGGCCAGGGAAGCGGCAGACACCCCGGAAGTCAGGGAGCTGCAGAGCCGATTCGCCGACTCGCCTGACAATCATCCGCTTCGCATTGAACTTGCCAAGGCGTTGGCCCAGGCCAAGCGTGAAGAAGAAGCACTTGAGCTGCTTTATGACGTGCTTAAACGGGATTTAGGGGCCGAAGGCGGTGAAATAAAACAAGCGTTTATGGGCATTTTAACGGCGATGGGGCAGGGCAGCAGTATTGCCAACAGCTTCAGACGTAAGCTTTACAGCCTGCTTTATTGAATAAAAGTCTGCGCCGACTTTGGCACTTTTTTGTGCCAACTGAGGCTAAAGTCGAAAGCGCAGGCCTTCTAAAGCGCGGGTTTATGTGCGAAGATCGCCGCCCTAAGAAGAATATCGATGCGAATTTAAGAGGACTCCCCGATGCGCATTATCCTATTGGGCGCCCCAGGTGCCGGTAAAGGTACCCAGGCTCAGTTCATCATGGAACACTACGGAATCCCCCAGATTTCTACCGGCGACATGCTTCGCGCCGCAGTGAAAGCCGGCACGCCGCTGGGGCTGGAAGCCAAGAAAGTGATGGACGCAGGTCAGCTGGTTTCTGATGAGCTGATCATAGGTCTGGTGAAAGAGCGCATTGCTCAGGACGACTGTGCCAAAGGTTTCCTGCTGGACGGTTTTCCACGCACCATTCCTCAGGCCGATGCCATGGCTGCCAATGGCATCAGCATCGATCACGTGATTGAAATTGATGTGCCTGATGAAGAAATTGTGAACCGCATGAGCGGTCGCCGCGTACATCCAGGCTCAGGCCGTGTGTATCACGTTGTGTTCAATCCACCCAAGGTGGAAGGCAAGGACGACGTGACCGGTGAAGATCTGGTTATCCGTCCGGATGACGAAGAGAGCACAGTGCGTAAGCGTCTGGGGATTTACCATGAGCAAACCAAGCCATTGGTTGACTATTATGGCAAGGTGGCTGCTGAAGGTAACACCAAGTACATCAAGTTCGACGGTACCCAGAGCGTGGCCGAGGTCAGTAAGTTGATCCAGGCAGCCCTGAGCTGATAGCCAGAGATCGCACTTTGTAGAAAAGCCTGTGAAAACAGGCTTTTTTGTTTTTTAGCCTATGGTAGGCTAAGCCAAAGTTTGCCAATTTGAGGTGAGATGTGAGCCAGGAACAGCCAATGTTTGGAGTACTCCTTGTCAATCTGGGCACCCCAGATGCCCCCGACGCCCCTTCCGTGCGCCGTTTTTTAAAGCAGTTTTTAAGCGATCCCAGGGTCGTGGATTTGTCTCCCTGGATCTGGAAGCCAATCCTGAATGGCATCATTCTCAACACCCGTCCCGCCAAAGTCGCCAAACTGTACCAGAGCATCTGGTGGGATGAGGGCTCGCCTCTGATGGTGATAAGTCAGCGTCAGCGAGAGAAGCTTGCCGCCGAACTGAGCAGCCTCTATGGCCATGAGGTTCCTGTTGCGCTGGGGATGAGTTATGGCTCACCGTCGCTGAGCCAGGGGCTGGAAAGCCTGAAGGCACAGGGCATAGACCGTGTGGTGGTGTTGCCGCTGTATCCTCAGTACTCCTGCTCGACGGTAGCCAGTGTGTTCGACGGAGTTGCCGGGGTGCTCAAGTCATGGCGACGTCTGCCGGACTGGCGCATGGTACGCGAGTATTATCGTCATCCGCTGTATATCCGGGCCTTGGCTGACTCTGTTCGTCGCCTGTGGGAGGCTGACGGCAAAGCTGAACTCTTACTGATGTCGTTCCACGGTGTGCCGCTCAGATACATAACCGAAGGTGACCCCTATCAGGCCCAGTGCCAGGAAACCGCAAGACTCGTTGCCAAAGAGCTTGGCCTTGGCAACGACGAATGGCAGGTCTGTTTCCAGTCCCGCTTTGGCAAAGAAGAGTGGCTGACTCCCTATACCGACGAGTTGCTCGAGAGCCTGCCGGGCAAGGGGGTTAAGAAGGTGGACATTATGTGTCCTGCTTTTTCGGCAGATTGTCTCGAAACACTCGAAGAGATTGCCGAAGGGGGGAAAGAGTCCTTTATCCATGCCGGTGGCGAGCAATACAGGGTTATTCCCTGCCTGAACGACGACGATGGCCATATCCGATTGCTGGCGGAACTGGTCAGGGAACAGAGCCTCGGCTGGCAAGTTGGCTGATGCGGCTTTGCTCATCACTGGTCAGCGTCTTAAAATATGATAGAATCTGCCGCCTTTGAGCCGGGCGGCGGTATTTGCAGCTCTCTTTTGCGTGGATCTCCCAGCCTTTTGGCGATGAATATCACTCCGGCCTAAAATCAATTTTACTTGTTTAAGTCTGGTGCCAGGCAGGGCTCCGGGTCTGATGTGCATGGATGCGGCAAGTGCAACTCTGCCATAGTGCAAATAGGCAAAGAACAGAGATCCCGTTATGAAGTTTCCTGGCCAGCGCAAGTCAAAACATTACTTCCCCGTCAATACCCGAGATCCGCTGCTTGAGCAGTTGACTCAGCAACCTCAGCCAACGCAGACCTATATCAGCGGCATCGATCAAACCCTGGTGGACATTGAAGCCAAGGTCGCTGAAGACTTGTTGGTGCGCTATCAGTTACCCAAAGGTAATTCCACCCTGATTGATGATGCAACCGCCCATGCGCTCTACGAGGAGCTCAAGCGCGATAATCTTATCAGTGACGAGTTTGCCGGTGGCACCATTGGTAACACTGTGCACAACTACTCCATTTTGGCTGATGATAGATCAGTGCTTTTTGGGGTGATGAGTAAGTCCATTGAGGTGGGCAGCTACGCCTATCGCTACCTGTGCCACACCTCATCCAAGGTCGACCTGAATCACCTGCAACCGGTAGATGGCCCTATTGGTCGCTGTTTCACTCTGATTTCAGATTGCGGCGAGCGTACCTTTGCCATCAGCAAGGGGGCCATGGACAAGCTCTCTCCAGACTTTATCGATAAGGATGTGGTGCAGGGCAGTGCCGCGCTGGTGTTGACTGCCTATCTGATGCGTGCCGCCGAGGGCGATGGCATGAGCCAGGCAGCGCTCAAGGCCATTGAATACGCCAAAGCAGCCGATGTGCCCGTGGTCCTGACTCTGGGTACCCGTTTCCTCATTCAGGAAGATCCGGTCTGGTGGCAGGCCTTTATTCGCGATAACGTCACTATCCTGGCGATGAACGAAGACGAGGGCGAGGCCCTGACGGGGTTTGCCGACCCACTGCTTGCCAGTGAGGCGGCGCTGGAATGGTGTGATATGGTGCTGACCACGGCGGGCCCCATTGGTCTTTACACTGCAGGTTATACCGAAGACAGCGACAAGCGCGAAACCAGCCACACTCTGCTGCCAGGTGCCATTCCCGAGTTCAACCGCTTTGAGTTCTCCCGCCCGATGCGAAAGCGTGATTGCCGCGAACCTATCAAGGTGTATGCGCACATTTCGCCCTATATGGGAGGTCCTGAGCAAATCCGTAATACCAATGGTGCCGGTGATGGTGCGCTCTCGGCGCTGCTCCATGACCTGGCGGCGAATAATTTCCACAAGGTCAATGTCCCCGGCTCCAGCAAGCACAGAAACGAAGGGCTCTGCTATTCGTCATTCTCGCAGATCTGCAAATATGCAAACCGTGTAGCCTATGAAGTGCTGGCCCAGCACAGTCCAAGACTCTCCAGAGCATTGCCGGAAAGGGAAGACAGCCTGGAAGAATCATACTGGGAGCGTTAACCCCGGTGAGCCCCATCTAACTGAACGTTATGGGGCTTTAAGCAGGCAAGAAAACAGATATGAAAAAGGCGCCCATGGCGCCTTTTTTTATACTTCATGTTTTAACGAAGATCTTATTAACCAAGCGGTGTGGGGATATTTCACCCCGCAACACATTTTCCCAACAGGCGTTTATTCGCCGCGATGGACCTCTGCTTCAAAGCTACCCGCTGTTTTACCTGCCTTGGGGTCGTTGAAGACGGCTTCATTGAGGGCGCCTTCGGACTTGGCAATCACCACTGTGGCCACAGTATCACCCGTAACGTTTACTGCGGTACGCACCATATCGAGCATACGGTCCACACCCAAAATGAGGGCAATGCCTTCCACGGGCAAACCAACCTGATTGAGCACCATGGCAAGCATCACCAGGCCTACGCCAGGCACGCCTGCTGTACCGATTGAGGCCAGTGTGGCTGTCATCACGACCATGGCATAGTCGGTAATGGTCAGGTCGATACCAAACACCTGGGCAATAAACACAGTTGCTACGCCCTGCATAATGGCAGTGCCATCCATGTTGATGGTAGCGCCCAGAGGCAGGGTGAAAGATGCCACCTTGTTATCGGCGCCCAGACGATGCTCAGAGGCTTCCATGGTCACAGGCAGTGTGGCGTTAGAACTGGCTGTGCTGAAGGCAAACAGCTGCACGTCACGCATTTTACGGATGAACATCAGTGGGCTGAGACCCGAGAAGAGCTTAAGCAAGGTCGGATACACCACGAACCCGTGGAACAGCAATACCACCAACACCAGCATGAAGTATTTAATCACGCTCTCGAGGGTTTCCATGCCAAGGGTCAGTGCCAGTTTCCCCATCAGGGCAAACACACCGTAGGGAGCCAGCTGCATGATCAGGGTAACCACGCGCATGATGACTTCGTTGAGGTCATCAAACAGGGCTGCGACACGGCGACCACGTTCACCAATATGTGAAATCGCGAATCCGAAAATTACCGCAAAAATAATGATTTGCAGCATATTTCCTTCGCTCAGTGCTTTCATCGGGTTTGATGGCACTATGTTGATCAGCACATCCGCCAGACTGGGAGCTTCTTTGGCGGAATACTGCATACTTTCGGATGCAAGCGAGGCATTTCCGGGCTGGACAATGACGGCGGCAGAGATGGCCACTACCAGTGCGATGGCCGTGGTAAACAGATAAAAAGCGAGTGTTTTACCGCCTAATCTGCCTAATTTGGAAGGTTCACTCAGAGAGCAGGTCCCGCAGACCAGGGAAATAAATACCAGAGGCACAACCAACATCTTGAGACTGTTGATAAATATAGTGCCTATCACATGGAAAAAACCCTCGGTGATATAGTCCTGAACCCACTCACTGCCACCGAAAAAATTACGAAGGAGCAAACCTATTAAAATACCGGCACCCATGCCGATTAAGATCTTGCCTGTCAGGCCAATTTTACTGGATTGTGCAGCAGCCATAGATTTTCCTGTTTATTTTTTGTGCTTTTGTGTTTTGGCGCACAAAAGCCTAGCAAGAAAGCGGTGCCGAGGAAACGGGCAATTAACTAAAGTTTTCTGGTAAAACCACGAAATAAAAGAATCGGGTAATAGAAAAGTTACATGAAAATTGTGTATTGTTAGCCTATAAGTAAGAAGCGGAATGCTTGAGTATTTTAACTAGAGTAACAGGGAGTCTGACAATGAAGTCAGCGTTTAAGTTATGGTTGGCCACCTTCCTCTCGTTTTTATTAATTGCCTGCGGGGGCGGTGGTTCGATTTCAGATACAGGGGGAGGAACACCCACGCCGCCTCCAACAGACACAATTACGGTGACAGCAGCTATAACATTTAGCTCTTCCAACAGCACAATTGGCATTGATACACCCGCCACAGTGACAGCAAATGTTAAAGGATCGATTTCTGGTGCAAAAGCTGGAAAATTAGTCACCTTTAAACTGAATGACGCAACGTTAGGCACCTTTACCCCATCCACAGGCACTGCTCTGACCGATGCCGACGGCAACGCCACTATTACACTGAGTACGGCAGATATCGCCGGTGCAGGTACAGTCACTGCGAGTGTCGATACTGGTGAGGCCAGCGAGCCAGTTGGCTTTACCATGAAGGGGGATGGTGGAAGCTCCACCGGTGGCGAGGCTCAGGTCAGCTTGACGCTTACCGATGCTGATGGAGCCCCAACCGATACCATTTCGAGCACCAAGCCTGGTAAGTTGGTTGCCACTGTTTCCGGTATTTCCAAGACAGTTATTGTTACATTCAACTCATCTCTTGGCGATCTGCCGATTAAAACTGCTATTACGGATGCGAACGGCAAGGCGAGTGTCGATATTTATGCCGGCAGCCAGCCAGGTGCAGCCGAAGCAACTGCTACGCTGTCCACCGGTGAAAGCGGACAGAAAGTGTTTGTTATTGGTGCCAGTAATGTGCTGATGGGAACCGCAGAAGGAGACTTTGTTGCGGGTAAGGCCTCGGTGAGTGCCAGCGCTATTTCTGCCGGTGGTACCGCGACCGTATCCATTAAGCTCCAGGACGATCAGGACATTCTCTTTACCGAGCCTGTCAGTGTCAGCTTCTCTTCAACCTGTGCTACCAAGGGACAGGCTGAGCTCAGTAGTCCAGTTACGGCAGTTGGTGGTATTGCGACCAGTACCTACTTGGCCAAAGGTTGCGTGGGTGATGACAACATCAGTGTTTCTGCCGATGTTGGCGGCAAGAACCTGTCAGCCACAGGTACATTGAATGTGCTGGCAGCTGACGCCGGTAGTATCGTATTTGTAGGCGCAAGTCCTGAAAATATCAGTATCAAGGGCACAGGTGGTGATGAATCATCCACTGTCAAATTTAAAGTACTGGATACCAACGGCAACCCGGTAGCCAACAAGGCGGTGTCTTTCGCGTTGAACACTTCTGTGGGTGGTTTGACCCTCAGCCCTGCAACAGCGACGACCAATAGTCTGGGTATTGCCCAAACAGTCGTCACTTCGGGCGCCGTGGCGACCACTGTGCGCGTTACCGCATCGATTGATGGCACTAATCCTGTTATTTCGAGCCAATCCAGCGTACTGGTTATCTCTACCGGCAAACCTGATCAGGACAGCTTCTCCCTGTCTGCCGAAATCCTGAATGCCGAAGGCTGGGAGGTTGATGGCACTGAAGTGAAGGTGACCGCGCGTCTGGCCGATGCCTTTAACAACCCTGTTCCAGATGGTACGGCGGTATATTTTACAACGGAAGGTGGTTCCATCGACCCATCCTGTACCACTGCCAATGGTGGCTGTACTGTGGTGTGGCGCAGTCAGAATGCCAGACCAGACGGCGTGAAGCTTATCGACGGTTCAGGTGCTATGGTTCGCAACCCAACGCCTGTCTTGGTTGAAGATGGAGGCCGCTATTATGGCTTCTATGGACAGAAGTTCGGTGGCCGTGCAACCATCACTGCTACTGCTGTGGGGGAAGAGTCCTTCCCAGATACCAACGGTAATGGCCGCTTTGATGCTGCTGAAATGACCGCCTTCCTGACAGGTACAGATGTCAGCGGTGACGGTTATGATTTGGCCGATGCTTTTGTCGATCATAACGAGGATGGCGTTTTCAACCCTCAGCAAGCCGGTGGTCAATCCGGTGGCGCAAATGAAGAGCTCGTTGACTTTGACGTAGACGGTCAATTCGATGCCGCAGATGGCAAGTACAATGGCGTGCTTTGCTCAGTGCCTGCCCATGCGGGCTGTGCAAGCAGCGATGCCCAGTCGCTGTTTGTAAGACGCAGTCTGGTACTGGTGATGTCAGGCAGTGAGGCTTTTGCCACTGCTGCTGATGATGTGGTAATTGACGACCGTGATGGTGTATCAACCGGTGGCAGCATCGACATCAATGGTAAATCAACCGCATCAGTTGTGTTTGCCATTTCTGATTTGCACAATCAGCAGATGCCTGCCGGAACCATTGTTCAATTCACTACTTCAGCCGGTTCTATCGCCAGTACCGCCAACTACACCTGGCCAAGCAGCAACTACAATGGCGCAAGACAATTCTCAGTTACTGTTAAGGGCGCAGACCAACCCGAGAGTGGCGTCTTCTCTGTGACTGTGACTACTCCAGGCAATACGGTTACAGAAGTGCTGACAGTTCCTGTAAATATCTATTAAGCGACAGTTTAACAGCCATAAAAATACCAAAAGGCCACTCTGACGAGTGGCCTTTCTTTTTGTTGAATCAACAAAGGCTCCTGACGGCACTGAGGGTTCTTTATTTTTTTTGGGGGGGGGGTAAATCTACATCAGCGATGCTGAAGGTTCTGATGTTTTATGGGCTGTGAGAGTCCAGATATGTGAAAAATAACTGATAAAAAGCCGCTACTCAAGCGGCTTTTTCTTTGAATCGTTTTAACCGACTTAGTATCAACGCTGGAATTGATATACGCTGCCAAGGTTCATGATTTGAGTCAACTCGTCCAGTGCGGTGCGCGATTCAATCAATAGCTGCGGGTCTGCCAGGTCCTGGGTACTCAGGCGGTCGCGATAGTGTTTATCTACCCATTGGTTCAGGCGGGCAAAGAGGGCATCATTCATCATTACCTGTGGATTGACCGCTGCCAGTTCAGTATCGTTCATCGCAACCCGCAGGCGCAGGCAGGCAGGGCCTCCACCATTTTGCATGCTTTGCTTCACATCGAAGTAGTGTACTGCCTTGATGGGGGTATTCAGGGTGACCAGCTCATTCAAATAGGCGTGTACAGCCGCGTTTTCCTGGCAATCGGTGGGGGCAATGATGGCCATGCTGCCATCTTTCAGGGTTACTATCTGAGTATTGAAGAGATAGCTCTTAACCGCATCCTGCACGCCCACCTTGGCAGTGGGTACTTCGATAAAATGCATGTTGCCACGCATTTTTTTATCGATTTCAGCGAGTTTGGCCTGGGTCTCCAAAAAAGCCTGCTCGTGGTAAAAGAGCACATTTTGGTTACCTACGGCAATCACATCGTTATGGAAGACGCCCTGGTCAATCACATCGGGATTTTGCTGTATGTACACAGTGCGGTCATCACTGAGCTGATGTAATCTGGCGACAGCTTGCGAGGCTTCCAGCGTTTGCCTTGCTGGATATTTTACCGGTGCGGGACGGGACAGGTCGGCAACACTGCGACCATAGACAAAGACTTCGACGCCGGCTTGGCCATAATCATGGCACAGGCGGGTATGGTTGGCTGCACCTTCATCACCAAAATGTGGATGCTCTGGTAAATGTTGGTGGTGAGCAAAATAACGCTCATCGCTGAATATGGCTTTCAATATATTGCCAGTGGTTGCAGGTTCTATGCTGCGGTGCAGCTTGTCGACGAGGTTTGCTGGCGTAAAGTGGAGCTTTCCGTCCGCACTGTCAGCACTTGGGGAAACTGTCGCTGCGTTTGCGGTCCACATGCTGGAGGCGCTGGCACAGGCTTGCAGCAGCACCGGAGAGGCTTTTGCTGCCTGAGAAAGCACATCAGCATCCGAGCCCGAGAAACCTACCCGGCGCAGCGTGTGAAGATCCGGGCGCTCTTGAGGTGCCAGCACACCCTGTACCAAGCCCATATCAGCCAGTGCTTTGGCTTTTTTCAGCCCTTGCTTGGCTGCGTCCTTGGGGTTTGAAATCTGGGCGGCATTGCTTTGGGAGGCGACATTACCAAAAGACAGACCGGCATAGTTGTGAGTAGGGCCAACCAGTCCATCAAAGTTTGCTTCGAAGTGCTTCATTGCTTGTCCTCTGTGGGGCTCGAGCTTGGTTTTTGTATAGATATTATGTGATGAAGGCCTCAGTATACTGGGACAATCCTGCTTCACAAGTTGCCTAAAGACAGCAAAAGTCGTGACAATTGCCAGATTTGCATAACTATTGCTTGCTTGCTGGCGGAATATGAAATATTAGTTTTTAATTACGCAAAGTTATTTTTAAACATTTTTTTCATTATTGATTAAAAAGTGACTCGCTGGTCCAGATATCTGAGGGAAGCGCTTGAAACTGCGGTTTCAACCCTCTATATATGGTGCCAATTTCTACCTTCTCGAGACTTTTGGCGCAAATTAAGCTATGGGTAAATCGCTCGTTATTGTCGAATCGCCGGCGAAAGCCAAGACCATCAACAAGTATCTTGGTAAAGAATTTATTGTGAAATCGAGTGTTGGCCACATTCGTGATCTGCCAACCTCGTCTGCCGCCGAAGGCAAAGCCAGCACCAAGTCAGCTGCCGAAGTTCGCAAAATGAATCCTGAGGAAAAGGCCAAATACAAGGCGCAAAAGGATAAACAATCCTTGGTTGCCCGTATGGGTGTTGATCCCGAACATGGATGGCAAGCCAACTATCAGGTACTGCCCGGTAAAGAGAAGGTGGTCAAAGAACTTCAATCTCTTGCCAGCAGCGCTGACCAAATCTATCTCGCAACCGACTTGGATAGAGAAGGGGAGGCCATTGCCTGGCACTTGCAGGAAGTGATAGGTGGCGACGAATCCAGATATAAGCGTGTGGTATTCAACGAAATTACCAAAAGCGCTATTCAGGAGGCCTTCAGCCGCCCCACTGATTTGAACACCAATATGGTTAACGCCCAGCAAGCCAGGCGGTTCCTGGACCGTGTAGTGGGCTTTATGGTGTCGCCTTTGCTGTGGAAAAAGGTCGCACGGGGGTTATCCGCTGGCCGCGTCCAGTCGGTTGCCGTGCGGTTGGTGGTTGAGCGTGAAGCCGAAATCAAGGCTTTCGTCCCCGAAGAGTTTTGGGATGTCCACGCCACATTGAGCACGCCAGCAGCGGCTGAGTTGGTGATGGACGTCAGCCGTTATCGTGACAGCGCCTTTGAACCTGTCAATCAGTCTCAAGCCATGACGGCAGTCAGTGCGCTTGAGGGAGCCACCTTCAAGGTCATAGACCGTGAAGACAAGGCAACCTCCAGTAAGCCAAGCGCCCCCTTTATTACCTCCACCTTGCAACAGGCGGCGAGTACCCGGTTGGGCTTTGGGGTGAAAAAGACCATGATGCTTGCCCAAAGGCTCTATGAGGCGGGGCACATCACCTATATGCGTACTGACTCAACCAACTTGAGTCAGGAAGCGCTTGAGAATGTACGCGCGCACATAGAAAAAGAATTTGGCAGCAAGTACCTGCCTGAGTCTCCCCTTCGTTATGGCAGTAAAGAAGGTGCACAGGAGGCTCACGAAGCCATACGCCCCTCAAACGTTAAGGTGGAGTCTGCCAGCCTGACAGACATGGAAAGAGACGCACAGCGCCTCTATGAGCTGATTTGGCGGCAATTTGTGGCATGCCAGATGACTCCTGCCGTTTACGATGCGACCCGATTAACGGTCAAAGCGGGCGATTATGAGCTCAAGGCCAGCGGCCGCATTCTCAAATTTGATGGTTGGACCCGTGTACAGCCTGCACTGAAGAAAAAGAACGAAGAAGACAACACCCTGCCGGATGTTCAGGTGGGCGATACGCTCTCTCTAAAGGCACTGGATCCCAAGCAGCACTTTACCAAGCCTCCTGCACGCTACAGCGAAGCTTCTTTGGTAAAGGAGCTCGAAAAGCGTGGCATTGGCCGTCCGTCAACTTACGCAGCCATCATCTCGACCATTCAGGACCGAGGCTACGTGAAGGTGGAAAACCGTCGTTTCTACGCCGAAAAGATGGGTGAGATTGTCACCGAGCGTTTGGTCGAAAGCTTCAGCGAGCTGATGAACTACGACTTTACTGCGGGTATGGAACAGACCCTGGACGATGTTGCCAAGGGCGACAAAGACTGGAAGGGCGTGCTGGACGGTTTTTACAGCGGCTTTACCGCCAAGCTGGAGAAAGCCGAGGCCGAACCCGATGCAGGCGGCATGCGTCCCAATCAAATGGTGCTGACGGATATTCCCTGTCCCACCTGTTGCCGTCAAATGGGTATACGTACCGGCACTACCGGGGTGTTCCTTGGCTGCTCGGGTTATGCCTTGCCGCCCAAAGAGCGTTGCAAGACGACTCTGAATCTGACACCCGGTGAAGAAGCCATCAGCGATAGCAGTGAAGATGCCGAGACTGACGCGCTAAGAGCCATGCACCGCTGTGGTAAGTGCGGCACTGCCATGGACTCTTATCTGCTCGATGAAACCCGTAAGCTTCATGTATGTGGTAATAACCCGGAGTGCGACGGCTACGAAGTCGAGAAGGGGGCGTTTAAGCTCAAGGGCTATGAAGGCCCAGTCATTGAGTGCGACCGCTGTGGCAGCAATATGGAGCTCAAAAACGGCCGCTTTGGCAAGTATTTTGGCTGTACCAACGAGAGCTGTAAAAACACCCGTAAGCTCCTTAAAAATGGCGAAGCTGCGCCACCGAAGGAAGACCCTATTCATCTTCCTGAGCTGAAATGCACCAAGTCTGACGCCTATTTTGTGCTCAGGGACGGCGCGGCCGGGATCTTCCTGGCGGCCAGTACCTTCCCGCGCTCACGGGAAACACGCGCGCCTTTGGTTGAAGAGCTTAAGAAGTACCGTGAAGCCCTGTGGCCCAAGTATCAGTATCTGGCGGATGCGCCTGTCGCTGATGCGGAAGGCAATAAGGCGCTGGTGAAATTCAGCCGTAAGACCAAGGAGCAATATGTGGCCACCGAGGTTAATGGTAAAGCCACTGGTTGGAGCGCTCACTACAAAGATGGCAAATGGGTTGAATCCAAATAAGCCGCTTTACCGGGCAACCCAAAGGTTGCCTGAATAAAAAAATCCCCGCATTGCGGGGATTTTTTATGGCTTAGACGTAATGAGTGACAGGGCTACCACTTCTTCTTGGGCTGGAACAGCATATCCAAATCGTCGCCTTCTTTGCGGGAGCTTGGAGCACTTGGCTGCGACAGCTTCTGTGCTCCCATGATCTCATCCAGCAACTGCTTGGCCTCATCAACCTTACGGCCAATAAAAGGATCGTTCGGGGTCTGCGCCTTAATGGCGTGCAGGGTTGAAAGCGCCTTGGTCACCATCTGCTTGGCAGAGCCATATTGCTTCATATAACAGGCGGCTCTGGCACGGGAAATCATGGATTCGACGTTAATACGCAATTGCAGACTGTCTACCCGTGCCTCTTCATCGGCAAATATCATAGGGTCCACTTTGCCTTTATTGTGCTCTGCTCTGAGTATGGCTTTAAGCTTTTTCAGGGTTTGCACAATCACCAGAATTTGCTTGTCGTTATCCGGTAAGCGAAAGCTTTCCACGGGCGGCACATTCACCGCACCTTTCATGCCTTCGATTTGGCTTTGAACATCAATCAATCGACGTTGGTAATCGGATTTGGGTTGTCCCGAACTCAGATCGACAGCAACCGCCAGCGCTTCCTGAATGCGTCGATAAAGCACCATCACTACATGGGTGCTGCAGGGAAACATACCTGTGTTGGAAAGTACGCCTTCGGTCTCATCGATAATTGCCCGTTGCCGTGCAACTTCTGTACGCCGCTCGGCCTCTGCGCGTTCCTTTTGCTGCTGAACGACGTTGACTCCAATAATGAGCAGCAACAAGGCCCCACATGCGAGCAGGATCATTAATAACATAGGTCGTCCATTATTGTTACAATTCAGCCAATGCTACAATAAATCAATAAACTAGCATAGATATCTTAGCGCAGCTTGGGGGACATGTCGCTCAAATTGGACGAATGGGTTTTGTTATTCCTGTTTGATTTAATTTATTCGGTGTACTATAACCCATGATTATAGATAGCCTGCTTAAGATTGGCCTCCCGCCCCTTGGGAGTGGCTAAGGAAGCGAGATGAAACTTCAACAACTCAGATATATTGCCGAAGTGGTTAACCACAACCTGAACGTGTCCGCCACGGCAGAAAACCTCTACACCTCACAGCCGGGGATCAGTAAACAGGTTCGCATGCTCGAAGATGAGCTGGGGATCCAGATTTTCGGGCGCAGTGGCAAGCATTTAACCCATGTTACACCGGCTGGTGAGCAGGTTATTGCGATTGCCAACGATATTCTGGGCAAAGTTGAAAGTATTAAAAAGGTCGCCGAAGAGTATACCAAGCCAGATCAGGGTGAGTTGAACATCGCCACGACTGATACCCAGGCAAGATACGCGTTGCCACACATCATAAAGGGCTTTATCAAACGCTATCCCAAGGTGAATTTGCACATGCATCAGGGCACGCCCACTCAAATAAGTGAGTTGGCAGCCCGTGGCGAAGCAGACTTTGCCATTGCCACTGAAGCCATGCATCTTTATTCAGATCTAATCATGCTGCCGTGCTATCACTGGAATCGCTCCATTGTGGTGACCCGGGATCATCCACTCGCTGGACGCAGCCAAATCAGCATTGAAGAGTTGGCGCGCTATCCATTGGTGACCTATGTGTTCGGTTTTGACCGGGCCTCAGAAATTGAGCGGGCATTCAATCGCGCCGGACTTGAGCCAAGACTGGTGTTTTCTGCCACCAGTGCCGATGTGCTCAAGACCTATGTTCGCTTGGGCCTTGGTGTGGGGGTGCTGGCATCCATGGCGATTGACCCCAATATTGACAGGGATTTGGTGGCCATCGACGCTAGCCATTTGTTTGCCCATTCCACCACCAAAATCGGGTTTCGCAAGGGCAGTTTCCTTAGAAGCTACATGTATGACTTTATTGAGCTTTTTGCGCCGCATCTCACCCGTGATGTGGTTGAAAAAGCCGTGGCCTTGCGTGACCCCATACTCATCGAAGAGATGTTTGCCGACAGAGAACTGCCTATTCGCTGAGTTGGTTTACGCCCATAAAAAATCCCGCACGAAGCGGGATTTTTTATGGAGTGAGAATTAACACTCTACAATATTCACTGCCAGGCCACCCTTGGCGGTTTCCTTGTATTTACTGCGCATATCCCGGCCGGTGTCCATCATGGTTTTAATCACCTTATCAAGGGATACCTTGTGATTACCATCGCCACGCAGTGCCAGACGAGAGGCGTTGATAGCCTTTACCGCGCCCATGGCATTTCGCTCGATACAAGGCACCTGTACCAGGCCACCTACCGGGTCGCAGGTGAGGCCCAGGTTATGCTCCATCCCAATTTCGGCGGCATTTTCAACATGCTCAACCGTGCCACCCATGATTTCAGTCAGCGCGGCGGCGGCCATGGAGCAGGCGACGCCCACTTCGCCCTGGCAACCTACTTCGGCTCCTGAGATAGAGGCGTTTTTCTTGTAAAGAATGCCAATCGCGGCGGCAGTCAGGAGGTAGCGGGCGCAGATGTCCATATCCACCTGCTGTACGAAGGTATCAAAGTAACAGAGCACTGCAGGAATAATCCCGGCGGCACCATTGGTTGGCGCGGTCACTACGCGATCGCCAGCCGCATTTTGCTCGTTAACTGACAGCGCAAACAGGTCTACCCAGTCCATGGCATTGAGTGGGTCGACGTTGTTGCGACCTTCAGCCTGCAGGCGACGATAGAGTCCAGGGGCACGGCGACGCAGTTTGAGACCGCCCGGAAGCATACCTTCCTTTTTATAACCCTTTTCAATACAGGTTTTCATGGTCTGCCAGATATGCCACAGCCGTTCCTTGACGTCCTCTTCGCTGGCCAGTGTCAGCTCGTTTTGCATCATCAGGGATGAAATCGACAATCCATTATCTGTACACATCTCCAGCAACTGTTGGGCACTGTTGAAGTCGTAAGGTGCCGCCTTGATTGGGGTGGCGGGTGAGGGGTCTTTGCGCTCGATTTGGTCTTCATCCAGCACAAAGCCACCACCCACAGAATAGTAGGTACGCTGATACAGGCACTCACCGCCGGCAAAGGCATAGAGGGTCATGGCGTTGGCGTGGGCTGGCAGGGTCTTGCGTCTGTGGTAAATGATGCCGTCTTCACGGGTAAATTTGACGGTTTTCCCCTGGGCCAGAGTCAGGGTTTCCTGACTCGATACCTGGGCCAGAATGCCATCAATGGCGTCGGTATCAACGGTTTCAGGATCTTCACCCATGAGGCCCAGAATAACGGCTTTACCGGTGCCGTGGCCTTTACCGGTTTGGCCCAAAGAGCCAAACAGCTCGGCACGCAGTTCATCGACTTGCGCCAGCATGCCCATGTTTTCGACACGGGCAACAAATTCTTTGCCAGCCTTCATGGGGCCGACGGTATGTGAACTGGAAGGACCTATTCCAATTTTAAAAATGTCAAATACACTGATCATAGCTTGGGCCCTGTTAGGATGTAGTTGTTATTTTAGTCGTCTGTCCGATGCTTGCTCGCTCACCGGAGTGCTTTGCGGTAACCTCGGCTGGTCCCCTCAGTACTGAGGGCAGCGTCATTCGGGACAATCCGGCTCCGCAGCCAATAAGTATCCCACAATCCTGAGAGATAGTTTCATTAGTTATTTTTATGCAATCAGGTTCGGATTAATCTGACTAACGTCTGATGTTCACGCTGGATTTGGCGTTAAGATAGCGTTATCGCAGAATGGATTTTTACTAATTGTTGATAGGCGTTGTTCAACTGGCCTGATATGTGATGAATTTTTATAGGGAGAATCTATGGGCTTTTTGATGCTTGATATAGCAGGCACCCAACTTGAGCGTGACGAAGAGGCCTTATTGGCTTCCCCCATGACGGGCGGTCTTATTTTGTTCAGCCGCAACTTTGAAAATCGCGCCCAGTTAAATGCCCTGATAGCGTCTGTCAGACGGGTACGCCCCGACCTCCTTATTGCCGTCGACCACGAAGGCGGCAGGGTTCAGCGTTTTCGCGAGGGATTCACCCAAATCCCCGCCATGGGAGACATATTACCGGCCGCAGGCCAGGATCTGGCGCTGGCAAAACGCTGGGCCACTGAGCTGGGCTTTCTGATGGCGGTGGAGCTCCTTGCCAGTGATATCGATTTAAGCTTTGCCCCCGTATTGGATGTTAATGGCGTCAGTGACGTGATTGGCAGGCGCGCATTCAGCAGCAATCCAGACGAGATTACCGAGCTTGCTGATGCCTTTATCCGCGGGATGGAAAGCGCCGGCATGAAGGCGGTGGGCAAACATTTCCCCGGACACGGCAGCGTTAAGGCCGACTCCCACGTGGCCATGCCTGTGGATAGCCGCGAGGCAAGTGAGATCCTCAACCTTGATATGCAGCCGTTCAAACAGCTGATTGGTGCCCAGCGCCTCGATGGTGTGATGCCAGCCCACGTGGTGTATGACAAACTGTGCCCCAATCCTGCTGGATTTTCGTCTTTCTGGTTACAGGAGAAACTGAGAGGCGAACTGGGTTTTGACGGCGTGATTTTTTCGGACGATTTGGGCATGGAAGGTGCCGCCTTTGCCGGAGACTATCCCGCCAGAGCCCATGCAGCGCTGTCGGCAGGTTGTGACATGATTTTGGTCTGTAATAACCGTGAAGGCGCCTTGGCGGTATTGGCAGCTCATGCGTCACTGAATGAGAATGATGGCAGGGCGCGTCGTAATGCGGCAGCGCTGAGGCCTGACCCAATCAAAGCCATTAAGGCGTTGGATAACCAAGAACGTTGGGAAAAAGCCCGTGAGCTTGCCCTGTCCATAGGCTATCAGCCTTAATTCTGTCCGTCTAAGTTCGCAAAGTTTGCGCATTATTTGATGATGCGCAAGCTTTTCTGCCCCTTGCCCTGTTAGGGTTTAGCTATCACAGCACAGTGGGCTTTTCTGATGATCCTCTATTTCCACGGTTTTGACTCCACCAGTCCCGGCAACCACGAAAAAATGCGCCAGTTGCGATTTATCGATACTGATGTGCGCCTGATTAGCTATTCCACCGAGCATCCCAGATACGACATGCAGCAGATGCTGAATGATGTTGCCCGTGAACTGGCTGACGTAGATAAGCAACAGGTCATCGCCCTGGGTGTTGGGTTGGGGGCGTTTTGGGCCGAACGTATTGGCTTTTTGAACGGCATCCGTGCGGTGCTGATTAATCCCAACCTTACGCCTGAGCACAACATGGTGGGGCGCATCGACAGACCAGAGGAATATGCCGATATCGCGGCCAAGTGTGTTACTGAGTTTCGTAAGAAGAATCAGGGGCGCTGCCTGTGTATTCTTTCACGCCGTGACGAAGTGCTCGACAGCAAGGTGGCGTCTGCCACCTTGTCTCCCTTTTATCCCATCGTTTGGGATGATGAACAGCCCCATAAATTCCCGGAGCTTGGCAGCCACCTGCCGACCATAAAAGCCTTTATGACTGCGCCTTGATCCCGGGCCTCGCTCTTAAATTCGTTTTCGCGACATCTCAGGTCTCTGGCTGAGTATCGGCCGATTTCAGGGGCGCAGCACCTGAGCCTGAAATGCATGGCTTAAATAGAACTTCCGTACCATATCACGCAGCCAAAATACAGTACGCGGTCTTGATAAAAGCGCTTTCATTTGTGATGTGCGTCACAAGTTAAAGCATTTTTATCGTTGAGGGGGATCCTGGCATTGAAAATTCACGGTCAGGCGGTAGAGTGTCGGCCTTTCCTGATGCGGTTGTAACAATTCGTATCAATGAAAGCACTTTGGTCCCAAGGGACCAACCGATTGCGTATGTCGCCCGATGCAGCTAACAGCCGTTTTGTTAGCTGTTTTTTTTGCTCCTCATAAAATTCCGCTTCAATTTTCCTTGTTCCAATTGATGTCGTATGCTCATTACACAATCACTTAGGTGGAGGTCCACATGAGGCGTGTGCTGATTCGGGTGAAAGG
The DNA here is from genome assembly GCF_016834455.1 of Shewanella litorisediminis. Lineage (NCBI taxonomy): Bacteria > Pseudomonadati > Pseudomonadota > Gammaproteobacteria > Alteromonadales > Shewanellaceae > Shewanella > Shewanella litorisediminis. Next base: position 1,493,877 of record NZ_CP069213.1, read on the forward strand.
CAAGGTGCAGGGCGTATGTTTCAGGCGGTTTGCCCTGGAGCGGGCGAGGGAGCTGGGAGTCACAGGATATGTGACCAATATGGATGATGGCTCAGTACAAATTCTGGCTCAGGGAAGTGCGCCTTTGGTGGAGAAACTCATCGATTGGTGCTGGGAAGGTTCGCCTGCCGCCAGCGTCAACGCAGTCGAAGTCAATGAAGACGAGGCAGATGAAATCTACCTCGACTTCTCAATCACTCAATCCTGAGTCTGCTGATTTATCACGTCTGCCTCGGGGGTATCATCCCCCTCGGGTTCTGCTGCTGGCTCTTCCACATCCACGGCGCCAGTGGGCTGCGCCATCTTGCGGATTTGGATAACCATACCAAGTTTGGGATGGTCGAAGTAATGCACCTGTCCGCTACGGACCCGTCGGTTCTGGGTCAGCGGGATTGCAAACAGGAAAGGCTGCTCTTCAAATGCTATTTGCTGGCCGCTCTTTGTGGCCGAAGCACCTGCTGCCAGGGTGTCGCTTTGGCTCGAAGCCAGCAGTTCTTGCTCAACCGCTACCTTACGGGTTCCCGGGGTTCTTAACACCAAATCGGACTCAATATAGAGATAGTGACTCAGATAAATATTGATCAGGCCGTCCAGTTGCCACACCGGATCTGGTGTTTTGTGCCGAAATACCGTACCGCTGGACAGGCCATTATCAGTCTGCAGCTGGCCGTATGTCCCACCTGAGGCATCAGATGCAATCAGGGCCTGAGAATCGCCGCTGTTTGACCCGGCAGTGTCTTGCGTCATGTCGGACGTAATCGTCAGCCCAAAGGCATTGCTGCTTTCTCCGGCTTCCATCACAGGGTCCTGCGCGGGCCTCAATGTGCCCATGGCGGTAAAACGGTCGGCAAAGTTCTCTCCACCGAACAGGCGAATCGGTGTGGAGGCGTGTCTGGGTTGCATCGCCTGCTGCCAGCTCATATGGAGCAGTGGCGTGATACCGGATTCCCGGGAGAGCTGACGCACAGCATCATTGAATTGCAGTTTGGTGCTATCCATCAGAAGGGCACCGGCACCGGGTTCAGCCGCCCGCTGAGATGGTGCCACTACCTTTACCGGCATTGGGCTTGGGTAACTTGGCGTAACACTGGTTATCTGCATATCCATGGCATCGCAACGCAGGCTGTCGACGATACGCTCTTCCTCTGAACAGGGCACCAAAGATGCATCCCTTGGCACCAGCACAGGGCTGATAAGATCCCGTCCCTTGGCGAAGGCTGGCAGCCGGGTTTGCTCTGGCCACTCCTCGGCGCTGGGCTGATTGCGCTCGAACAGGAACACTTCGACCTCAAACCAGGACTCGGCCATGGCCTGACTCAGGGGCAGCAAACAAAAAGCTGCGCTCATCGCAAGTTTGCGGATCATTATTTTCCTTCTCCAACGCTGTGTTGTTCGAGCTGCTCCAGCAGCAGTTCCAGTAGGTCCAACCGTTCCTTGGCGGTTTCGCAAGGCAGGGTGAACCTGAGTTTATTGGGGCCGTCCATACGATAGACTTGGGGCTGTGACGAAAGCAAGCCGATGATAAAGCCGGGGTCGACCCTGTGCTCTTCACCAAACTCGATACTGCCGCCGCGGGCGTGCATCTCAATTTTACTGGCGCCCAGTCGGGTGGCCCTGTGCTTTTGTACTGTCATGGTTAACAGGTTGCGCGTGGCGTCAGGCAATAATCCGAAGCGGTCGATAAGTTCAACCTTCATTTCGTCCACGGCTTTTTCAGTGTCGCAGCCCGCTATCCGCTTATAGAGCGACAGTCGCATATTCACATCGCTTACGTAATCGTCGGGCAGAAGGGCCGGGATCCGCAAGTCGATTTCACACTGAGCGCCCAGCATTTGCCTCAGCGACGGCTCTTTGCCCTGCTTGAGTGCCTTTACCGCCCCTTCCAGCATTTCCATATAGAGACTGAAACCTATCTTGGAAATGTGGCCGCTTTGTTCATCACCCAGGAGTTCTCCGGCGCCGCGGATTTCCAGATCCTGGGTGGCGAGCATAAAACCTGCGCCCAAATCTTCCAACGCATCAATGGCCTCGAGCCGTTTGCGGGCATCCACCGTCATCAGTTTGGGATGGGGCGTCATCAAATAGGCATAGGCCTGGTGATGGGAGCGCCCAACACGGCCCCGCAACTGGTGCAGCTGCGCCAGGCCAAAGTGGTCGGCCCTGTCTATCAAGATGGTATTGGCACTGGGGACGTCGATGCCCGTTTCTATGATGGTGGTACACACCAGCACGTTAAAGCGCTGGTGGTAAAAGTCCGACATCACCCGTTCCAGCTCGCGCTCGCGCATCTGTCCGTGGGCGGTGACGACCCGCGCCTCGGGCAGCAGTTCTCGAATATCCTGAGCAGCCTTTTCGATGGTTTCGACCTGATTGTGCAGATAATACACCTGACCACCGCGCAGAATTTCCCGCAGTATCGCCTCGCGCACCGTGGCCTTGTCGTATTCCCTCACAAAGGTTTTCACCGCCAGACGCTTGGCCGGTGGGGTGGCGATAATAGACAGGTCACGCATGCCTGACATGGCCATGTTCAGGGTACGGGGAATGGGTGTGGCGGTCAGGGTCAGAATATCCACATTGGCGCGCATGGCCTTGATACGTTCTTTCTGGCGGACCCCAAACCTGTGCTCTTCGTCGATGATAAGCAGACCGAGAGATTCAAAGTTCAGCTCGGTATTCAAAAGCTTGTGCGTGCCAATTACGATATCGACCTTGCCTTCACCCATGGCCGACAGTACCGCCTGCTGCTCTTTGGCAGTTCTGAAGCGCGACATCACTTCAATGCGCACTGGCCAATCGGCGAAGCGGTCTTTAAAGTTTTCAAAATGCTGCTGCGCCAACAGTGTCGTGGGAACCAATACCACCACCTGCTTTCCGCTGGATACCGCAAGGAAGGCCGCACGCATGGCCACTTCGGTTTTACCAAAGCCCACATCACCACACACCAGTCGGTCCATGGCCTTGGGCTGGCACATATCGTCGATAACCGCCTTGATGGCAGTTTCCTGATCCACGGTTTCCTCAAAGGGGAAGCCCTGGGCAAACTGCGCGTATTCGGCTTCATCCAGGGTGCAGGGCTCCCCGGGACGGGCCTCGCGGCGGGCATAAACGTCCAAAAGCTCTGCCGCCACATCGCGGATTTTTTCGATGGCCTTGCGCTTGGCCTTGCTCCAGCTTTCGTTACCGAGGCGATTGAGCGGCGCACTGTCATCGTTGCCCACCGCAAAACGGCTGATAAGGTGCAGTGCCGATACAGGCACATAAAGCTTGTCGCCGCCGGCATACTCGAGTTTGAGGTACTCGGCTACCAGGCCTCCCGTGTCGAGGGTTTCCAATCCCTGATACAGGCCCACACCGTGTTCAAGGTGTACCACCGGCTGGCCAACCTTGAGCTCGGCCAGGTTTTTGATGAGCACATCCTGACTGAGCTGGCGCTGTTTGTCCCGGCGTCTCTCCTGTGAAACCCGCTCACCGAAAAGCTCGGTTTCGCAGACCACGGCTACCTGGGATTTACCGATTTTCAGCTGACAGCCCATGGACAGCGGTGCCACTATCAGGCCGTGGTGGCTGTCTGATGCGAGAAACTCATCCAGATGGCTGAAAAGCTTTGGCTTCAGGCTGGCTTTGCCCAGGAGATCCAGCAGTGCTTCCCGGCGGCCTTCCGATTCGGCAACAAAGGCGATGCGCTGGCCCGCCTGCGCCCAATGCGCAAGGGATTCAAGCGGCTGCTTGAGTTTGTGATTGGCCCGGATGTCGGGCAGGGGGGCGGCATCCAGGGATTTATCGCCTTCGTCGCCGGACAAATCAATTCTCGGATACTGTTTGAAGCGGGCAAACAGCTCTTCCGTTGTCTGGTACAGCGTCTTGGGCGGCAACAAGGGCCGCAGCGGGTCAACCCGCCGGTCTTCATAGCGGCTGTGGATTTCACTCAGGTGATGTTCCGCCGCCTGATGCAGGGCGCCTGTGGTGATGATTTGCAGCTCGTCCGGCAGATAATCGAACAGGGTCGCGGTGTCATCAAAAAACAGCGGCAGGTAGTTTTCAATGCCCGCGGGCATCAGATTGCGGCTGACCAACTGGTATACAGACTCGGCCGCGTTGGTCACTGTCTCAAAGGTGCGGCGGTATCGCTGGCGAAACCCTTCGATGGCCTGGCTGTCGGTGGGAAACTCCCTTGCCGGCAGCATGCGGATACTGTCAACTTCGCCGCTGGAGCGCTGAGTCTCAGGGTCGAAATGGCGAATCGACTCCACTTCATCGTCGAAGAGCTCAATTCGCAGTGGCTCCCGGGCGCCGCTGGGGAAAATATCGAGAATCGAGCCACGGATGGCAAACTCACCGTGCTCATAAACCTGCTCAACCAGGTGATAGCCGGTGTCTGTCAGATGCTGACGCATCTGCTGCAGCTGATAACGGTCACCTTTTTTAAGAATAAGTACATTGGCCGCCAAAAACGCTTTGGGAGGCAAACGCACCATCAGAGTTGTCAGGGGCACTATCACTAAACGCCCCTGGCCCCGCTCCAGATTGGAGAGGGTTTCGAGCCGCTGGGAAATCAGGTCCTGGTGGGGCGAAAAGCTGTCGTAGGGCAGTGTTTCCCTGTCGGGAAACAGGCAAATGTCGATACCACGGGGCTTAAGCAAGTAACCTAGCTCTGCCTCCAGCACCAGGGCTGTGGGGGTATCGCTGGTGACTATCAGGGTGGTACCCGCGTAACTGCAGGTCATTTCGGCCAGTGTCAGGGCGCGGGCAACGCCGCCAGGCAGCCTGACAGCAGACACCCGGCCTTTGGCCGGAGTCTTGGGAAGACGGTCTACCGTAAATGAGCTCATTCGGATTGGATTGCCGGTTTTTTGCGAAAAATCAGGCGCTCATTGTAGAGGCAAGCACTAAGACTTGTCACCTTTCCGGGGGGCGTGGTGCTTGCTGTTTGCGCGCCTTTAACTGCTTTTGTTGTACGCTGAGGCTGGCTTTGACCAGATGCTCCACGTCGGCTTCGAGTATGGCCTCATAAACGAGCTCGGTAAGCTCACGGCCTTCTTCGTGGCTGACCGAGGCAACCCGGGCAATACACACCAGAGCAATCAGCTCATCTCGAATGTAAACCGTGGTCTTGTAAAGATCGCCGGGGCGCAGCTCCCCCTGGGATTCAACCAGGATATTGCTGCCACCAAAACTCAAGCCCTGATGGCGTTTGCCATCGCGCTGCTCATTTTCAAGCACATAGTGCAGCACCATGTCTACTTTGCGCGACTGTAATTTTAAAAAGTCCACCACGGCTTTGGCTTCGTTATCGAGTTGCCTTAATTGCAACAGGCATCCGGCCTCCAGGGTCTTTACGTCACTGAGAAGCTGCAAGCCCACGCTGCGCATGCCAAGCAGCTCGGCATCATTCGGCATTGGGCCGTCAAACGGCTGTAAATAGGCATTGAAATCGTGCGTCACGCTGAAATAGGCGTTGGGATCGGCTAACAAGGACATGCCTCTTTATTTATAGGTGAGATACCCCTATTATCGTGCCCACTCAAATAAATACGCAAGCACAGCCAAGGCATCAGCAGCGCACATGTTTTCATCCTCTGCCTTTCTTATCGGATATCGCTACTGGCGGGCGCGCAAGGCCAATGCCTTCGCTTCCTTTATTACCCTGTTTGCCGTGAGTGGCATTTTCCTCGGTGTCGCCGCCCTGATTGTGGTCAGCTCAGTGATGAACGGCCTGGAAGGGCAGCTCAAAACGCGCATTCTTGGCGCCGTACCTCAGGTGGTTATCGACAAGCCTGATGGCTTTGCCGACTGGCGCCAAACAGCCGACCAGCTGCAAGCAAAGTTGCCGGACATCGTGGGCGTAAGCCCATCCACAGGTACCCAGGCCATGTTGCAATCGAGCAGCAACATCAGTGCCGTGCAGCTTTCCGGCATCCTGCCCGAAGTGGAGGCGAGGCTGGCCACCCAAACCACCACCGTCTATTCCCCCGCCTTCGACAGCCTTGTCAGCGGTGAATACCGTATAATCCTCGGCGTGCAGCTGGCGTCGGAGCTGGATGTGGCGGTAGGCGACACCATCCGGGTGCTGAGCGGTGAAGGTGTGGTCTTTTCACCTTTGGGACCCGTGCCCAGCCAACGTAAATTTATCGTCTCGGGCCTGTTTCAGATGGGATCTCAGGTGGATGCCCAGCTTGCCTTTATTCACTACGACGATGCCCGTCGCTTGATGCGAAAGTCCCCTGACAGGGTGGATGCTGTCAGGTTGTATCTGGACGATCCCTTCAAGGCCGAAACCATAGGACAATCAGTGCCGGAGATATTGGCGGGCGACGACAAGCCGCTCAACGTCCACGACTGGCGCGACAGCTATGGCCATCTGTTCGGCGCAGTGAAAATGGAAAAAAACATGACGTCGCTGATGCTCAGTCTGATTGTGGCGGTGGCAGCCTTCAACATCGTATCTGCGCTGGTGATGATGGTGGTGGATAAAACCACCGACGTGGCGGTGCTGATGACTCAGGGGCTGACCCGCAGCGCCGTGATGGGCGTTTTTGTGACCCAGGGTTCCCTGAATGCCCTGCTGGGGCTGGTGCTTGGGCTGATTGCCGGCCTGTTACTGACGCTGAACCTGAATCCGCTGCTAAGCAGCCTCGGCATTGCCGTACTGGGCGCCGGACAGCCACTGCCGGTGATTATTTCAGCGGAGCAGCTGTGGCTGATAGTGCTGGGCACCGTGGTCATCACCTTGCTGGCCACCCTGTACCCGGCGCTCAGGGCCTCCCGGGTGGAGCCTGCGTCGGCGCTCAGATACGAATAATTCAGATACGAATAATTTATGCCCAAGGCATTCAGGCGCGTGGCGCCGGTGAGAGAGAATACAGATGCAAGACATATTGCTTAAAGTCGAAAACGTCAGCAAGACCTACCGGGAAGGCAAATTGGAAACCCAGGTCTTGTGCGGGGTGGACCTTTCGGTATACCGCGGCGAGCAATTGGCGATTGTGGGCGGTTCAGGCTCGGGTAAAAGTACGCTCTTGCACATCATGGGCTCGCTAGATAAACCCACCAGTGGCAAGGTGCTGTTGGAAGGCGAAGACCTTTACCGTTTGAGCGCGGCTCGCCAGGCGCAAATCCGTAACGCCAGCCTCGGTTTTATCTATCAGTTTCATCATCTGCTCCCTGAATTCAGCGCACTCGAGAACGTGGCCATGCCGGCTCGCATAGCCGGGGTGGATAAAAAGACTGCCTTTGGCCGCGCCGAAGCCCTGCTGGAGCGGGTGGGCCTGAGTCACAGGTTGTCCCATGCGCCCTCTGAGCTATCTGGTGGCGAGCGTCAGCGGGTCGCCATTGCCAGGGCCCTTATCAATCAACCCAAGTTGGTGCTGGCTGACGAACCCACCGGTAACCTGGATGCCGCCAGTGGCGAAGCCGTGTATGCCCTTATTCGTGAACTGGCCGCTCAGCTGGGCACCGCATTTGTGGTGGTTACCCACGACAATGCGCTGGCCGCCCGTATGGACAGACAGCTGTCGATGAAAAGTGGCAAATTAACCGCCGGAGCGCGCCAATGAGTTCCAGAGCTGGCAGTGCATTGCCGCTGTGGCTGGGGTTTCGTTTCTACCGCGCCCGCCAGTCGAACAGCTTTATCAGCTTCATCTCCTTTGCCTCCACCGCGGGTATCGCCCTTGGGGTGGCGGTACTGATTATTGTCCTGTCTGCCATGAACGGCTTTGAGCGTGAACTCAGGGAGCGGTTTTTGGACGTGGTGCCCCATGCCGAGCTGGTCGGCGTGAATGAGCCTGTGCACAGCTGGCAGACTATGGTGGCCGATGCATCGAAAATCCCCGGTATTCGTGGCGCCGCGCCTTTTATCCGCTTACAGGGACTGGCCCAGCGCCAGGGTGGTTTTCAGGGGCTGAGCCTGGTGGGTATAGACACGTCTCTGGAAGGGCAGGTCTCGGGGATTGAGCATTATATGCCCGCAGATGCCTGGCAAGCCCTTGGTCAGGATGAAAACGCCATAGTGCTCGGTCAGTCGCTGATGGACAAGCTTGGCCTGAATGAAGGCGATGCCCTGGTACTCTTTGTGCCGGATTTGAGTGGTCGCCAGAGCGGCAAACTGGGTGCTACCCGCAGCCACCGATTTGTGGTGCGTGGCAGCTACCAGCTGGGCGGCGAGCTTGAGCTGGTTACAGCCTATGCCTCCATGGCGCATCTGGCGCGGGTGCTGGAAATGGGAGAGGATGTCAGCGGGGTACGCATTGCCGTGGACGATGTGTTCAGGGCGCCCAAACTCATCCGCGAGCTGGGTTTTACCCAGACTCAATACCTTTACATGAGTGACTGGACCCGTACCCAGGGGCACCTGTACCAGGACATACAACTGGTGCGTACCCTGATGTATCTGGTACTGGCACTGGTGATAGCGGTGGCCTGCTTTAACATCGTCTCTACCCTGGTGATGGCCGTGCGGGACAAAACCTCGGAAATTGCCATCCTGATGACCATGGGGCTCAGACGCAGTGCCATAGTGCTGGTGTTTATGGTGCATGGCGCCATCAGCGGACTCCTTGGCACCCTGCTTGGCGTCAGTGCCGGCGTGCTGGTGGCGCTGAATCTGTCCGGATTGGCCAGGGCGGCCGAAAGCGCTTTGGGTATTCAGCTGCTGTCATCCGACGTTTACTTTATCGACTTCCTGCCGTCAGAACTTCATGGGCAGGATGTGGCTGTGGTTGCTGTGATGGCTCTGGTGATGAGTCTTCTGGCGACGCTTTATCCAGCCTATAAGGCGAGCCTTACTGAGCCGGCACCGGCACTTGCCGGCCGCTAGCATTATCAAAACAAAAAAACGCGCCCCGGGGCGCGTTTTTTTATGGCTGACATGTGAGTTGGCGCCTGTAGCAGAGCTGCATAATGGCTCGCTACTTGGCTACTTGGCTACTTAACTACTTGTTGGCTACTTGGCTGCAGCCAATTGAGCTGTGTGGCTGATGCGGTGGGAATAATGGAACCTCTGCCAAGCCAGCCTGATGACGCCTCAGCGCGCGGTGCGGTTTTTCCACTTAAAGAGCACCGAATACTTCCATAGATTGCTAATCACAAAGAAGCCGATGATGGCGCTTATCAATCCCAGCACCAGACAACCGAGCAGGAAAGGGGGGCCAATGGTAGCCAGGGAGGACTCCAGCCATTGCCAGCTGGCCTCAAAGACGAAGGGCTGCGGCGCATGGCCAAGCAGCTTGGCCCCCATCTGATAGGCGATATAAAACAGAAAAGGCATGGTCACTGGATTGGTTATCCATACCAACGCCACAGACACCGGCAGATTCACGTTGAAGAAAATGGCCATGGCGGCGGCTGCCACCATTTGAAAAGGTATGGGCATCCAGGCCATAAAAAGCCCAACGGCAAACGCACCTGGCGCCGAACGGCGATTCAGGTGCCACAGATTGGGTTTATGCAACAGGGTGCCAAACATTTTCAGATGCTTGTGATCTTTCAGTGCATCCGGGTGCGGCATAAACCTTTTGATGAGCTTTTTTGGCATAGGCGGATAATGCTGTCTTAACTTACTGCTGTGAAGAACCCATTTCTGCTGGGCTTTTGTGCCCTTGTCATCTCATCGCTGCTCTGGCCAGTGCTTCCGCCCTGGCCGGCCTGCCTGCTTTTGCTTGTGGCATTGGGGTGTTACCGCAAGTTGCCTGTGCTCAGTGGAGCCCTGACTGCCGTGGCGTGGGTTGCTGTTTACACCCATATGCTGTTCGATTACAGCCATCTGCAAAAAGCCGGTGATTCCTGGGTGCGTGGCGAGATAATAGCACCTGTGTCTGACAGCGGCGACTGGCAGAGTATAGATATACGCCTTGTTAAACCAAAATTAATCTGGCCTGTTGAGGGCAAAATTCGACTCAACTGGCGAACAACTGAACAAATCCGTCCGGGGCAGCTGTGGGAATTCCGTCTGGCGCCCCGTTCCATCACTTCGCCCCTTAACGAAGGTACCTTTAACGGCCAGCGTTACCTGTTGTCGCGTCATGTCGGGATTAAAGCCAGGGTGCTGGACGCAAGAAAGGTCTCAGAGGCGGCGGGCCCCCGGGGATACTTGCTTGAGCGCATCGGACAGGCCATTTCGGATAAACCCCGGCAGGCGCTCCTCTATCCGCTGCTGACGGGGGAGCAGCAAGGCATAGATGCAGACACCTGGCAGCGGCTCAGGCAGACGGGGACTGGGCACCTGATGGCCATTTCGGGTTTGCACATGTCGGTGCTTGGCGCCTGGCTATTACTGCTTTGCAGAGGATTCCTGACCTCGGTGGCACCCCGTCAGGACAGGCGAAACCTGGTGATCGCCATGGTGGTAGCCACCTTCGGCTGCTTGCTCTATGGTCTGCTGGCGGGGATGGGTATCCCCACTCGCCGTGCCTTTATCATGCTGGCGTTGGTGGTGCTGCTTACCCTCAGCCGCCGCTTTGCTTCGCCCTGGGAGCGGTTGTTGTATGCCCTGGCAGCAGTGCTGTTTCTGGATCCCTTATCACCCTTATCTGCGGGCTTTTGGCTGTCTTTTGGGGCCATTGTCATCATGTTGATGATATTGACCAGGCCGCCAGCGCCCATTGACGGGCTCCCAGGCCGGTTAAAACACTATCTGTGGTCACTGGTGAGGCTGCAGCTGGCGCTCAGTATCGGACTGGGGGGGCTGCAGCTGGTGCTCTTTGGCGGCGTGAGCGTCCACAGCCTGTGGATCAATCTGCTGATGGTGCCCTGGTTTTCGCTGGTGGCCATTCCACTGGCGCTGGCCGGGCTGTTATTTTTTATTTTGCTGTTGCCCTTTGGGATCTCGGCTGACTGGGCGTTTACGCCGGCTCTCGCGGCGCTGCTCCCACTCGACGGGCTTCTTCAGCTGAGTGATCGCTTACCCGGTGCCTGGGTGAGCGTACCAGAGCAGCTGATAGCGCCCCTGTGTTTTGCCACTGCAGGCGCTGTCTTACTGTTTTCGCCTGTTGGACGGGCTGTTAAGTGGGTGAGTGCCTCCTTACTGTTGCCGCTCTTGCTGGCAGTGAGTTTGAAAGGGACGCCCCAATGGCAGGTACATTTACTCGATGTGGGGCAGGGGCTGGCAGTGGTGGTTTTCAGTCAGGATAAAACCCTGGTGTATGACACAGGTTTGGCCTTTGGTGAGAGCTTCTCCCATGGTGAGCGCACCCTGTTACCGTTTTTGCGTACCAAGGGACGGGAGCAAATCGATATGTTGGTGTTAAGTCATGAGGATAAGGACCATGCAGGGGGCGCCGCTGCGCTTGCCAAAACGATGCCAATTACCTTGCTGATAAGTGATACCCGGGCAGGCGAATCGATTGCAGCTAAGCAGCGCATGCCCTGCAGACCCCGGGTGTTTGCCTTTGGTCAGCTGTTGGTGGAAGTCCTGTCACCCACAGCAGCGCCTTCCGGCCGGGTTGGCAATAATGCCTCCTGTGTGATTGCCGTGGGCGATGGTCGTTCGCGGCTTTTGTTGCCCGGCGATATCGAAGCCTCCGCAGAGGCCTTGCTGCTCAGCAGTGGCGCATCGCTGGCGGCCAATGTGTTGGTTGCGCCTCACCATGGCAGTCTTACGTCATCCACGCCGGCATTTATCGCGCGGGTGGCACCGGCCATCACTCTGTTTGCGGCGGGTGCCAACAACCGATATGGCTTTCCCAAAGACGCTGTGCTGCAACGATACCTGTCCCAGGGCAGTCAGGCATTGACTGTTGCCGACACCGGCCAGATAAGCCTCTACCTGAACGATGAAATCACAGTGAAAACTTATCGTGGCTCTCTGGCGCCTTTTTGGTATAACCGGGTCTTTGGAGTTGGTCACAGGCCGATTACAGAGTAGAATGCGGACTTTGTCATACGCTCAGATGAATCAATGACTACAGCTCATAATCAGGAAGTTTGGACGGTGTTCAAGCGTCTCATGGGGTACCTCAAACCCATGAAGTCCATCTTTATCGTCTCTGTTCTGGCGCTTTTGCTCTATGGCGCAGTGGACGCCAGCTTTATTGCTTTTATCCAACCCTTTATTGATAAAGGCTTTTCCGGCGTTGGTATGTCGGGAAGTGTCGACATGGGCAACTCATCCGGCTTTGACTCCAACAACAGCGTGCTGTTTTGGGCACCCTTTGTTGTAGTGGGGCTTTTTACCCTGAGGGGCCTGGCCAACTTTGTGTCTACCTATGGCATTTCCTATATGAGCGCCAAGCTCATCATGGACATGCGCCAGCAGGTGTTTGAGCATTATCTGACCCTGCCGGTGAGCTACATCGACAAGGAAAACTCGGGCAACCTGATTTCCCGCGTTACCTTCGATACCGAACAAATCGCCAGGGCCTCCGGCAGCGCGCTTATCTCCATCGTCCGTGATGGTGTGACCGTGATGGGCATGTTGGCACTGATGTTTTACAACTCCTGGAAATTGTCCCTCTGTATCCTGATTGTCGGCCCCATCATAGGATTGGTCATCGCCACTGTGAGCCGCCGCTTCCGCAAAATTTCACGGCAAATTCAAAGCGCCATGGGCGGTGTCACCGCCGTGACAGAGCAGATGATCAAGGGCCATAAAAACGTGTTGGCCTTTGGCGGACAGGAAACCGAGTCCGAGCGTTTTGCCAGGGTGAACGATCAGAATCGCCATCAGAACATGAAGCTTGCCGTGGCCCAGGCCATCAGCCAGCCCACCATCATGATTATCGGCTCCTTCGCACTGGCCTTTGTGCTCTGGGCCGCCAGCTTCGACGCCCTGAAGAGTGAGCTTACCGCGGGCACCTTCGCCACCGTACTGGCTGCCATGATGGCAACGCTGCAGCCCATCAAGAACCTGACCCGCGTCAATGCCGAGTTTCAGCGCGGTATTGCCGCCTGTACCACGGTATTTGAGCTGCTGGATACTCCTTCCGAGGCCGACAAGGGACGCTTTGAAACCGACAGGGTCAAAGGCCATGTACGTTTTGACCAGGTGGCGTTTCGTTACGAAGGCCAGGAAAACCGTGCGCTCGATGGCATCAGTTTTGATGTGCCACCGGGCAAGACGTTGGCGCTGGTGGGGCGCTCGGGGTCAGGCAAGTCGACCATTGCCAGCCTGATTAATCGCTTCTATGGCGGACTCGAGCAGGGCGCCATTGAGCTCGATGGCGTGAATGTTGAGGAATATCGTCTCAAAAACCTGCGCAGCCAGGTGGCGCTGGTCAGTCAGCAGGTCACCCTGTTTAACGACACCATCGCCAACAATATCGCCTATGCCTGCCCCTGGGAAGTGACCCGTGAGCAGATAGAGCAAGCGGCCACGCTGGCCCATGCCATGGAATTTATCAGCAAACTGCCCAATGGCCTGGATACCCAGGTGGGCGAAAACGGCGTGCTGCTTTCCGGTGGTCAGCGTCAGCGTATCGCCATCGCCCGTGCCATGTTGCGTAATGCACCTGTTCTCATCCTCGATGAGGCTACCTCGGCACTGGATACCGAATCAGAAAAGGCCATTCAGGAAGGGCTGGAGAACCTGCGTCAGAATCGCACCTCTATCGTGATTGCTCACCGCCTGTCGACCATCGAAAGTGCCGATGAAATTCTGGTGATAGAGCAGGGGCGCATTGTGGAGCGAGGCTGCCACAAGTCACTGTTGGCTCAGGATGGTATGTACGCCAAACTCTACCAAATGCAGTTTACCGGCTGATTATGCAAAGTTTTGTGCACAAAATCTGGTATCAGGGACACCCGGCGGCCTGGCTGCTGCTGCCCCTGTCGCTGCTGTTTTGGCTTATCAGCAGTCTGCGACGTTGGGCCTTTCGACTGGGGCTTAAGCGCAGCCAGCGCTTGCCTGTGCCCGTGGTGGTGGTGGGTAACATCACCGCCGGTGGCAGCGGCAAAACCCCCACTGTTCTCTATCTCATTGACATGCTGCGCCGCGAAGGCTGGCGTCCCGGTGTGATAAGCCGTGGCTATGGTGCCTCCTTCGAAGGAGAGCGTGAGGTTGTGGCGGGTATGTCTCCTGCCGAGGTGGGGGATGAGCCTGCCATGATAGCCATGCGTACCGGCGTTCCTATGGTGGTGGGGCGTAACCGCATCAAGGCGGCCCACAAGCTGCTGCAATGCCACGACGTGAATGTGATTTTATGCGACGATGGCTTGCAGCATTACGCCCTCGCGCGGGATGTTGAAATTCTGGTGATTGATGGTGAGCGCCGCTTTGGCAATGGCTGGCTCTTGCCCGCAGGGCCACTGCGGGAGGGCCGCTGGCGCAAAGACACAGTGAATTTTGTGCTCTGTAATGGCGCCAGTGCCGAAGCGGACGAATACGCCATGACCCTTGAGCCAACTGGCTTGCTCCCTGTTGCTGCAATCCATGGCAAGGCCAAAGACAGCAACACCAATGAGCAGGATAGTTCGGCGCCACGCCCCGGCGACGTTGTTAATGCCATGGCCGGCATTGGCAATCCTGAGCGTTTTTTCTCGACCTTGAGAGCCCAGGGCTTTGTGCTTAAAAAGACCCATGAGTTTGCTGATCACATGGCCTTCAGCGCCGCGGATATTGCCGCTGTCGACGATGGTCGCCCACTGCTGATGACCGAAAAAGATTCGGTTAAATGTCGCGAATTTGCCAAACAACACTGGTGGTATCTCGCCGTTGATGCGAATCTACCGCCAACATTTTCACCCAGGCTGCTCGATGCCCTGAACCGGGCGGCCACTGCCAAGCAAGGAAACACCCATGGCCTTTGATAAAAAACTCCTGGAAATCGTTGCTTGCCCCGTGTGCAAGGGCAAGCTGGAATACGACAAAGCGGCGGATCAATTGATCTGTAAATTCGACCGTTTGGCCTATCCCATCACCGAGGGTATCCCGGTACTGCTGGAAAACCGCGCCACGCCATGGCATGAGCATGCTGCCGAGTGAGCTTGATGCCACTTAAAAAAGCCTCCCACAGGGAGGTTTTTTTATGCACATTGTTTCATGCAAACTACTTAAATTCTTGCTGGCTTAAGCCCCAGTCACTCCTTATACCCGCTTGGGGCGCTTGGGGCGCTTGGGGCGCTTGGGGCGCTTGGGGCGCTTGGGGCGCTTGGGGGTTGGGCTCCCTAATGCCCTAATGCCTTATTGCCGCGTGGCGTTTTTACCCTGTTGCAGGCTGTCTGAATGCTGAACCGACGGCTATAACATACTCAGGTTTCATTGAAATTACACAAGGGCGCAGGGATAATGCCGCCGCAAACTTTGAGTTGGGATACGAATGGAACAAGAGATCAGCACGCCTGAAACCTCAGCCGCCTTCAAGGCCATGGTTGCAGAGATATTGGCGACACATCAGGGCCACAGAGTGGTTCCCTTCGACTTTGAGGGACGCCGCTATTGGTTGAAACAGCCCGAGCGCCTGGAAGGCGCCATGAAATTTCTCAAAGACAATCCGGGCAAGGCGCTGCAAACCGAAATTCGCGCGCTGCAAACCCTCAATAAAAAACGCGCACCTGTGCCCAATGTGGTGCTGGCCGGTGAGGGGTACTTCGTTATCGAGGATGCCGGTAAAACCGTGAGCGATTGGTGGCACCTGTCTCATCAGGATGGCAGTGTTCCCTTTGATGATATTTTGAGTGACAGCGCGGCCGCACTGGCTGAGCTGCACTCGCTGGAGATCGCCCACGGACGCCCTGCGCTCAGAGACATCGGCTGGCAGGGCGGTGCGGTAAAGTTTATCGACTTTGAAGCCCATCAGCGCCAGCAAGATATGGCATCCCAGCAGCGGCGCGATTTGCTGGTATATCTGCACAGCCTCTATCGCTATCTGGGGCCCGAGCACGAGCCCATCACCCGGGCAATGCAGGCCTACCGAGAGGCAGGGGGAGAACCCATCTGGCAGGCCGCGAAACGAAAGCTCGCGCCCTGGCAGTGGCTTCGCCCCTTACTGAAACCCTTCCGTCGCATCGGTGGCCGGGATCTCAAGCCCTTGTATTGGGTGCTGTGGCATTTTCACAACCACCGGTGATTAGGCTTGGGCCGCGGGCCTGAAGCTGCCCACCTCGGGTTTAAAGGTCTTGGCGATACGGTTCCAGCTGTTGATGGCGTTAATGGCGATGGTTAAATCCACCAGTCCTTGCTCGCCAAAGGCCTCCACTACCTGAGCGTACTTCTCATCGTTAACCGGCAGCCCTTGAGTCAGGTGTTCCGCCCAGTCGAGCGCCATCATCTCTGTATCGCTGTAAAACGGCATATCGCGCCATGCGCTTAAGCCGATAATGCGCTCCTGGCTTTCTCCCTGTTGCAGCGTTGCCTTGCTGTGCATATCCACACAAAAAGCACACTGATTGATTTGTGATACCCGAAGCTTGACCAATTCCCACAGGGGCAGCGACAGCCGAGCTGACGTGCTGAACTGTTGCTGTAAATAGTTCTCCTGATTCATCAGAATTTGCATGCCTTTTGCGGCCAATCCAAAGTAATTTGCGCGTAATGCCATTTGCTCTCTCCATGGTTTGATGATGAGACCAGCTTAGCGTTCCGAAACAGCACAAAATTGTATGAATTCGACATGCGCCAAACATTGGCGTTTAGCGGGTATAAACAAGGTTGGAGACGGGTGATGCCTGATGGCACAGGCTTGGGTGTCACGGGAGCTGGAGAGTCGTCAGCAAGACCATTCGATACCATTGCAAACCCGGTCCAGGGAAGTCCAGCAACGCTTGTGTCGGCGTTTCCATGCCCTGAAAGCCCGGGGCAAGGAATACAACAAGGTGGTGACCGCCGTGGCACGCGAGCTGACAGGTTACATTTGGGACATAGCCCAAAGCTTTGATGCAGACATACCACGAAAAGCGTGCTGAATCAGAGTTAACTTCACTCTGGCAGTAAAGGCGGCGGCAGCGGTGCGAGCAACCCTCGAGGGCGTTAAGCGGTCACATCCGCGCTTCTAGACTGAGGCAAGGCTCCAGCGGCGAACACAAGTAATGCGAATAAACAAACTCGCGGCCTCACTATCAACAAGAGTGCAAGGTCAACCGCCGACACTTACTCGCCAAAGCCCGTCTGCCAGAGTGTCCTTACCGGAGATTTTTTGGGTCTCCGGTAAGGACACTATTATCCATTTGACAGAGGGAATCATATCAACGCCCGCATTTGGGGCCGTAGTGAAGCGAAGCGGAACGGAGGTCCAAGCCCCGCAGGGGCGAACAACATGCGCTTGTTAAGCGCACTGCCGATTATTAATTTAAACATTAGAGAAATACCGTAATGCCTAAGGTAATTAGGAATGCCCAAAAAACCAACCCTACAATAACAACCAACACACCATCAGGATCGGGAGCTGATTTACTGAAAGGTTTTACGAGTAAATATCCTGGGCCTTTGATCATAATCTCGAAAATGATCTCAACAAAGACCTCGACAATAAACCGAGCCACGACTTTGAAAGCACTTCCTATTACTTCATCTAACATCGATTTCTTTCCTAGCGCTTAACGCTTAAATCAGCCGACGCGTTAGCGGTCGGCTGAATTTACTTGTTAGCAGTTTCACCTGACAACTCCCTCATGAATTCATCATGATCAGCCCAGTATCGTCTGTTCTCGAGAGTCCAGCACATATGTGAAGATAGACCATCCAAATCACCCATTAATGTCAACTTATTAATTCCATAATGATTTAACTCGAACAGCATTTGACGCTTATATGCAGCCTTGATGATATGAACTTCAAGCTTGTCTTTTGCAGTTAAACCTTTTGATAACTCCACTTCGGGTTTGGGGTGCGCCGTAAACAAGCCACTTTGACGGCCTATTCTAGAGGCGACCATAGTAGGTTTATATTTTGCGATATTTTTATGGTTACCAGGCTTAGCGTTTTCCGGGACAATGTTCAAATTGGGAAGCAAGCAATATATTGCTGCGTCCTTTTCAGGCTCTGAGAGCGATGCGAAAAAAGCGGCAACTAGTGGGTTATAAGTCCAATCCAATAATCTCGTAGGTAATCCATGGTGCTGGGCTATTGCCATCCATTCCCATTCATTTTCAGGTTTAATTTGGATGTATTCAGATGCTTTTCGTTTCCAGCTTGCGAAGTAATCTAGATCACTTCTTTCTGAATAGGGCGCTCTACCTGCTTTCGGTATAACAGCCCAATCTGAGTTCGCTTGACCGCGAAACATCCATCGATTGTCCTTTCGATAGGCGGAAAAAGCTTCATGAAAATCTGAAAAAGAGTTTATGTCCATATCACTGCCTTTTGCTATCGCTTTAAGAGCTGCTGCTTG
This sequence comes from Shewanella litorisediminis, assembly GCF_016834455.1. Classification (NCBI taxonomy): domain Bacteria; kingdom Pseudomonadati; phylum Pseudomonadota; class Gammaproteobacteria; order Alteromonadales; family Shewanellaceae; genus Shewanella; species Shewanella litorisediminis. Next base: position 1,512,173 of record NZ_CP069213.1, read on the forward strand.
AAGCATCCGAGTTACTTGACTTGTTAGCTTCACACTCTCCGTCATTTGAAGAAATAATCCCTCGAGAGTGCTTTGAAACAAACAAAGAATACTCATTACTAATTGAATATTTACTATTTAAGGCGCTAATCTGGTCAATTAGAGCTTTTCCTCGGTAATACCTATTGGTGTAATCTTTATCACACCAATCCGGTTTTCTAATATTGACTCCTAAAGCAGAAAACTCATTCATAGCTTTCAATATTAATTCTTCAGCCTTCGCTTTCAGGGCTTTTTCAGAATAATATGAATGGAGCTCGTTAATTTCTTTAACTTTTTTCTGGTATTGTTCAATTAAAATATTAAGATCATTTTCTTTAACTTTAATCGCGTCGCTTGTTATGGAAAGCTCAAACTCTTTTTCTTTCAACTCTGACTGTGATATCGACTTTTCTTTCTCCAGCTTAAATTCTGCGTCCTTCAGTTCCAATTGCAGATGCGACTTTTCTTTTTCTAATTTTATCTGTGCATCTTTCAGACTTAGTAACTGTGTTGATACAGCATCTTTATCGGCCTGCACTGCTTTGTACTCATTCCACAAAAAAGCGCTTGCAACTGCAAAGAAAATAACAAAAGTTAAAAATCCTGCTAAGTAGGATTTAATTGCATCAAAAGTGTCTTTAAAATTCAAAGCTTATCCTTAATGTGCGCATGATTTGGTATTACGGCTAACGCCCGCCTAAGGGGCTGGCAACGCATAACACTAAACTCAAACGCAACAACTGCAACCACCGCGGCTCAATGGGACTGGAAACGCCACGCGTTGACAGTCCCTCTTGAGGCGTTTGTTAGCTTTATGTGATCGAATAGACAGCAATTGCTAAACCTATATTCACAAATAATGTTAAAGCACTTAGAAGATAATTCAGACCTGGTATTTGGAGAATGCCTGATGCAAATGCACCAGCAATAACCGCCAAAACAAAGTAAAGACCTTCAAGAAACCCATTACCGTAATCAGAACCGACAAAATATGCTGCAGGGATTATACAAAACCACCCACCTAGTCCACCTAAACTGGATAAAAGACCCATTACCTGATTTGAATATCCGTAACCAACAAAACGTCGAACCTGTTTTTCGACAAGGGCATTGGTACCAACAAAATACCCCATCAAAGCACCTATAAAATACTCCATTTATTTCCCCAATTTTTAATAAATAAAGCTAACGCCGCATTAAGTGGTGAGCGACGCTAAACACCTATGCTTCGACAAACCACTTAAAACGCAAAAACTGAATTTACACTAAAAACACCAAGCGTTGTGAATCTATCTTAAATGCTTTGTTATGTGATTGGGTTAATATTCACACTTAAACGCTTTGCCAATGGCAGTTGTGTTGGTAGTGCCTAGTGAACCCCAAGCATTTGTGTTTGCCATACCTTCCACGTAAACAACATTAGCACCTAGTTGAAAGGCTTTATTTTTGAGCTCATTTCGAGCTCCAATAATCAAATCTTCATTTGAAGTGAAATCACCAGTTACCCAATTACCTTGGCTACCTACAACTTCACCTAAATACTCACAGTGAGCTCTGTCCGGGCGCTCTGTGGTCAGCTCTACTTTTTCGGCTCCTTCAATAATCGGTTTCGCGGCACACCCAGAAAGGATAGCGATAAATAGTAACCCGACCGATAACTTAAACTTTTTCATTAGAACAAACTCCCTACATAAAAAAGGCACATCATACCATGTGGATTACGAATAATCACATAACGTCCGCGGTAATGGGGTGGCCTGTAGCATAGTGAGGAACGAACGACGCGGTAGGCCACTCCCAATTAACCGCGCTTGTTAGGCAGGTTTTGTAAAATTAAAACTCCGTTGCCAGAAATTCAAAGGTTATGTTTTTGTGTTTGCAAACTGTGATACTAGTTTCAAATCCATAATCGAGTCCTGCCCTATTAGTCTTGTTGTGCCATCCTCTCTTTCTACTCGATATGACTTTGGAGTTTTTTTGATGCACTTCACACCTTTCTCATATTCAATATCGTAGCGGCCAGCCATGAAAGCCACATCATAGAATTTACCTATTTCCATATCATTTTCCGTGCATATTTATTACTAAATAAAATGATGCCTAACATTTGTATAGTGCGCATGCGCATAATCTCACATCTGACCACTTGGTGAAATCTCACGCAACACGCTGTTTTTAAATTCGATTTTTAACTTAGCAAAAATCATCCTGGGTGGAAAGTGCGCATGCGCATGATTTGCGCTCGCTTTGTTTCGCGCACCATTTTTAAGTCTATGAATTTACTAAAGCTATAAAAAGTGTTTCAGAAATAGTGCGCACATTTTTTGTCGTTTGAGCTGGCAAAATCATCCATTTTAAAATAATACTGTATGTACGTACAGTTTCGGGGCTTTCGACATGGCCTATCAAAGTCCGTTTCTGCAGGGCATTCGCGAAGAGATGCGGATGCGTGGTTACAGTATCCGTACAGAAAAGACATATCTGTATTGGATAAAGGCCTTTATCCGTTTTCACCATAAAAGGCACCCGGCAGAGATGGGACAACCGGAGGTCGCACAGTTTCTGACCTTTATCGCCAATCAACGCAATGTGGCAATAAACACCCAAAAGACGGCGTTAAATGCGCTGGTCTACCTTTATCATAAGCACTTGCATCAGGAACTTGGCAGCCTTGGTTTTCATTACGCCAGCAAACAGCGATTCCTGCCTGTGGTACTGACCGTTGATGAAGTAAAGCGCATTCTGAATTGTCTGGAAGGACGTAGCCGCCTGATTGTCGAAATGCTTTACGGTAGTGGCCTGCGGATCTCTGAATGCCTCAGACTCAGGATCCAGGATGTCGATCTTGAGCATCTGTCTTTAACAGTGCGGGACGGTAAAGGCCGCAAAGATCGCAAAACAATGCTCAGCCAACATTGTGCGACGGCATTGCAATCATACATAACCACCGCCATAGCCCTTCAGCAGAAAGATAACCTACAAGGCCTGGGGCCATCGCTGCCCTATGCACTTGGGCGCAAATATCCCAACGCGTTCAGAAAATCTATCTGGATGTTTGTCTTCCCATCACATGCAATCTGCCATCATCCCATTACGGGGGTGTTATGTCGGCATCATCTGCATCAGAGTGTTGTGCGTAAAGCGCTGGCGGTCGCCGTTGCTAAATCTGGGGTCAACAAGCGGGTGACTTGCCATACTTTTCGTCACTCATTTATAAAATACTTCCCTGTATTTTCCCCTTCGGGCCAGCGGAGCTGTTCAAATTCAGTCCCGCTGAATTTGTGCCACTCATCTTTTGCAGGCCGGTTACGATATCCGCACCGTGCAGGAGTTGCTTGGTCACAACGATGTGAAAACGACGCAAATTTATACCCATGTACTGGGTCAACACTATGCCGGGACTGTAAGCCCACTGGATAGACTGACATAAGCGGTCTGCTTGATATCGATGTGGCTGTGAAAGTCATAGCTACCGCAGGACGCCATTGGAGTTCAATCGCATCTAATGCTGTGGGTGCTGGCGGCAAGCAGCGTAAATAACAGTGGGGGAAGTGTAAGGATGACCTTTGCGCTGTGCTTTTTGCGCTTCCCTGCTGCTATGGTGCTGGTGAGTGTTGAAACGCATCGCCCACTGGTTGAATGTCGATTGCGTTCAGGCGGTTGCTCACCCGCAATACTATTTGCACAGTGTCGAAGATACCCAAATCGCCGGGGCTTAACAAGCTTGTTATGCCCGTTATCAGCAGAGTAAAAAACTTTGCTATCTGAATGACTTGATTCAAATAAAAACACCCGCAGCTGCGGGTGTTTTTGTAGGCTGGCCTGAAAGCGCAGGCCCTGTTAAAACTGCATCTCAGGCACGTGCTCGGGCACGATAAGCTTGCCGGCAGTCTTCTCAACGATTTCTTCAACGGTCACGCCCGGGGCGCGCTCCAGCAGGTGGAAGGCGCCGTCTTTGATTTCGATAAAGGCCAGATCGGTGAGAACGCGCTTGATGCAACCAAAACCGGTGAGCGGCAGCTCGCACTTGGGCAGCAGCTTGGAGTTGCCGTATTTATCGGCGTGCATCATGGTGACGATGATATTGTCGGCACCGGCCACCAAATCCATGGCGCCGCCCATGCCTTTTACCAGCTTGCCGGGGATCATCCAGGAGGCGATAGAGCCTTCCACGTCCACTTCGAAGGCGCCAAGGACGGTTAAGTCCACATGGCCGCCGCGGATCATGGCAAAGCTCTCGGCGCTGGAGAAAAACGACGCGCCTTTTACCGCGGTCACGGTTTGTTTACCGGCGTTAATCAGATCCGGGTCAATGGTCTCTTCGGTGGGAAATTCGCCCATGCCGAGCAGGCCATTTTCCGACTGCAGCATGACCTGCATGCCTGCGGGGATGTAGTTTGCTACCAGCGTTGGAATGCCAATACCCAAGTTTACGTAATAGCCGTCTTTCAGCTCTTTGGCGACGCGCTGGGCCAGTTGTTCTCTTGAAAGTGCCATGGCGTGTCTCCTTATGCCTTTTTCACGGTGCGCTGTTCAATGCGCTTCTCAAAGCTGCCTTTGATGATGCGATCCACATAAATCCCCGGGGTGTGGATGTGGTCCGGGTCAAGCTCGCCCGGCTCAACAATTTCTTCCACTTCCACCACGGTGATTTTACCGGCGGTGGCCATCATGGGGTTGAAGTTGGCGGCGGTTTTACGGAACACCAGGTTACCCATGGTATCGGCCTTCCAGGCGCGGATAAGGGCGAAATCGGCGGTCAGGGACTCTTCCAGCACATAGTGGCGGCCCTTGATTTTGCGGGTTTCTTTACCCTCGGCAACCGGGGTGCCGTAGCCGGTGGCGGTAAAAAACGCCGGAATACCGGCGCCGCCGGCACGGATTTTTTCGGCCAGGGTGCCCTGTGGGGTGAGAATAACATTCAGCTCACCGCTTAGCATCTGACGCTCGAAGGTCGCGTTTTCACCCACGTAGGAGGCTATCATGGTGCTTATCTGCTTGTTTTGCAGCAAAAGCCCCAGACCAAAGTCATCAACGCCAGCGTTGTTGGAGATGGCGGTGAGCCCCTTGGTGCCAAGCTTTACCATCTGATTAATCAGGCCTTCCGGAATACCGCACAGGCCAAAACCGCCCACCATGATGGTCATATTGTCGTTAAGGCCCGCCAGGGCCTGGTCGTAACTGTCGACGACCTTGTAGAGTCCAGCCATCTTGTCTTCCTTTTGTTCTTAACCTGCTGTGTTCAGGTTTACTGTATTCTGTCGAATGCGTCCTGCCTTGGGTGAGGCAGGAAGATAGTTATTGTTATCTTTTACCTGGGTTAGCTTGAGCTTCTGTCCAGTGCATCTTGCCTGAGTCGCTCAAGCTTGCGGCCCACAAACAAGGCGCGGCCGACGCTGTGGAATCCTTACACCCTCAATCCCTCAATCCCTCAACTAAATCCCTAAAAATCCCTTAATCCTTAAAACCCTTACACCGAAAGCGCCCGCGCTACCTTGGAGCCATTTTGTCTGCCAAGGGCGGCGCTGATACGGTTACCGGCCTCAATCAGTTTGCCAAGGTCGATACCTGTGTCTATGCCCATACCGTGGAGCATATACACCAGATCTTCGCTGGCCAGATTGCCCGACGCACCCTTGGCATAGGGGCAGCCACCAAGGCCTGCCACCGAGGTATCCACGGTGCGGATGCCGGTCTCAAGGCAGGCGAGGATATTGGCAAGCGCCTGGCCGTAGGTGTCGTGGAAGTGCAGCGCGAGCTTATCTGCCGGCACTTTAGCCGCCACGGCTTCCACCATTTTACGGGCCTTTGCGGGCGTGCCAACGCCGATGGTGTCACCCAAAGAAATTTCATAGCAGCCGAGTTTGTACAGAATTTCAGACACCCGCGCCACTTCGCTTGCGGCTATCTCGCCATCGTAGGGGCATCCGAGCACGCAGGACACATAACCGCGCACCGGTAAATTGTGCTCTTTCGCTTTTTCCATCAATGGGATAAACCGCTCAATCGACTCTTCAATCGAGCAGTTGATATTCTTCTGACTGAAGCCCTCGGAGGCGGCGGCAAATACCGCAACTTCTGAGGCATTGGCGTCAAGGGCGAGTTCCAGGCCCTTGAGATTGGGGGTAAGGGCGCTGTAACGCACGCCTGCCACACGGGAAATCCCCTTAAGTACCTCGCCTGAGTCGGCCATTTGTGGCACCCACTTGGGGGAGACGAAACTTGCCGCCTCGATGCGGTTAACGCCTGCGCTGGCAAGGTTCTCAACCAGCAGAATTTTATCGGCTGTAGTCACCTGCTTTTCGTTTTGCAGGCCATCACGGGGGCCGACTTCAAACAGGCTGATGTGTGAGGGCAATGCCATCTTAGGCCTCCGCTTCTTTGCTGTTGGCTGCAGCATCGGCTGGCTCAAGCGACAGCAGCAGGGTGCCGTCGGACACCAGCTCACCCGGGGCGAAGAAGAACTCGCTCACCACCCCATCGAAAGGCGCTTCGATGGTGTATTCCATCTTCATGGCTTCCATTACCAGCAAACCCTGTCCGGCAGTGACCGTGTCGCCAACCGCAACCAGATGAGTCACCACAGTGCCGTTCATCGGTGCCTTGAGCTTGTCTTCGGAGCTTGCGGTTTCTTCCAATACCTGGCCGAGCACTTCGCGGAAATGGTAGCTGCCGCGCGCGAGGAATACGGTCAGGCCGCCTTCTTCGAGGGATACCGTCACCTTCATCTTGTGGCCGTTGATTTCGCACTTAAGCTCAGAGGCGTCAATGCTGCCACTGAGCTCAATCAGCTTGTCGTTAAGGCTTAGCTGGTAGCAGCCGCCCATCTCTGTCAGTTCGGCGCTGCGGCTCTGATGCGCGTCATCCAGCAGGGTTACGCTGTGGCGTTTTGGGCTGCTTAAGCGAAAGCCCTTGAGGCTCGACCAGGGGCTGAAAGGGTCGTGCCCGGCAGCTTGATGAATATCGGCTTCACGGAGAATAAGCTGGGTCAGCACCGCCAGTACAAAGGCGGTGTCGGCATCATCACGACTGTCGCCAATCAGGGCATCGCCATAGCGGCCAATAAAGTCGGTGGAGAAGTTGGCGCCTGCAAACGCCGGATGCTCGGCGATGTTCGCCAGAAACTCGATATTGTGCTTAAGGCCGCCCACACGGTAATCGCCAAGAGCGCGGGTAAGACGGGCCAGCGCGCGGGGGCGCGACTCATCCCACACGATGAGTTTGGCAATCATCGGGTCGTAATAGTTTGAAATCACATCGTTTTCACGTACCCCTGAGTCGATGCGCACATGGCGGCTTGGCTCAGGCTCACGCAAAAAGGTGAGTTTGCCGCTGGCGGGCAGGAACTCATTATTGGGGTCTTCGGCGTAAATCCTTGCTTCGAACGAGTGACCGTGGATTTGAATTTCGTGCTGCTCCAGCGGCAATACTGATCCCGACGCCACCAACAGCTGCCATTTCACCAGGTCCTGACCTGTGACCATTTCGGTGACAGGGTGCTCTACCTGCAGACGGGTGTTCATCTCCATAAAGAAGAAGCTCATATCCAAATCAAGCAGGAACTCCACGGTACCGGCACCGCGATAATCGATGGCCTTGGCGGCGGCCACGGCGGCTTCACCCATTTGCCTGCGCAGGCTGTCGGGCAGGCCCGGGGCAGGGGCTTCTTCCACCACCTTTTGGTGGCGGCGCTGGATGGAGCAGTCACGATCAGACAGATACACGCAGTTGCCGTGTGAATCGGCAAACACCTGCACTTCCACGTGGCGCGGCTGACGCAGATAGCGCTCCATGAGCAGTTTATCGTTACCGAAGCTGGAGGCGGCCTCGCGGCGAGCCGAGTCGATAGCAGCTTTAAGCTCGCTCTCACCCTCGACAATACGCATGCCCTTGCCACCGCCACCGTAGGCGGCTTTGATAAGGAGCGGATAACCAATCTTTTTTGCCTCGGCAAGCAGGGTGGCATCAGTTTGATCGTCGCCGTGGTAGCCGGGCACCAAGGGCACACCTGCTTTTTCCATGATGAGCTTGGCGGCGCTTTTGCTGCCCATCGCATCGATGGCATCAGAGCCCGGGCCGACAAAGGCGATGCCGTTCGCCTCACAGGCGCGGGCAAATTCGGCGTTTTCAGAAAGGAATCCGTAGCCGGGGTGAATGGCCTCGGCGCCGCACTTTTTGGCGATGTCGATAATCAGCTCACCGCGCAGGTACGAGCTTGCCGGGGCGCTTTCCCCCAGGTAAAAGGACTCATCCGCCAGCGCCACATGGCGGGCGTCGCGGTCGGCGTCGGAATACACGGCCACGGTTTTAATGCCCATATCGCGGGCGGTGCGGATAACGCGGCAGGCGATTTCACCGCGGTTAGCAATTAAGAGTTTGTTAAACATGGAAAATCCCTTAGTCCTTGCTGCCGGTATCATTAACCCAGGCTGGGCTTCGCTTATCGAAAAAGGCGTTGAGGCCTTCCTGTCCTTCGCCAGACACCCGAATGCGGGCGATGCGCTCGCTGGTGTAGTCGCGGGTGTGCTCATCAATCACGCCGCTTTGCAGCCGGGCGATGAGCGACTTGCACCAACCGAGGGCCTGGGGGCTGCCGCTGAGCAGGTTTTGAATGATGGGGGCAGCCGCGGCATCTAAATCGTCAGCAATTTCATGCACTACGCCTAAGGCCAGCGCCATGCTGGCATCGAAGCGCTCAGCCGTGAGCATATAGCGGCGGCTCTGGCGTGGCCCCATGGCGCGCACCACGTAGGGGCTGATGACCGCAGGAATAAGCCCCAGTTTGACCTCAGACAGGCAGAAACTGGCTTTGTGGCTCGAAATCGCGATATCGCAGCAGCAAATCAGCCCCAGGGCGCCGCCGTAGGCTGCGCCGTTAACCAATACGATAGATGGCTTGGGGAAGCGGTCCAGGGTATCCATCAGGTTGGCAAGCTCGCGGGCATCTTTGAGGTTGGCGTCAAAGTCCATGGCGGCTTGCTTGCGCATCCAGTTCAAATCGGCGCCGGCAGAGAAATGCTTGCCGTCGCTTTTAAGCACCATCAAAGCGCAGTCGCTCTCATGGGCGAAGGCATTGATGGCCTGGGTCATTTCGCTGATCATCACCTCATCGAAGGCGTTGTGCACCTCGGGGCGATTCAAGATGAGATAACCCACCTTGCCCTTAAGCTCACAGCGCACGGCACTGAAGGAGGCAGACAGCTCGGCAATGGAAGTCATGGTTGTCATCTGCTTCTCCTTACATGCGGAACACGCCGAAGCGGGTCTCTTCGATGGGGGCGTTGAGGGCGGCGGAAATGGCCAGCCCCAGTACGTCACGGGTTTGCGCCGGGTCGATAATGCCGTCGTCCCACAGGCGGGCGCTGGCATGGTACGGATGACCCTCTTTGTCGTACTGGGCGATGATGGGGGCCTTGAATTTGGCTTCTTCTTCGGCGCTCATGGTTTCGCCTTTACGGGCGAGGCCATCTTTACGCACAGTGGCCAGCACGCCAGCGGCCTGCTCGCCGCCCATCACCGAAATGCGGGCATTGGGCCACATCCACATCAGGGTAGGCTCAAAGGCGCGGCCGCACATGCCGTAGTTACCGGCGCCGTAGCTGCCGCCAATCAGCACGGTGAACTTGGGCACAGTGGCGCAGGACACCGCGGTCACCATCTTGGCGCCGTGCTTGGCAATGCCTTCGTGTTCGTATTTTTTACCCACCATAAAGCCGGTGATGTTTTGCAAAAACACCAGTGGAATCTTGCGCTGGCAGCACAGCTCAATGAAGTGGGCGCCTTTCTGGGCCGACTCTGAGAACAGAATGCCGTTGTTGGCCACTATGCCCACCGGATAGCCGTGGATACGGGCAAAGCCGCACACCAGGGTGGCGCCGTAGTTGGCCTTGAACTCGTCAAAGTCGGAGTCATCCACGATACGGGCAATCACTTCTTTCACATCGAAGGGCTTTTTCAGGTCGGTACCGACGATGCCGTAAAGTTCGTTGATGTCGTACTTGGGCGGTTTGACTTTCGCGAGTTGCAGCTCAACCTGCTTTTGACGGTTAAGGCGGGATACCGCCTTGCGGGCGAGCTCCAGCGCATGTTCATCGTTTTGCGCCAGGTGGTCGGCTACGCCGCTGATTTTGGTGTGCACGTCGCCGCCGCCAAGCTCCTCGGCGCTGACTTCTTCGCCGGTGGCAGCTTTCACCAGTGGTGGGCCTGCCAAAAAGATGGTGCCCTGCTCACGCACGATAATGGATTCGTCCGCCATGGCAGGCACGTAGGCGCCGCCTGCGGTACACAGGCCCATCACCACCGCGATTTGCGGAATGCCCTTGGCGGACATGCGTGCCTGATTGAAAAAGATGCGGCCGAAGTGGTCGCGGTCGGGGAACACTTCATCCTGACGGGGCAGGTTGGCGCCGCCCGAGTCCACCAGATAGATGCAGGGCAGGTGGCAGCGCTCGGCAATGGCCTGGGCGCGCAGGTGCTTTTTCACCGTGATCGGGTAGTAGGTGCCGCCCTTTACCGTGGCATCGTTGGCGATAATCATGCACTCGACGCCGCTGACCCGGCCGATACCGGCAATGATGCCCGCCGCCGGTACGTCTTCATCGTACACCTCGAAGGCCGCAAACTGGCTCAGCTCCAGAAAGGGCGAGCCGGGGTCCAGCAGTTTTTCCACCCGGGCGCGGGGGGCGAGCTTGCCACGGGATAAGTGGCGCTCCATGGCAACCGGGCCGCCGCCTTGCTCGATATGGGCGAGCTTGTCTTTGAGGTCAGCCACCAGGGCCGCCATGGCATCGTGTTTTTGTTTGAATTCGTCGCTGCGTGGATTCACGCGGGAGGTAAGTTGAGTCACGTCTTGTGTCCTCCAAGGGGCAGGCCTGTTGCCTGCCGCTGTGTCCTTATACCCCGGCACTTCGCCGGGGAATGGGATGTGAAGAGTTGGGCTTATCTACTTGGCTTAGCGGCCTGATTTATAAGACAGAGTTATTTAGTCTCGTTAAAGAGCTCGCGGCCAATCAGCATGCGGCGGATTTCCGATGTGCCGGCGCCGATTTCATACAGTTTGGCGTCCCGCAGCAGGCGGCCGGTGGCGTATTCATTCACGTAGCCGTTACCACCGAGGAGCTGAATCGCATCCAGCGCCATCTTGGTGGCCAATTCGGCGGCATAGAGGATGACACCGGCGGCATCTTTACGGGTGGTTTCGCCGCGGTCGCAGGCGCGGGCCACGTTGTACACGTAGGATTTGGCCGCGTTCATGCCGGTGTACATGTCGGCAAGCTTGCCCTGAACCAGTTGGAACTCACCAATGGATTTACCGAACTGCACCCGCTCGTGGATGTAGGGTACGACGATATCCATACAGGCGGTCATGATCCCAAGTGGGCCGCCGGAGAGCACCACGCGCTCGTAATCCAGACCACTCATCAGCACCTTCACGCCGTTGTTGAGGCCGCCCAGGATGTTTTCTTCGGGTACTTCACAGTCTTCAAATACCAGCTCACAGGTGTTGGAGCCGCGCATGCCGAGCTTATCGAGCTTCTGCGCCTGGGAGAAACCCTTGAAGCCGCGCTCAACGATAAAGGCGGTGATGCCGTGTGGGCCCTTGTCGAGGTCTGTTTTGGCGTAAATCACATAGGTGTGGGCGTCGGGGCCATTGGTGATCCACATCTTGTTGCCATTGAGGATATAGCGGTCGCCTTCCTTGCGGGCATGCAGCTTCATGGACACCACGTCGGAGCCGGCGTTGGGCTCGCTCATGGCCAGGGCGCCTATGTGCTCACCACTGACGAGCTTGGGCAGGTATTTGGCGCGCTGAGCCTCGTTGCCGTTGCGATAGATTTGGTTGACGCACAGGTTGGAATGGGCGCCGTAGGAGAGGCCAATGGAGGCCGAGGCGCGGCTGATTTCTTCCATGGCTACCACGTGGGCGAGGTAACCCATGTTCACGCCGCCGTATTCTTCGGCCACGGTGACGCCCAGCAGGCCCATGTCGCCGAATTTTGCCCACAGCTCGTTGGGGAAAGCGTTGTCGCGGTCAACCTTTTCGGCCAGCGGCGCAATTTCACCCTTGGCAAATTCGTATACTGCGTCCCGCAGCATATCCACGTCTTCACCGAGTCCGAAGTTGAGAGTAGAGTACAGGTGGCTCATGTGCTTGTGTCCTTAAATCTGCTTGTTGTCTTGTTATCTTTATTATTGTGTCGGTCTTTATTCAGTCTGGGCGCTGGCGTAATCTTCAGGAACTCTTGGATTGACCTTCGAGTGCACCACGGCACTGGGCCTCGGCGCTGGTGAGTTCCATCAATACCACCTTGATGTCGTCCATCTGCTGTTGCAGCGCGGCTTTTTTCTCTTCAATCAGCGCCAGCATGGTATTGAGCTGGGTTACGCTGGTTTTGTCGGCATCGTAAAGCTCAAACAAACGGCGGGTTTCCGCCAACGAAAACCCGAGGCGCTTGCCACGCAGGATAAGCTTTAAGCGAACCCTGTCTTTCAGGCTGTAGATACGTGTCTGGCCACGCCGCTTGGGCTTGAGCAGCCCCTGATCCTCATAGAAGCGGATAGAGCGGGTGGTAATGTCGAATTCTTTCGACAAGTCACTGATTGAATAGCTGGTTTGCGCACTGTTGGTTGAACTCATCTCGACACCGGATTTTTCTTGTTTCAATTGGATGCAAGATATATGAAGTTTACGTAAAGGTAAAGTTGGAGTGCGCGTGGCAAAGGCATTTTCATGGTGACCAGTGTCAGGCTTAGCTTACAGCCCTGCCGGGTGGTGTTTTCAAGGGACTCGCGTGTTCTTCAGGGCCGGGGCATCCGTTCATCTCAATCATTCAATCTCATGACTTACCCGTGGCTCCCGCCGTGATGGCCGTGTTTTTCATGCTCACACGCAAACCCTCCTAGGCTTTTGTCTAATGGGGGGCAGGGCGACTCCGCGCAATAATGCCGAAGATAAGGAAGGGACCTTACCGGCGCAGATGTCGCCACTCCACCCCGGAGGACCATTACAATGACAACAATAAGCACAAGCACAAAGATGCCAGCGGATCCTGCTGAGGCGCTGCGCCAGGAAGCCAGGGACAACCCTGAGCAATACTGGCGAAAGGCCGCTGCATTGGTGGACTGGCACAAGGCGCCGGAGACCATTCTGGATTCGTCACAGGCACCCCTGTACCGCTGGTACACAGACGGTGAAATCAATACCTGCTATAACGCCCTCGACCGTCAGGTGGCCGCAGGGCGGGGCAGTCAGACGGCATTCCACTATGTCAGCCCGGTGACAGACACCGAATATTCCATCAGCTACGAAGAATGTTTGGCGCAGGTGAAGCGCTTGGCGGGTTTACTCAAGTCACAGGGCGTGAACAAGGGAGACCGGGTGGTGATTTACATGCCCATGGTGCCCGAAACGGCCTATGCCATGCTCGCCTGTGCCCGCATCGGCGCGATTCATTCGGTGGTGTTTGGTGGCTTTGCTGCCAATGAGCTTGCCAGTCGAATCAATGATGCCAAGCCGGTGATGGTGCTTTCAGCGTCCTGTGGGGTAGAGCCGTCGGGTGTGGTGGCCTATAAGCCGCTGCTGGATGCCGCCCTGGCTCAGGCGAGCCATAAAGTCAGCAAGTGTCTGATTTTACAGCGCCCTCAGTATGAAGCCGGGATGACACCAGGACGGGATCTTGACTGGCAGCAGTCTGTGGCCAGCGCGCCGGATGCCGACTGGGTACCGGTCAAGGCGACCGATCCGCTTTATGTACTCTATACCTCTGGCACAACCGGCCAACCCAAGGGTGTGGTGCGGGACAATGGCGGCCATGCGGTGGCGCTGGCCTGGTCGATGCGCTACCTCTACGACATAGAGCCCGGCGATACCTTCTGGGCCGCCTCAGACGTGGGTTGGGTTGTGGGTCACTCTTACATCGTGTACGGGCCGCTGATTGCCGGTGCAACCTCTGTGCTTTACGAAGGTAAACCCGTGGGAACCCCGGATGCCGGTGCGTTCTGGCGCACCATTAAAAAGTATGGTGTGAAGAGCTTTTTTACCGCGCCTACCGCCATTCGCGCCATCAAGCGGGAAGACCCCGAAGGCTTTTTCTGCCGCAACACCAACCTCGATTGCCTGAAACAGATGTTCCTGGCCGGGGAGCGCTGCGATCCCGATACCCTGCTGTGGGCCCAGGAGATGCTTGGAAAGCCTGTAATTGACCACTGGTGGCAAACCGAAACCGGTTGGCCGGTGGCGTCCAACTTAATGGGTATCGCGCAAATGCCCATCAAGCCAGGCTCTCCGGCACGCCCCGTGCCCGGTTATCAGGTGGATGTGGTGGATGAGGCCGGTAACAGCGTGGGCGCCGGTGAATACGGCAACGTGGTTATTCGCCTGCCATTGCCTCCGGGCACACTGCCGACCCTGTGGCAAAACGACAGGCGCTACATCGACAGTTACCTCTCCATGTATCCGGATTGTTATCTTACGGGTGATGCGGGGTACATGGATGAAGACGGCTACCTGTACATCATGAGCCGCATCGACGATGTGATTAATGTGGCCGGTCATCGCCTGTCCACCGGCCGGTTTGAAGAGGTGCTCTGTCAGCATCCGGCGGTTGCCGAAGCGGCTGTGATTGGCGTGGAGGATAAGCTAAAGGGGCAGGTGCCGCTGGGATTGGTGGTGCTCAAGAACGGCGTGGATATCACCGATGAGCAGCTCAATAAAGAGCTGATTGCCCTGGTGCGCAGCGAAATAGGCCCGGTGGCGGCCTTTAAGCTGGTGAGTGCCATTCCCAAATTGCCCAAGACCCGCTCAGGCAAAATCCTGCGTGCCACCATGCGCAAGATTGCCGACAATCAGGAATACAGTGTGCCTGCGACCATTGAGGATCCGGCGACACTGGAGCTGGTGCGCAACACCCTGACCCGAATGGGCTATGGTGACGCCAGGGTGTAATTCCCGATATTAAGCCCCCGCATTGCGGGGGCTTTTTTCTGGGCTAAGGCCGTCATTTTGCAACAGTTTTACATTGCAATCCTATGCATTTTCTTACCTTGCTGTAATTCAGTTACCAAAATCGCTATAATCCGCCGCGAAATTTGGCTCTTTCTGTACCCGTGGAATAAAACCATGCAAAACCACACCCAATTACACGACATCGGGGTTATCGGCCTGGGTGTCATGGGCAAAAACCTTGCCCTCAATATCGCAGACAACGGCTATCGGGTTGCCGCCTTTGACCTCGACGGTGGCAAGGTGCGTGCCGCCATCAGTCAATCGCAGGCTGAAGTTGCCGCCAAACCTGCCCACAGCAAGGCCACAGAGCTGACAGGTGTGGACAGCCTCAAGTCCATGCTCTGTGCACTGAGCTCTCCCAGACTTTTACTGCTGTCGGTACCGGCCGGCGCACCTGTAGACGGCGTTTGCTCGGCGCTTATCGATGCCGGCATCAAGCCGGACGACATTGTTATCGATACCGGTAACAGCCTGTGGACCGACACGGTCAAGCGTGAGCAGGAGTACGCCGGCAAGTTTGTGTTTTTCTCCTCTGCCGTATCCGGCGGCGAAGTGGGGGCTCGTTTCGGCCCTTCACTGATGCCGTCAGGCAAAAAAGAAGCCTGGGACAGTGTTGCCCCTATCTGGCGCGCCATTGCCGCCAAGGTGGACAACGCCACAGGTTTGCCCATTGAGCGTTTCGAGCCGGGTAATCCGGTGCTCGAAGGCGAACCCTGCACCGCTTATATCGGCCCTGCCGGCAGTGGCCACTATGTGAAGATGGTGCACAACGGCATCGAATACGCCGATATGCAGCTGATTTGCGAGGCGTATCAGTTACTTTCAGATGTGCTGGGGCTGTCTGCGGTGGACATAGCCACTATTTTTGAACGCTGGAACCGTGGCAAGCTCAATAGCTACCTGATGGGCATAAGCGCCGAAGTGCTGCGCCAGACAGATCCGCTTACCGGCAAGCCGCTGGTGGAAATGATTCTGGATAAGGCCGGTCAGAAGGGCACGGGTCTGTGGACTGCGGTCAGCAGCCTGCAAATAGGCACCCCGGCGCCGACCATTGCCGAGGCCGTATACGCCCGTGCGCTGTCGAACCAAAAGGCGCTTCGTATTGAGCTGGCTGGCCGTCTTGAAGGCGCTCTGCCACTGCAAGACATAGAGGCGACAAGCTTTATCGATGAGCTGGAGCAGGCGCTCTTTTGCGCCAAAATCTGCTGTTATGCCCAGGGCTTTCAGCTGATGGCCATGAATGCCGATGAGCAGGGATGGGAGCTGGACTTTGCCGCCATCGCCCGCATTTGGCGTGCTGGCTGTATTATCCGTGCCACCTTCCTGCAGTCCATCACAGATGCCTTTGAGGCCGAGCCCAAACTCGCCAATCTGCTGATGGCGAAAAGCTTTGCCGAGGCCCTGAGTGAGGCGCAGCAATCCTGGCGCCGTTTGGTGTCCAAAGCGGTTCTCGCCGGTGTGCCTGCTCCTTGCATCACCTCGGCGCTCGCGTACTACGATGGTTATCGCCGTGAAACCCTGCCGGCCAACTTGCTGCAGGGCCAGCGTGACTACTTTGGGGCCCACAGTTTTGAGCGTATCGATACGCCAGCGGGTGAAAAGTATCACCTCAACTGGAGCAGTCCGGCCCGTGAGTTACACAAGCTCTGAGCACAGAATCGATAAACAAAAAGGCTTCCCGAGGGAAGCCTTTTTTATGCCTTGGGGCTGATTTTTACGCCGGACACAATTGGGGCAATCAGGCCTGCACCGGAATGAGCAACCCCACAGAAAAGAGCACGCTGAATACCAGCGTCAGCCGGGCAGTGCGGCCAAGCAGCGGGTTCAAAGCGCCGCCGCTGATTTCGCTGAATTCCCGCGACAGGCGTCTGGCAATCACCAGTGACAAGCCAGAGAGCAATACCGGCCAGCCCGGCAAAATACCCATCAGAAAACTGCCGATAATCAGGCCAAAGGGCAGGTAAACCAGCGCCTGGTAGAGTACCCGTGACTGGGCTTCACCTATGCGTACTGCCAGGGTGCGTTTACCGGCCTTGGTGTCGGTACTGATATCCCGGGTGTTGTTCACCAACATGATGGCGGCGTTAAAAAGACCTATGGCTGCGCCCAAGATCCAGGCGTCCACCGAGGTGACGCCTGCCTGCAGATAAAAGCTGCCCACTACGGCCACCAGGCCGAAAAACACGAAGGCGGCTACTTCACCGAGGCCATGGGAAGCGAGGGGATAAGGACCCCCACTGTAACAGAGGGCACCCAAAATGGAGGCGGCCGCGAGTACGGCAATGGGCCAGCCGCCGTGCCAAATCAGCACAGAGCCAACGGTCAGCGCCGCGAGCAGCGAGGCTATCATGGCTGCTTTTACCCTGGCCGGAGCTATCAGGCCGCTTTGGGTTACCCGCACCGGTCCCAAACGTTCCTGGGTATCCACGCCGCTTTTGAAATCAAAATAGTCATTGGCCAGATTTACGGCAATCTGCAACAGCAAGGCACAGATCATCGAGGCGATGGCAATGGTAACGCTGAAGCTTTCAAGGCCAAGCGCGAGGGTATTTCCCACCAGGAGAGGGCCGATAGCCGCTGGCAGGGTGCGGGGTCTGATGGCAAGGATCCAGGGATTCATGGGGGCCTTTAAAAGATAAAAACGATTGCAGCCCATAGGATAACAAGAATTTCGTTGAAAGTTAGCACAATCGAAAACACGCATTTAGCAGACTGGGACAAGGCGCACACAGGCGCCGGGGCCATCGGGCAAATTTGCCGTCAAGGTCAAAGTTTTACCAAGAACGCTGTGCTTTATTTAATCGGCTGTTTGATTTTTTTGCGCCTAAGGAAAGCGAGATGCGATTCGATAACCAGTCTGCTCTGATATCCGGTGCCGCATCCGGGTTGGGCCGCGCCTATGCGCTGGCCCTGGCCGAACGTGGTGCCAAGGTCATGCTGATGGATTGCATGCCGCTGGAGGCCACCGAAGTACAAAGCCTGCTTCAAGCGCTGGAAACAACGGGGGCATCTTACCGCTACTGGTCGGTCGATGTGGGGAGTCCCGATGCCATTGAGGCCTGGGCGGCGGAGTTTGCGGCCGCCGGGTCTGGTGTGGATTTGCTTATCAATAACGCCGGGGTTCACACCCACAGCAGTTTTGAGCATCAGTCAATCACGGACATTCGCCGCCAGCTGCAGGTGGATTTACTGGGCAGCATAGCCCTGACACACGCGCTCTGGCCTGGGATGATGAACAGGGGCTATGGCCGTATCGTAATGTCTACCGGCGTCAGTGGGCTCTATGGCGACCTGCATCAAAGTGCCTTCGCCTGCGCTAAGATGGCTCTCATCGGCCTGGTGAATGGTTTGGCCGCCGAAGGGCTTGCCCGCAATGTGATGGTAAACAGCCTCTGCCCCCTTGCCCACACCGCCATGACAGATGCCCATTTGGCACCTCAGGTCAAGTCTCTGTTCTCAAAGGAAATAGTGACCGCTGCCATGTTGTTTTTACTGAGTGGACAGGCGCCGGGTGGGCGTCATCTGCTCGCCGGCGGCGGCAGTGTCAGCGAACTTTGCATTGCCGAGCACAGGTATTGTTATTTCGAATCTGAGCTGCGCACCCCCGAAGTGATTGCTGCCCATTGGGCAGATATCGACAACGCTTGGCCCATCCAAAAACACGCCAACGGTGAAGATCAGATCTTCGCCTTTGCCAAACGTGCCGCCCACGAGCAGGGCATACGACTCGACTGAGACTCGCCAGAGTATGGCGCTTTTTGTTACTCTCTTGGCAATTGACCTTAAATCAGAGAGATAACATGAGTCAGGTATTGAACGATCTATTGTCACTGCTGACACTCGAAACCCTGGAGATTGGACTTTATCGTGGTCAGAGCCAGGACCTGGGATTTGGTCATGTCTTTGGCGGCCAGGTGATGGGCCAGGCCCTGAGTGCCGCCCGTGAAACCGTAGAGCCAACACGCAAGGTCCATTCACTTCACAGTTACTTTTTGCGCGCAGGGGATGAATCCCTTCCCATAGTGTATGACGTGGAAATCATGCGCGACGGCGGCTCTTTCAGCGCCCGTCGGGTAAAGGCCGTGCAGAAAGGCCGGCCGATTTTCTACATGACCTGTTCCTTCCAGGGAGAGGAAGAGGGTTTTTCACATCAGATAAGCATGCCGGACGTGCCTGGCCCGGAGGGACTGCTCAACCAACAGGAGTTGGCGGTGACCTTAAGGGACAAGATCCCCGAAAAAATGCTGGAAAAGTTTATGGCCGATGCGCCCATCGAGATGCGCATTGTCGACCCTGTCAGCCCTGTGGCACCTCGCTCCCGGGAGCCGGTGCGTCATGTTTGGCTGCGTGCCAATGGCAAGGTGGAAGGCGACAGCCACGTGCACGATGCCTTGCTGGCCTATGCCTCTGATTTCAACTTTTTGGTGACGGCCGCCCAGCCACACGGGGTGTCGTTTTTAACACCGGGCATGCGGATGGCCACCATAGACCACGCCATGTGGTTCCATCGACCCTTGGATATGAATGATTGGCTGCTATACAGTATCGATAGCCCCAATGCTAGCGGTGGTCGTGGTTTTGTAAAAGGACATTTTTTCAATCGCCGGGGTGAGCTGGTGGCATCGGCGACCCAGGAAGGATTGATGCGCATGAAGAAGGACAGCAACTGATGTTGAGTAAATTTGCCAAAGCGGCCAGGGCCCTGGCCGCCCTGTGTGTGCTGGGAGCCCTGAGCGCCTGTGTCACGGTTGAGGAGCCTAAACCCATCATCATTAATGGCGCGGCGGGTTATCTGGAGTCTGTGGTGCTGCCGCCAAACAGCGCCATCACCATTGCGGTTATCGATTTGGACACCCCCGGCGTTATCATCGCCCAGAAAACCTTTAATGTGGTGCGTGCGCCAGTGCCCTTTAAGTTCATCTTGCCGTCGGAATCCATAGATCCCAGGGTTAACTACGGTGTGGTTGCGCTTATCAAGCACAACAATCAGGTGATTTTTCAGACCTACGACAGATTCCCTGTGATAAATAACAACAAGTTCACCACAGAAGTGGTGATGAAACCTGTTGGCAGATAGTTATCCATGTCATCACAGGCCAGGGCCGTGTCACTTAGTACACCAAGTGCGGATTTATCCGCGAGATTGGCGGCCCTGCTCAGAGACGATGCGGCAGCAATGGCCTGCATGGAAGCGGCGCGGGAAGTGATGACCAGGGCCGGTATTGACCAGTATCTGCTGGCCGCAGGTTTTGTGCGCCAGCGGGTGTGGGACTGCCTCCACGGTATTGAGACCTCTCAGCTTGCCGATGTGGACCTGATTTACTGGGGAACAGGGGAGCGCGCATTGGAGGCATTGCTTACCGAGGCGCTCGGCAAGAGACTCACAGGTATCCCCTGGGAAGTGAAAGATCAGCGCCGCATGCACCTGCGCCACGGCGATGCCCCGTACCAGGGCCTGGTGGATGCCATGGCCGCCTGGCCGGAGCAGGAAACCGCTGTTGGCGTCAGGTTGACCCATAACGACGAGTTGCATATTGAGTCAGCCTGGGGGCTGGACTCCCTTTTTGCCCTGAAACTCACGCCATCTCCGCGTCGGCCCCTTGATGTGTTTTTACAGCGCATCGGCTCAAAAGGCTGGCTTGAGCGTTACCCTAAACTGCAACTGGCTAAGGAAGGTGCGAACAAGTCGTCGCACAGCTCTGGCTTTGATAGCAGCGACAGTTCAAGGCATTCAACTGAGGGCATGGCTGGGCGCCCCCGCCGTTCTGCTGAAGTTGAATAACGCCGAAATGGTGTTGCTCCCGCAGGGCGTGGCTTACAGCGGCATCTGCTGCGTTACAGTTCTTGCGAAGGACTCGGGCCATTCGCCGCAAACTGTGCCTTGCATCTATCCACGTTAAGCTCACGCAGAGCAAGCACGGGACTTATTCGCACCTTCCCTAAGCCATAAACCGGCCCGGCATTCTCCTCTCAGGAAACATAGCGCCAGTGCCTGCTCCGTTGCAGGATTCTCTAGCTGGCCCTTAGTCAGGCTTTCTCACGCTTTTCTGCTCGTTAGCTTTTTCTCATTCTGGCGATTTGCCTCGCACACTCAGTTCAATCGATGAATTGTCCGCAAAAACGGATGGCAAACTCCTGGCTTGCTCCATCAGGCTTTCCCCCAACTCAACACCAGGCTTTGAGGCTTTTCATCATCGTCGAGTGGTTTTACCCAGTTGAATTCACCTTGGCTTGACCAGGCTTATTTCTCTGAAAGCCCTGTGACGATGGCAACACAATCTTGCTGAGCCACAAGACAAAATGCGCCAAAAGCGTGAGCTTGGTCTCGCTGCTGTTACCTCAAAGTGGGTATCGCGAGGCGGTGTTGATTTGGATCAAGAAAGTTAACGGATTGCTCTGGCAGGCTAGGCCTCAATTGTTACGGACGTAACAGAAAATAACAAAGCCCACGTGGTTAATGGAGTAAATGATGAAGAAATCCTATCTGTCCGGTCTGATTGCTGCCTCCCTTCTGTCTGTTGTTTCTGCCTCTGCTCTGGCTCACCAGGCAGGCGATATTATCGTACGTGCCGGCGCCGTGGTTGTTGCCCCCAATGAGTCCACTCAAGATGTTGTTACTCCGGACCTGGGAAATCTGGGCCAACTGCAGGTGAGCAGCAATACCCAATTGGGTCTGAACTTTGGCTATATGCTGACCGACAACTGGGCCATTGAACTCCTTGCAGCTACCCCATTCAGCCATGACGTTTCACTTGCAGGCGTGGGCAAGATTGCTGAAACAAAGCACCTGCCACCGACTCTGGTTGCCCAATACTACTTTGGCAATGCCAATTCTGCCTTCCGTCCTTATGTGGGTGTGGGTGTGAACTACACCAACTTCTTCGATAACGAATTCACCAATGATCTGGGCGGTAAGCTGACGGATCTGAGTCTGTCCACTTCAGTGGGTTGGGCCGCACAGGTAGGTTTTGACTACAGCTTCAACAAAAACTGGCTGCTTAACGCCTCTGTGTGGTACGCCGATATCAGCACCGATGTGAAGTTCAATTACCACTATGGAGTTGATAATAGTCAGACTGCAGCAGTTACCATTGAGTCAGATATCGACCCATGGGTATACATGGTGAGTGTGGGTTACAAGTTCTAAGGTTGTCCCTTCCCTGCCAAACCTTGGATGAAGAAAGGCGCCCACTGGGCGCCTTTTTTATACGTATTACTCATGTGGTAACAGTATTAATGTTTGCCTTTTTTCTTCCAGTGGCGGGTGTTGTAGATGTATTCCGGCAGTATGCGTATAAGCCAGGCCACCAACGCCCAGCGGCGGGTAATGTAAGCCCGGCGTTTACCTTTTTTCAGCGCCCGTAATATTTGGGCGGCCACTTTGGGCAGTGGCTGCAACCAAAAGCGGCTCTGCTGCATGGCTGCCTTGTCCAGCAGCCCCAGTTGCAGATCGGTAATGGTGATGGGCAACTTCAGCCGCTGGGCATGCATCGATAAGCCTTCGAGATAATTCTGCGCAAAGGCCTTGGAGGCATGGTACGCGACGGCTGGGCCGCCGCGCTGCCCGGCAATGGAGTTGATGGCTGCCAGTTGCCCATAGCCTTGCTGGCGCAGTAATCTGAACGCCGTATTGCAAATCAGTGCGAAGCCCTGCACGTTAACCTTGATGATGTCGGCTTCAATTTGCCAGGGCAGGTCGGGGTGATAGCTATTGAGGCCGGTATTCACTAACACCAGATGTGCCCCCCCCATGCGTTGCCACAGGCTTTCGAAGGCTGCCATGGCGCCGTCGGGGTCTGTGATGGGTAAGGCTTCAACCTGAATATCGCCGCCCAGAGACTGGATAAATTCAGTCATCAGTTCGGGCTCGGGCACCAGGAGCCCCACTCGGGTGCCTTCCTGTGTGAGCTGGGTCACCAATTCGCGGCCAAGGTGTGAGCTGGCGCCCACAATTATTGCAGTTGCTTGAGTCATAAGGATATTCAGCAAAAGTACAGGGCTACCATGATAGGGTGAAACCCCAAGCTGAACAAGATTCAAACTCGGATGTATAGACATCCAGAAGTCTTTATGTATGATTTAGGAGAATATCACCATGAAGAAATGGCTATTGAGTGTTGCCCTGCCGATGGCGGCATTGGTGGGGGCGGTTGGACTGGGTGGTTGTGCCAGCAGTGCCGACGATGTGGAGATAAGTGGCAGTGTCTGGTTCAGAGAGCGCATCGCACTGCCTGTTGATGCGGTGTTGACGGTTCAGGTGCGGGACGTTTCCCGTATGGATGTGGCGGCCGAGGTACTGGGGGAGTTCAAGGTGCCTGTCACCGCTGTGCCCAAGGACTTTGCGCTGCGCTTTAAGCCGGACACCTTTAAACAGGGCCACACCTATGCGGTGGGCGCACGTATCACCCAGGGCGATAAGCTGCTGTTTATCAATACCCAAAGTTACAGAGTGGATTTCACACAGCCTACCGGCATGTCGGTGAGGCTGGACAGTGTGGGGCGTTGAGCCGGGGTAAGCGTGATACTTACCGCCATCGCCCCGGAGTTAATCAAGGGAGAGGCGCAGTATGCCGGTAAAAATCCCCGACAATCTGCCAGCGGCAGAGATACTGTCGGCAGAAAATATCTTTGTGATGTCAGAAACCCGGGCGGCCCATCAGGACATACGTCCGATGAAGGTGCTTATCCTCAATCTGATGCCAAACAAGATAGAAACAGAGACCCAGCTGCTGAGGCTCCTTGGCAATACGCCCTTGCAGGTGGATGTGGACTTGCTGCGCATCCACGACAAGGAGTCGCGCCACACCTCGCTCGACCACATGAATACCTTTTACCGGGACTTTGAGGATGTGCGTCATAAAAATTATGACGGCCTCATTATCACGGGAGCGCCCCTGGGGCAGCTCGATTTTGAAGAGGTGACCTATTGGGATCACATCCGCGAGATCATCGACTGGTCTCAAAGCCATGTGACCTCGGTGCTGTTTTTGTGTTGGGCTGCCCACGCCGGGCTTTACCATCTTTACGGCCTCAAGCGCGAACTGCTCAAGACCAAACGCTCCGGGGTATTTGTGCACAGTCGCAGCTGCGATCACCATCCGCTGCTGCGGGGTTTCGATGAAGAGTTTTTTGCCCCTCACTCACGTTATGCCGAAATTCCCGTGGCGCACATCCATGCCCATCCGGCTTTGCAGGTGCTGGCGGAGTCTGACGAGGCCGGAGCCTATCTGGTGCTCAGTCGAAACAGCCGTAACCTGTTTGTTATTGGTCATCCCGAGTATCAAAAATCCACCCTGAGTGACGAATATCATCGGGATCTGGCCGCCGGTATTGACCCAGAAATCCCCAAAAATTACTTCAGAAACGATGACCCTGCCCAGGCACCGGTGGCGCGCTGGCACAGCCATGGGAGCCTGCTCGTCAGTAACTGGCTTAACTATTATGTGTACCAGTTGACCCCTTACGATCTGTCCGATATGAGTGCCATCACTCCCTGGGAAGGCAGCTCAACATCCTGAAAGTCAATATGAAATGGCCGCGACTCTGCGGCCTTTTTATTTTGTGCGCAGGCACTGGCAATCCGCCTTGGAGCCTGTGTCCATCCCGGTTCCCGCCACTGTAAATCCAGAGTGACAAGCCTTGGCCAGAAAATGCGGCTTGTTAGACCAATTTCTACTTGCTTTACGTTCGCGTAAACGTCACATTCAATGCATCGGGTCGCAAACTGCGACAGCAATCACATTTGCCCGTTGTTTTGGCATAGGGCACGACAAGCAATTGGAGTGAGAAATGAGCGTATCGGATATCGTCATTGTTGCGGCAAAACGCACTGCCATGGGTGGTTTTCAGGGTAGCCTGTCTGAGGTGCCATCACCCAAGTTGGCTGCGACCGCAGTCAAGGCTCTGCTGGATGACACAGGCCTGGATGGCGCCAGGGTTGACGAACTCCTGATGGGCTGCGTGCTGCCAGCAGGCCTTGGCCAGGCGCCTGCCCGTCAGGCCGCCCTGGGAGCCGGTCTGCCGCTGTCTGTGGGTGCGACCACCGTCAACAAGGTGTGCGGCTCAGGCATGAAAACCGTTATGCTGGCCCATGACCTCATTAAAGCAGGCAGCGCCAATGTGGTGATTGCCGGCGGCATGGAAAGCATGAGCCAGGCCCCATACCTGCTGGACAAAGCCCGTGGCGGCATGCGCATGGGCCACGGCAAGGTGCTTGACCATATGTTCCTCGACGGCCTTGAAGATGCCTACACCGGCGGCGCCATGGGCACCTTCGCCCAGAAAACCGCCAATGACTTCGGCCTGACCCGCGAGTCCATGGACGCCTTTGCCTTAAGCTCACTGGAAAAAGCCAACGCCGCCATCAACTCCGGCGCTTTCGAAGCGGAAATCGTGCCTGTGACCGTGTCCAGCCGCAAAGGCGATGTGGAAGTGAAAGTTGACGAGCAGCCGGGTAACGCCCGCCCCGAAAAAATTCCTGCGCTGCGTCCGGCCTTTGCCAAAGACGGCACCATCACTGCCGCCAATTCATCATCCATTTCCGACGGCGCGGCTGCGCTGATGCTGATGAGCCGGGAGCAGGCTGATGCTCTGGGCCTTAAGGTGCTCGCCACCATCAAGGGCCACA
Organism: Shewanella litorisediminis; assembly: GCF_016834455.1. NCBI lineage: Bacteria > Pseudomonadati > Pseudomonadota > Gammaproteobacteria > Alteromonadales > Shewanellaceae > Shewanella > Shewanella litorisediminis. The sequence goes on from NZ_CP069213.1 coordinate 1,537,825, forward strand.
CTACCCATGCTCAGGAACCTGCCATGTTTACCACAGCCCCTGTGGGTGCCATGCAGAAGCTGCTCTCCAACGTGGGCTGGAGCAAGGACGAGGTAGATCTCTTTGAAATCAATGAAGCCTTTGCCATGGTGACCATGCTGGCCATCAGCGAGCTTAAGCTGGATGCGGCCAGGGTTAACGTGAACGGCGGCGCCTGCGCCCTCGGTCACCCCATCGGCTGTTCAGGTGCCCGTGTGCTGGTGACCCTCATCCATGCGCTCAAGGCTCGCGGCCTCAAGCGCGGTGTTGCTTCACTGTGCATCGGCGGCGGTGAAGCCACTGCAATGGCCATCGAAGTTTAATTGCCAGGACACGGCAAGCTGCAATCAACAAGACACTCGACAGGAGACGCGGGCGCGGCCATACACAATACCTACAAGGCTGCGCCGCCACCTCTGACCCTCAAAAGGAAGCGATATGATCACACAAGTTAAGCACTACATCGACGGTGAGTTCACCACAGGACAGGGTGAGCGCATCATTACGGTGACCAACCCGGCCAACAACCAACCCATCGCCGAAGTGCGTTGTGCCAGTGACGAGGAAGTGCACGGCGCCATTGCCAGTGCCAAGGCCGCTTTCCAAAGCTGGAAAGAAGTGCCTGTATCCGAGCGCGCCCGGGTAATGCTGCGTTATCAGGCGCTGCTCAAAGAGCACCACGATGAGCTGGCGACCATTCTGGCCAAGGAAACCGGTAAAACCTTTGAAGACGCCAAGGGTGATGTGTGGCGCGGCATCGAAGTGGCCGAGCATGCTTGTAATATCGCTTCCCTGCTGATGGGCGAAACCGTTGAGAACGTGGCCCGCAAAATCGATACCTATTCTTACACCCAGCCCCTGGGCGTGTGCGCCGGTATTACCCCATTCAACTTCCCGGCGATGATCCCGCTGTGGATGTTCCCCCTGGCTGTGGCCTGTGGTAACACCTTTGTGCTCAAGCCCTCCGAGCAGGACCCCATGACGCCGCTGCGTCTGGCCGAGCTGTTTGAACAGGCCGGTGCCCCCAAGGGCGTGCTGCAGCTGGTGCACGGCGACAAGAGCGCCGTGGACATTCTGCTGACCCATCCGGACATCAAGGCCATTTCCTTTGTGGGCTCTGTGGGTGTGGGCCAGTACGTGTACAAGACTGGCACTGACAACCTAAAGCGGGTGCAGGCGTTTGCCGGCGCCAAAAACCACTGTGTGATCATGCCCGATGCCAACAAGCAGCAGGTAATCAACAACCTGGTGGGTGCCTCTGTTGGCGCTGCCGGTCAGCGTTGTATGGCGATTTCAGTGGCCGTGTTTGTGGGCGCCGCCAAAGAGTGGATCCCAGAGCTGAAAGAGGCGCTGGCCAAGGTGCGTCCGGGTCTGTGGGATGATAAAGACGCCGGTTACGGCCCGCTTATCAGCCCAGCTGCCAAGGCCCGTGTACTCAAGCTCATTGAGCAGGGCAGGGCCGAAGGCGCCGAGTGTCTGCTGGATGGCTCCGACTTTACTGTGCCCGGCTATGAGTCAGGCAACTGGGTTGGCCCGACCATGTTCGACAAGGTCACCACCGACATGAGCATCTACAAGGAAGAAATCTTTGGCCCAGTCCTCTGCTGTATGGAAGTGGATGAACTGGAAGACGCCATTGAGCTGGTGAACAAGTCGCCCTACGGCAACGGCACCTCCATCTTTACCGCCAGCGGCGCTGCCGCCCGTAAATATCAGCACGAAATTGAAGTGGGTCAGGTGGGTATTAACGTACCTATCCCGGTACCTCTGCCGTTCTTCTCCTTTACCGGTTGGAAGGGCAGTTTCTACGGCGACCAGCACGCCTACGGCAAGCAGGCTATCCGTTTCTTCACCGAAACCAAGACCATTACCTGTCGCTGGTTTGAAGACGATATCCCCCATGGTCCCAACATGACCATCGCCCTGCGTTAATCACTCTCGGGTGCTTAACCTGGCGAGGCCGTAAAACATACCACCTTCAAGGCCGGCGTTATGCCGGCCATCACATGAAGTGACCCCAGAGTCACGGGAGCAGTCAAGATGGATTTCAATTTCAACGAAGATCAACGTCAGTTCGCCGAACTTGCCCGCCAGTTTGCCGCCGATGAACTGGCCCCCTTTGCCGCCAAGTGGGACGAAGAGCATCACTTCCCCAAAGATGTCATTCAAAAGGCCGGTGAGCTGGGCTTTTGTTCACTCTATTCCCCTGAATTAGAAGGCGGCATGGGCCTGTCGCGCCTGGACAGCTCGATTATTTTTGAAGAGCTCTCCAAGGGCTGTACCGCCACCACCGCCATGCTGACCATTCACAACATGGCCACCTGGATGGTGACCACCTGGGGTACGGAGGCGCTGCGCGCCGAATGGTCCGAGGCCCTGACCACAGGTGCCAAGCTGGCCTCATACTGCCTGACCGAGCCAGGTGCCGGCAGTGATGCCGCATCCCTCACCAGCAAGGCTGTGCGTGAAGGCGACGAGTATGTCATTAACGGCAGTAAGATGTTTATTTCAGGCGCCGGCGCCACTGAACTTCTGGTGGTGATGTGCCGCACAGGCGAAGCCGGTCCCAAGGGCATTTCGGCCATTGCCATTCCCGCCGACGCCGAAGGCGTCATTTACGGCAAGGCAGAAGACAAGATGGGCTGGAACGCCCAGCCAACCCGCCTTATCACCTTTGAAAACGTGCGTGTGCCGGTGCAAAACCTGCTGGGTGAAGAAGGTCAGGGCTTTACCTTCGCCATGAAGGGCCTCGATGGCGGCCGTATCAATATCGCCACCTGCTCTGTGGGTACCGCACAGGCGGCCCTGGAGCGCTCAATCGCCTACATGAACGAGCGCAAGCAGTTTGGCAAGCCACTGGCGGCCTTCCAGGCGCTGCAGTTCAAGCTCGCCGACATGGCTACCGAGCTGGTGGCAGCGCGTCAGATGGTGCGCCTGGCCGCCTTTAAACTGGACAACCAGGACCCGGAAGCCACGGCGTACTGCGCCATGGCCAAACGCTTTGCCACCGACATCGGCTTTGCTGTGTGCGACGCCGCACTGCAAATCCACGGTGGCTATGGTTATATCCGCGAATACCCGCTGGAGCGTCATTTCCGCGACGTGCGGGTACACCAGATCCTGGAAGGCACCAACGAGATCATGCGTCTCATCATTTCCCGTCGTCTGCTGGACGAAAACGCCAACGACATCCTCTGATTTGGACGTCAGACTTCGACAGAAAAGGAATAACAGCCATGGCATTTTTGATTGAACGTATTGAAGGCAATACCGCCATCCTCACCATCAGCAATCCACCGGCCAATACCTGGACCCGTGAGAGCCTGAATGAGCTGAAGGAAAAGGTACTCGAGCTGAATGACAACAAAGAGATTTACGCGCTGGTACTGACCGGGGAAGGGGAGAAGTTCTTTTCCGCCGGCGCCGACCTGAAGCTCTTTGCCGACGGCGACAAGGGCAATGCTGCCACCATGGCCAAGGCCTTCGGTGAAGCCTTTGAAACCTTGAGCGCCTTCCGTGGCGTGTCCATCGCCGCCATCAATGGCTATGCCATGGGCGGAGGCCTTGAAGTGGCGCTGGCCTGCGATATCCGTATCGCCGAAATTCAGGCGGTGATGGCACTGCCGGAAGCCACCGTGGGTCTCTTGCCCTGCGCCGGTGGCACCCAAAACCTGACCGCCCTGGTGGGCGAGGGCTGGGCCAAGCGCATGATCCTCTGTGGTGAGCGTATCGATGCCACCAAGGCACTGAATCTTGGGCTGGTGGAAGAAGTGGTGGAGAAGGGCGAGTCCCTGAGTGCCGCCATTGCCCTTGCCGCCAAGGTTGCCAAACAGAGCCCGTCTGCCGTGGCCGTGTGCAAACAGCTTATCCAGAGTGGCCGCACCATGCCGCGCACTCAGGCACTGCCTTTGGAGCGTGAGCTTTTTGTCGGTCTTTTTGATACCGAAGATCAGGCAGAAGGCGTGAATTCCTTCCTCGAGAAGCGTGCCGCCCAGTGGAAAAACCGCTGAGGCCTTGCCTTGGATAAGACAGCAAGCAAGGAGTGAGCATGACACAGAAAGTTGTATTTCAAACCCTGGGCACCGCCTCGGGCAAACAGATAGGTGTGGCCACCCTCAATGTGGAGGCCGCGCTCAACGCCCTGGATTTGGACATGGTGCGGGCACTGACCGCCCAACTGAAAGCCTGGCAAGCCGATGACGACATTGCCATGGTGATGCTCGATGGCGCAGGTGATAAAGCCTTTTGTGCCGGTGGCGATGTGCGTGCCCTGTATCAGGCCAGTAAAGAGGCCCCCGGCAGCACAGAGACCCTGGCAAAAACCTTTTTCGAGGAAGAATATCGTCTCGATTACTTTATCCACGAATTCGGCAAGCCATTTATGGTGTGGGGCGATGGCATAGTGATGGGCGGCGGTTTGGGGCTGATGGCCGGTGCCAGCCACCGTATTGCCACCGAGCGCTCCCGCATTGCCATGCCGGAAATCACCATTGGTTTGTATCCCGATGTGGGTGGCACCTTCTTTTTGGCCCATATGCCGGAAAAGACAGGCGTGTTCCTGGGGTTAACCGCGTTTCAAATGAATGGTGCCGATGCTCTGTATGCGGGTACGGCCAACTTCTTACTGGAAAGTGATGATAAGGAGCCGCTGCTTGATGCCCTGGCCGAGGTGGCCTGGGATGACAACAGCGAAGCCAATCATCAGCGTCTGAGTGATGTGCTCGGCACCAGAACCATGCCTGAGCAGCCGAGCTTCCTTAAGGACAATGCTGAGCTTATCTGTGAGCTTTGCAGTGGCTCTCTGGAGACTGTGATTGAGCGTTTCAAAGCACTGCCGGACGACAGCCACAAATCCCTGCTCAGAGCCCGCGACACCCTGCTGGCCGGCAGCCCGCTCAGTGCCCATCTGGTATGGCATCAGGCCATCATAGGTGAAGAGCTGTCGCTGAACGATTGCTTCCGCTGGGAGCTTGGCGTCAGCGTCAATTGCTGCGCCCATGGCGATTTTGTCGAAGGGGTGCGGGCCCTGCTTATCGATAAAGACAGAAATCCAATATGGCAGTATGCCGATGTGGCCTCGGTACCCGCCGAGGTAATTGGCAGCCTTTTGAGTTCACCCTGGCAGGGCGAGCAGCATCCGCTGCAGGACCTCTGAGGAATACCCTATTCACAGCCCGGTAAATCCCGGGCTTATCCGATTTACGGCCCGGCCCACCGGGCTTGGCAAGGAGCGACATCATGGCGAAGATAGCGTTTATTGGCCTTGGCAACATGGGTGGCCCTATGGCGGCCAATCTGCTGAAGGCGGGACACAGTGTGTCCGTATTTGATCTTAACCCAACTGCGGTTGAGTCACTCAAGGCCCAGGGTGCAGGCAGTGGCGACACGGCGCAGGCCATTGCCGCCGATGCGGACTTTGTGGTGAGTATGCTACCCGCCGGTAAGCATGTGCGCGGTCTCTATTTAGGCACTGATACTGCCAAAGGCCTGATTGAGGTGGTGAAAGCAGGTTGTCTCTTGATAGACTGCTCCACCATTGATGCCCAGAGTGCGCGCGCCGTGGCCGAAGCCGCCGCGGCCAAGGGCCTGGAATTTATTGATGCACCTGTGTCCGGCGGTACTGCCGGCGCTGCTGCCGGTACCCTGACCTTTATCTGTGGCGGCACTGATGCGGCCTTTGAGAAGGCGCGTACCGTACTGGCCAATATGGGTGTGAACATTTTCCATGCCGGTGGCCCGGGAGCCGGTCAGGTTGCTAAAATTTGCAACAACATGCTCTTGTCTGTACTCATGGTGGGCACCAGCGAGGCGCTGTCACTGGGGATTGACCATGGGCTCGACCCCAAGGTGTTGTCAGACATTATGAAGGTATCCAGTGGCGGTAACTGGACCCTGGAAAAGTACAATCCCTGCCCGGGTGTGATGGATAATGTGCCCTCTTCCAAGGGTTATCAGGGCGGCTTTATGGTCGACCTGATGGTGAAGGATTTGGGATTGTCACAGGAAGCTGCCCTCGGCAGTCAGTCCAGCACCCCCATGGGCGCACTGGCTCGCAGTCTGTATGTGTCCCATGCCCGCGCCGGAAATGGCTCAAGGGACTTCTCCAGTATTTTTGAACATTTTGCCAAAGGCGATAAGGCCTAAGGAATCACAATGGAATTGAAGGATAAGGTAATAGTCATTACCGGCGGCGCCGGTGGTTTGGGTCTGGCCATGGCCAAGGATCTTGCCGCCCATGGCGCCAAACTGGCGCTGATTGACGTGGATCAGGAGCGTCTTGAGCGTGCCTGTGCCGATATCGGTGACGCCACCGAGGTGCAGGGCTACGCACTGGACATCACAGACGAAGAAGATGTGGTCGCCGGGTTTCGTTACATCCTCGAAGATTTCGGCGTTATCCATGGTCTGGTGAACAACGCCGGTATTCTGCGCGATGGTCTTCTGGTTAAGGCCAAGGACGGCGTGGTGAGCGATCGTATGTCGCTCGCGCAGTTCCAGTCGGTTATCAACGTGAACCTGACAGGCACCTTCCTGTGTGGCCGTGAAGCCGCTGCTGCCATGATTGAGTCGGGTGAGGGCGGGGTGATAGTCAATATCTCCAGTCTGGCCCGTGCCGGCAACATGGGCCAAACCAACTACGCGGCGTCCAAGGCTGGCGTGGCCACCATGGCGGTGGGTTGGGCTAAAGAGTTGGCCCGCTTTAACATCCGCGCCGCTGCAGTGGCGCCCGGGGTGATTGCCACCGAGATGACCGCAGCCATGAAGCCAGAGGCTCTGGAACGTCTGGAGAAAATGGTGCCTGTAGGGCGCCTGGGGCATGCCGAAGAGATTGCCTCGACCGTTCGCTTTATCATGGAAAATGATTATGTGAATGGCCGTGTGTTTGAAATCGACGGCGGTATCAGGCTCTAAGCTTTAATGCCCCGGCCATCGCTATTTGGTCGGGGCTGTTAATATTTGTCACCCTTTATTTTGTGTATCAAGTTGACAGAAGCTGACGCAGATTAAACAATGCGGCAGTAAAAATTGCCGTTAAATTCTCTTTAAAAGCAACACGAAAGCCGTCTCTTGGTCAGTCGTTTGCCCTAGCAGGACCCGGGATGTCGCGTTTGGAACTCGTTGTAAAAAAACTCATGCTCTGGACAGGCTACGCGGGTGTTGTGGTGATTTATGGTGGTTTTCTGTTTCTGCTGTTGAGTGGACAGGACACCCGGGCACTCCCTTGGTATATCCTGTTATCGCCCTGGGTTTGTGTGTTTTTTGGCTTGCCCTCAACGCAGCAGCATGCGGTAGTGGGCTGGTTTATTAATAAATTCAGACGTTAACCCGCCTTTTGTAAACAGGACTTCGCGCGCGAAGCGTTTTGGGGGATCAAAGACATGGGGCTTGGCATTGGGCACCGCGCTGGGGCGATTTGCTTAATGACACTGGCACTGCTGGGGTGTGAGCCCAGGCAGGAGTCTGTGCTGCCCCAAGAGAGCGACAGCGAACCCATGGCCGCCCGTTATGGCACCTGGATTTCTCCCCTCACCGCCGAAGATGTTTATGCCAGCTCCGATGAACTGATTGAGCTCAGGGCTGTGGGCGAGCTGATGTACTTCTCTGAGTTTGACGGCAAGAGTGGCAACACAGGGATTAAGCGCCTCGAAGCCGATGGCACTGTGACCCAGGTGGTGCCCACCGATTTCAACGTGGGCAGCCGGGTGCACGAATACGGCGGCGGCGACTTTCTTGGTATTGGTCAAAGCCTGTTTGCCACCGGGAAAAGCGATCAGCTGTTTTACCGTTTTGCTCCCAATCAAGCCCCGCTGGCTCTCACGCCCAATGGCACCCGCCATGGCGATTGCATTTCCTACCCCAAGGGCTCGCGCATCATCTGCGTGCGGGAAGATCACCGCCAGCAGGGCAGTCCTGCGGCAAGTTTGGTCACCATTAACCTGAATTTCGCCGGTGAAGGCGATACCTTCGTCGCCGGACATGATTTTATCAGCTCGCCCAGCATTAACGGGGACAATACGCAGCTTGCCTGGCTCACCTGGGAGCATCCGGCCATGCCCTGGGACAATACCCGCCTGTGGCTGGGAGAGCTTGACCGAAAGGGGCGGCTTCATTCGTCCCAGGTCGTTGCCGGTGAGGGGGGCGATGTTGCCATCACCCAGCCCAGCTTTGGCCCCGATGGCAGACTGTACTTTATCGCCGATTATGATGACTGGTGGAACTTGTATCGCCTCGGCGATGATGGCAAACCGAAACTGCTTTATCGCAAAAATGCCGATTTTGCCGGCCCCGCCTGGCGCCTTGGCGAGCGCACCTATGCCTTTGAAAGTGAGAACAGCCTCATCGCCAGCTACGTGCATAACGGTGAAGCCGGGCTTATTCGCCTCGATTTACACACCGGCCACGGTGAAGATATCGCCGTGGACTTTGGCGAAATCAAGCAGCTGACCGGTGGCAAGGATGGCGTCTATTTTATTGGCAGCAAGGTGACCACCGAAAAAGGCATATACCGGGTCAGCGGCCGGGGAGTGGAGCTGGTCTATGCCCCCAGACTTATGGCGCTGGACCCGCGCTTTATTTCCAGAGCCCAAAGCATCAGTTTTGCCACGGCCGACGGTATGCGGGCCTGGGGCTATTTTTACTGGCCACGCAATCCCGCATTTAAAGGGCTGTCAGACACCCGTCCACCGCTCTTGGTCAAGCTCCACGGTGGCCCCACTGCCAAGGCCAATCTGGCTTATCGCGGCGATATCCAATACTGGACCAGCCGCGGCTTTGCGGTGCTGGATCTGAATTTTCGTGGCAGCAGTGGCTTTGGCCGCGCCTACCGGCAATCTCTGTATGGTAACTGGGGCAAGGCCGACGTAGAGGATGCGGTAAATGCCGCCCGCTTTTTGGTGAAAAAAGGCTGGGTGAATGGCAGTGAAATGGCAATCAGTGGTGCCAGTGCCGGTGGTTTAACGGCGCTTTCAGCGCTGGCCTATGACGATACTTTTAAAGCCGCAGTCAGTCGCGCTGGGATAAGCGATATAGAGCAGCTGGCCGGCGAGACCCATAAGTTTGAAAAGACCTATCTTGATCAGTTGATTGGCCCTATTGCGACCCACAGGGCTGTGTATCGGGAACGTTCACCCATCCATCAGCTGGAGCGTCTTGAGGAGCCCTTGCTGTTGTTGCAGGGATTACAGGACACAGTGGTGTTACCCAATCAAACCCTGACCATTTACGAGGCATTGGCGAAAAGTCAGATTCCGGTGGCATTGCTTACCTTTGACGAGGAAAACCACAATCACTGGAAAGATGCCAACCTGGTCAAGGCGCTGGAGTATGAGCTTGGATTTTACGGCCAGGTATTTGGGTTTAGCGTCGCGGACAAGGTGCCCTCGTTGGACCTTAATCGGCAGGCACCGGTCGAAGTGTCGCAGCCAGCACAGCTTAAGCCCGACTGAGAAAATCGCCCCTCGCTGCATTGGTGTGCAAAACGCCGCTTCTCCAATGCGTTGTCGCCATATTCCCTATTGCCATTATCATAACTTTCCCCCGCTTCACTGCCGCCCGAAAGATCCCGTGGCAGTGGCGAATGCGCTGTATGTTGAGTGGCGTAATCCGGGTCCCGTCGTTAATGTCCCGCAGGCTTTCCCTCGTGTTCACATTGATAAACATGCCCTCTTTTAAGGGGGGCGCTCCAATGCCCCAAAACTCTGTGATGAGCTAAACTCAATAAAGAGTCAAGGAGCCAAAATGCATAGCATTCATCTCACCGTACCCACCATGAAGTGTGGGCGTTGCGGTAAAGAAATCACTTCACTGCTGGCTACCGAAGGCTGGCAAATACACACCGACCCTGCCAGTAAACACCTCGACATTAGCGCAAATTCGGACATTGATGTGGATGACGTACTGGCTCGGCTTGAGGCTGGTGGCTATCCGGCAACCTTGTTGGATGAACCCTTTCAGACAGCGGCAGGCTCGACAGGCACTGTGATTGGCGATGCGGCTGAAGAAGCAGGTACTGGTGCAAAGAGCACTGTGTCCAACCAGGTAAACGGTCCTCGTGAAGTCCAGCGTCAAGCAAGCCAACCGACACGGAGATTCAGTGTCCCTGCCATGAGCTGTGCAAGCTGTGTCACCAAGATAGAAGGAGCGCTGCGCTCGGCTGGCGGGCAAGGGCGGGTCGATTTGTCCCGTAAAGTGGTGCGGGTGAAGGGGTTATCCGCCGATAAAGCCCTGGCGGCGCTGAGTGGTGTGGGTTATCCCGGGGAGCTCTTGACCTCACAGCAAAAGTCCGCCGTGGATGATGGCCATCAATTCCGAACCCGCCTGTGGCAGGCTGCGGTGGGGTTGGGGCTTGGTATTCCCATGATGCTGTGGGGGCTGCTGGGTGGCGATATGATGGTAAACGAAGCCACCCGATTTGGTTGGGGGCTGATGGGCGCAGTCACCGGGCTGGCTATGTTCTTCACCGGTAGCCACTTCTATGTGGGGCTGTGGCGTTCGTTAAAGGCCAAAAGCGCCACCATGGACACACTGATTGCGCTCGGCACGGGTACAGCCTGGCTGTATTCCATGGCGCTGGTGCTGGTGCCTGAGGTCTTTCCCCCGGGCAGTCGTCATGTGTATTTTGAAGCGAGCGTAATGATCCTGGGGCTGATAAACCTTGGTCATGCGCTGGAGGCGCGTGCAAGAGGTAAAACCAGCGAAGCCCTGGATAAATTGCTCGGGCTTAAAATCGATGAGGCCTTGCGCCTTGAAGATGGTACTGAGCGCTGGGTCAGTGTGGCGGATATTGTGGTTGACGATCTTATTCGCGTGCGGCCGGGGGATCGCATTGCCCTTGACAGTAAGGTCATCGAAGGCGAGTCCCTGGTTGACGAGTCCATGCTCTCCGGTGAGCCATTGCCGGTGGCCAAAGCGCCGGGTGAGCAAGTCTACGCCGGCACGGTTAATGGCAACGGCAGCCTGGTCATTAAGGTCACCGCCGAGGCAGATGAGAGTCGCCTGTCACAAATCATCGCGCTGGTGGAAGAGGCGCAAACCTCAAAACTGCCAATAGGCCGCCTGACCGATGCCATTTCGGCGGTATTTGTCCCCGTGGTGGTGGCCATCGCCCTGCTCGCCGCCCTGATTTGGTATTGGATTGGGCCTGAGCCGGCACTGTCACACGCCATGGTGGTGCTCACCACTGTACTGATTATTGCCTGCCCCTGTGCCCTTGGGCTTGCCACCCCCATGTCCATTATGGTTGGGGTAGGGCGCGCGGCCGCCATGGGGATCCTGGTGAAAAACGGTGAGGCTCTGGAGCGTGCCAGCAAGGTCACCACTGTGGTGCTGGATAAAACCGGCACCCTGACCCTTGGCAAACCCGAAGTCAGGAAGACCTTGTGGCTCGCAGGAGACGAAGTCATCACCAGACAGGCCATTGCGAGCCTCGAGCGCCAAAGCAGTCACCCGCTCTCAGATGCGCTTGCGGCTTTGTCGGATGCACCATCCCTCGCTGTGTCTGAGTTTCAGAATCTGCCCGGCGAAGGCCTTATGGGGAAGGTAACAACACAGGACGGCACCCACGAATGGCATATAGGGAATCCAAGGTTAATCGCGCGTCTTGGTGAAGGCACTGCGGCTGAGCTGGATGTCGAATCTGAGCTGAGCGCCCTTGCCCGGGATGCGCTGACCCCGGTGCTGGTGGCCAAGAACGGCGAGCTGGTGGCCTTGCTTGGGGTTGGTGACCCTTTGCGAGCCGATGCCAAAGCCGCGATGGCGCGACTTAAAGCCCAGGGCAAACGACTGGTGCTGTTATCAGGGGATAACCAGCATACCGCTGAAGCCGTTTGCCGTGCGGTTGGCATTGAGGAGGTCATTGCCGGTGTGATGCCCGATGAAAAGCATCAGCACGTTGCCCACCTTAAAGCGTCCGGTGAGGTGGTCGCCATGGTGGGGGATGGCATTAATGATGCTCCGGCGCTGGCCGAGGCCGATGTGGGGATTGCCATGGGCACAGGCACGGACGTCGCCATTGAGAGCGCGTCCCTGACCTTGCTGTCACCCAGACTCGAGGCCCTTGCAGATGCTTTTGCCCTGTCGAAGGCCACCCTTGGCAATATCCGCCAAAACCTCTTTGGCGCCTTTATCTACAACGTGCTGGGTATTCCGGTGGCGGCGGGTGTGCTCTATCCGGCCTTTGGCATTTTGCTAAGCCCTGTGCTGGCCGGAGCGGCGATGGCAGCTTCGTCGCTCACTGTGGTGACCAACGCCAACCGGCTTAAAAGCAAGACACTGAAAGATGAATGAAAAAGCCGCCCACGGGCGGCTTTTTCATTCATCGCTGATCCTATTGCCCGTCGGCCTGCTTCAGGTTATCTGGCGCTTCAGGGCTCCAAGGTTACCGCTTTTGATATCCGGCAGATGGGCGGTGATTTTCTCCACCGGCCAGTCCCACCAGGCGATGGCTTCGAGCAGCGCGATATCTTTGTCATCAAAGCGCATTTTCACTACGGTGGCCGGGTTGCCGCCCACAATGGCATAGGCGGGTACGTCTCGGGTAACCACGGAGCGGCTGGCGATAATGGCGCCGTTGCCCACTTTTACCCCGGGCATGATGAGGGCGTCATAACCTATCCACACATCGTTGCCGATTTCGGTATCGCCTTTAAAGGGTAAGTCGCCAGGCTCCGGCGCCGCCTTCTCCCAGCCGTTACCAAAGATAAAAAACGGATAGGTACTTACACCGGCCATGGGATGGTTGGCGCCGTTCATAATGAATTTCACCCCGCGGGCGATGGCGCAAAACTTTCCGATAATGAGTTTGTCGCCAATAAAGGGGAAGTGATACAGCACATTGCGCTCGAAGTTGGCGCTGTCCTCGGGGTCGTCGTAATAGCTGTAGTCACCCACCAAAATATTGGGGTTGCTGATGGTGTTTTTGATAAAGCACACCTGTGGAAAGCCTTCCATGGGGTACGGGTTACCGGGGCTGGGGCCGTGACCGGGTTTTGAGTCTGTGTTGGGGGGAGTATCGGAAGGTGTCGTCATAAACAGTCCTTGTGATGAACGGGGATGCTGGCGCGATTGCTGATACTTTCAGCGCGCTTACCTATGCGGCCTGCCTCAGCCTAGCGGTAAGTACAGGATATGCTGGGGGCCGGCGCTGCCACCCAAATACTGGTTTTCGGTGTCGATAAAGCCGTTTTTAAGATAAAGAACCCGCGCCGGTGTGTTCTTCAGATTGACCGTCAGCACCAGACGTTCAAACTGCGGATAGCGTGCTTTCACAAACTGCGGCAGGGCCTGCATCACTGCCTTGCCAAGGCCTTTGCCCTGATGATGTACATCAATCAGAAAGGCCCTGAAACCGAGGTCCGTGGTTTTGGCAAAATCATGTTCGCGGTCATATTCTTTATCCAGCAGAAAAAAGCCGACCAGTTTTTCGCCGTTATTGGCTTCTGCTTTAGCAATATTGGCCCTGTCAGCTTGATGCCACACCAGCACAGGCACTATGGGGCCGCCGGTAATGGCGAGGATTTCGTCCATGGTGCCCACAAAGCGCAATTGCGCAGGGTCCACTTCCAGCGCTTCGGCGAGGGGGCGAGTTGATGCTGTCATCTTTTCCAGCCGGATCATTCGCTTCTCCTTTGTTACCCGCCTATATTGGCGGTTTTTGGCGCTATTGGGCAAGTCGGTTGATAATTCACGCAGGGGTGTTATAGTACCGCGCTTTATCAGAGGGTAGCCTTAAGCTCTGCCCTTGGGATTTTCGCCGCAGGCGTCTGCCTCGGCCTACAGACAAACGGAAACCAGCCCGTGATCACAACCGCCAATATCACCATGCAGTTCGGCGCCAAGCCACTGTTTGAAAACATCTCCGTCAAGTTCGGTGACGGCAACCGCTACGGCCTTATCGGTGCCAATGGTTGCGGTAAATCCACCTTTATGAAGATCCTCGCAGGTGAACTTGAGCCGTCCGGCGGTAACGTTCATCTGGATCCCAACGAGCGTCTGGGTAAGCTGAATCAGGATCAATTCGCCTACGAACAGTTCAGCGTAATCGATACCGTTATTATGGGTCACAAAGAACTGTGGGCCGTGAAACAGGAACGTGACCGCATCTATTCATTGCCCGAAATGAGCGAAGAAGACGGCATCAAGGTGGCCGAGCTTGAAATGGAGTTCGCCGAGATGGATGGTTACACCGCTGAAAGCCGCGCCGGTGAACTGCTGCTGGGTGTAGGTATTCCGGTTGAGCAACACTTTGGCCCCATGAGCGAAGTGGCTCCCGGCTGGAAACTGCGTGTGCTGCTGGCCCAGGCCCTGTTTTCCGATCCGGACGTACTCTTGCTCGACGAACCGACCAACAACCTGGATATCGACACCATCCGTTGGTTGCAGGACATGCTGAATCAGCGCAACAGCACCATGATCATCATCTCCCACGACCGTTACTTCCTCAACTCCGTGTGTACCCACATGGCGGATTTGGACTACGGTGAGCTGCGCGTATATCCGGGCAACTACGATGAATACATGATGGCCGCAAGCCAGGCCCGTGAGCGCCTCCTGGCCGACAACGCCAAGAAGAAGGCTCAGATTGCCGAGCTGCAAACCTTCGTGGCGCGCTTCTCTGCCAACGCGTCCAAGGCCAAGCAGGCCACCTCACGTGCCCGCCAGATTGACAAGATCAAGCTGGACGAAGTGAAGGCCTCCAGCCGTGTGAACCCCTACATACGTTTCGAGCAGGAAAAGAAACTGTTCCGTAACGCGCTGGTGGTAGAGAACCTGAGCAAGGGCTTCGATGGCAAGCCGCTGTTCCAAAACTTCAATATGATTGCCGAAGTGGGTGAGCGTATCGCCATCCTCGGTGAGAACGGTGCCGGTAAAACCACTCTGGTGCGTACCCTCATCCATGAATTGCCACAGGATGAAGGCACCATCCACTGGTCTGAAAATGCCTCTATCGGTTACTACGCTCAGGATCACGCCAGTGATTTTGAGAACGATCTGACCGTATTCGACTGGATGAGCCAGTGGAAGAAAGAAGGGGACGATGAGCAGGCCGTACGCGGTATTCTGGGCCGTATGCTGTTTGGCGCCGACGATATCAGAAAGTCGGTCAAGGTACTGTCGGGTGGTGAGCAGGGTCGCATGCTGTTTGGCAAGATGATCATGCAAAAGCCCAATATCCTGGTGATGGACGAACCTACCAACCACCTGGACATGGAATCCATCGAGTCGCTTAACAACGCGCTGGAAAAATACGAAGGCACCCTGTTCTTCGTCTCCCACGACCGTGCGTTTGTAAGCTCGCTGGCCAACCGCATTATCGAAATCACCCCGAATGGCGTGACCGATTTCAAGGGGACTTACGACGAGTTCCTGCGCAGCAAAGGCATTGAAGACTAATCTGCGCATCCGCGTTAAAAGCCGGCAAATTGCCGGCTTTTTTGTGCCTGCAGTAAAGTCGCCAGCGCAAAAGTGGCTTGTTTCTTTAGCATTTTTGGCCTTAACTGGAACCTTATGTCCAAACGCTGTTGGGCAACTGAATCGATGAGTCATACCCATCCACAAGGAGAAAGCTGATGGCCAAAAACCCCATTGCCTGGTTTGAGATTTACGTAAACAACATGGACAGGGCCAAGGCCTTTTACGAGGCTGTGCTGGATATCAAGCTCGAGCCGTTGCAGGTGCCGGAAGAACCGGGGTTCTCCATGTGGTCTTTCCCGGCCGACATGGAAAACTACGGCGCCAGTGGCGCCCTGGTGCACATGCCGGGATTCGAAGCGGGCGGCAACAGCACCCTGGTGTACTTTGCCTGTGACGACTGCGCGCTGGAAGAGTCTCGCGTTGCTGCCGCCGGTGGCACAGTGCAGCGGGAAAAGATGTCCATAGGTCAGTATGGCTATATCTCGCTGGCTATAGACACCGAAGGCAATATGCTTGGCCTGCACTCCATGAAATAAGACGCGCGCGCCACAGCAGTAACAGGTCTGGTTCACTTCACTGAGACTGCCTACGGCGCCAGCCATGTGTATTTGAGGCAGATGGAGGGCTTATATGCCCCAATCGGCCTTGCGTAAATGTTCCACAAACCAGGCTAACGCCTTGCCCTGATGCTCCTTATGCCACGCCAGAAACACCGGCTGGCTGGGCCGCGGCAGGGCGCAGGCTTTTTCCACCAGCGCGCCGCTGGCAATGAGCGGCGCCGCCAGATGACGGGGAATAAAACCGGTGCCCAATCCGCGGCATTGCAACTCAATTTTTGCATCCATTGACGCGACTCTCAGGGTCTGGCGGCTGCTGAAAAGGCCACTGCTTCGGGCGGGTAACAGCTGCGAGCTGTCAGACACCACCACCGACGGGAATGGCATAAGCTGTTCGAGCTGCAATACGCCCTCAGCCGCTGCCAGCGGATGAAAGGGGGCCAGGGCAAACACAAACTCAAGCTGACCTATACAATGGGTTTCAAAGAGTCCCCGTGGCAGGTCGCCGTTGGCGCCAATGACCAAATCGGCGCGGCGGCTGTGCAGTGCATCCCAGCCGCCACCCAGCGACTCTTCCGCGAGGCTGATGTCCACTGGCACAGATAACGCCAGAAAAGCGGTTAGTGCATCCAGAAGCGGCCCCGGCGGCATGGCCGTGTCCCTTGCGATGCGCAGCTCTCGCTCCCAGCCGGACTCCAGTGCGGCCACCGCATCGGCAAGGCGCTGGGTCGACTGCAGGATTTCCCGCCCTTGCTCCAGCACCAGTCTGCCGGCGGCCGTTAATTTGGCCCTTTGTTTTGACCTGTCGAACAAAGGCGTGCCAAATTCCTGCTCCAGCTTTTGAATTATATAGGTGAGGGCGGATGGCACCTTATGAAGCGATTCGGCGGCTGCTGCAAAACTTCCTTTTTTATCAATTGCATCCAGTGCTCTCAGCCCGTCCAGATCCAGTGAGTTTGCCACAAGTTCTCAATGTTCAATAATTTTGAATAATTATATCGAAACATTCCGATTTTTTCTGTGCCTTTATCGCCATAAACTAAAATTCAATCAAGGCTGAGTGAAAGCTTGAGACCAATAACAGCGATTTGAAACATGAGGCACAGACTATGAACAGCACAATCAAAAATATTGTACAAACCCAAGACAGCATTGCCCCTCTGGCGCTGCGTGTACCCGCCGGCATTATCTTTATGGCCCACGGTGCCCAGAAGCTCTTTGGCTGGTTTGGCGGTTACGGTATCGAAGGCACCGGACAGTGGATGGCATCCATTGGGCTGGAGCCAGGCTGGCTGATGGCGGCCATGGCGGGCGGCGCCGAATTCTTCGGTGGTCTGGCAATTCTGCTTGGTCTGCTGACACGTCCCGCGGCGCTGGTGCTGGCCGTGACCATGGTGGTGGCTATCGTCACAGTGCACCTGGGGAACGGTCTCTTTATGGCCAACAATGGTTACGAATTTGGTTTGGCGCTGCTGGCCATGAGCGTCTCCCTGGTGTTGTCCGGTTCGGGCCGCTTTGGCATCGACAGACTGCTGCAACAAAAAGGGTGAGGAATGGGCATGATAACGCTTCGTCCGGCCAATGAACGGGGTCATGCCAGCCACGGCTGGCTCGACAGCTTTCACAGTTTCTCGTTCGCCGAATACTACGATCCCCTCCACATGGGTTTCTCGGCGCTGAGGGTTATCAACGACGATACAGTGGCTCCGGGCGCCGGATTTGCGCCCCACGGCCACCGGGACATGGAGATTTTAAGCTACGTGCTGGCCGGGAGCATCCGTCATCAGGACAGTGAGGGCAACATTGCCACCCTGCCGGCGGGCGAGTTTCAGCTGATGTCGGCAGGTCAGGGCATACGTCACAGCGAGTACAACGGCTCCCGGACAGAGGCGTTGAGGTTTTTACAGATTTGGATAATGCCATCGACCCTCGGCGGCGAACCGGGGTATCAACAAAAGCACTTTGGCAGTCGTGAGGGCTTCACCCTGATTGCCAGCCCCGACGGGCGCGACGAGAGTTTCACTGTGCGCCAGGATGCCCGGGTCTATCAGCTGCTGCTGGCACCGGGGCTATCCATCGCTCTGCCTCTGAGTGCTGCCCGCAAAGGGTATCTGCATCTGGTGGAGGGTGCGCTATCAATTCAGGCTGAACACTTGGGCCCCGGCGATGGCGCTAAACTGGAAGGTCTTGATAGCCCGCAAGTCACTAACCTTGGCACCAGCGTGGTAAGAGCCCTGATGTTTGACTTGCCCTGATATGCCTAAGCTTACCCTCTGAATCTGGCCGGAGCAGGGTTTATGTTCTCTTGGGCATAGTCACTTTGCCAATAGTGCCCTGTGTTCGGTTTGGAACCATGACTGACTGGGCTTTATGCTTTCCATAGCGCCGTCGTGGCAGGCACCCTTATGAAACTGGGTTTCAACTGAAATCCGGACTCGCCCACAACAGAAAAGCCGGACTCAGTCCGGCTTTTTGCACTCTTGCAAGAGGCGCACAAAAAACTCGCTGCCCTTGCGGCGGGCAAAGGCGATATTGCGCTCGGGGATGCTTTCGGGCTCGTTGTAACTTGCCAACGCCGCCGCCATGCCCTCTTCGCGGATGATGTGCAGCGTGGGATAGGGGGCGCGGTTGGTAAAATTGGCCGGGTCGTCCTGTGGCTCACCGTGGAAGCAGTAGTCAGGATGAAAGCTTGCCAGCTGATAGGTGCCCTCAAAGCCTTCTTCAACGAGCAAGTCTTCGGCGATACCGAGGAGGTCCAGATAGAGGTAAAAGCCCTCAAAGCCCCTTGGCAGGATAAAGAGACTGGTTTCAACTTCGGGGTGTGCATCGAGAAACTGGCACTCATCCAGCAGCGCTTGCAGCACCAGCTCCATGCGGGTTTCCTGGCACACTGTATAGCGGATGCTGTTTCGCTCCACTTCGCGGCGGGTAAAAGGGCAGATGTTGTACTTCATGATCACCTTGTTAACCCAGGCGCGGGTCTCATCGGCGATAGCCTGAATTTCCTGCTGTTCGGACATCTCGGGTGGCCTCTTGGTGGCACGGTTTTACACTTAGGGCGCACATGGTAGAAACCCTGTTGCCAACACGCAATAAAAAAGCAGCCCGAAGGCTGCTTTTTTCATTCTGGCTCTGTCTGTGACTCAGGCTCAGAAAGACCACTTAAGACCCAGATTCACCGTGGTGCCCAGGCCTTTGGTGTTGTAACCGGGGAAGGTAAAGGCCTGAGAGCGCGCCGAGTAATAGTCTTCGTTCAACAGGTTCTCGACCCCGAGGGTAAAGAGCAGCTGATCCATGCGGTAGCTGCCGGCCAGATTCAGCAGCGAGTAGCTGTCCACCGGGCCCTGGCTGCCGGTATATTGGCCGTTGACCGGCTCGAAGCGTTTGCGATCGCCCACATGCAGCCAGGTGAGCGACACACTGCTGTTGTCTGTGGCGGCCCAATCCAGATAGGCGGCAAACTTGGGCGGGGTGATGGCCTGGCCATCCAGATAAATATCCTGGTCCGTATCCTTGCCTTCCATCCAGCTGTAGTTGGCGCCAAGGGTCAGCTCATCATTGACCTCATAGCTGGCCGCAAGCTCAATGCCTTTTATTTCCTGAGGCGCTCGCACAGGTTCATAGATGCCACTGGCGGGGTTAAGCACGGTACGGGTGCCAAGCTCTGACTTGTTTAAGAAAACCGCCGCAGAGTAGCTAAACGCCTCCCAATGGCCGTCGAAACCGGCTTCGTAGTTATCAATCAGCGCCGCCTGTGATTGAATTTTTGCCAGGTCGTCCACGGTGGCAGTACGCAACAACAAACCGAGATCCGACACGTCCGCACCCTGTGAAAAACTGATAAAGGGGCTGAAGGCGGATGAGCCCTTATACCTCAGCCCGATATTGTATGTGTTGGCATCAAACTTAATCTCGCCGCCTGTTACGGCGACGGGGGTGGAGCACTGGGTTGCTGTGCGACACAGGCGCAGGGTTTGGTAGTCGTCAACTTCAATGGCCATCTGATCCCGGCGCACACCGGCCTTGAGTACCCAGTCTTCGGCGAACAGCCATTTGGCCTGCAGATAGAATGCGAGATTCTGCATGTCCATCTCCGGCACCCAGATGCGCCCATCCACCAAAGGCTGGCTTGATACATCCTGCAGGTAATCAACGCCATAGATTAAATCCAGCTCGGTATCCCCCAGGGTGAAATCCGAGTTGAAATTGGCGCGAAGACCGCGTTTTTCTGAGCGAATGATAGACTGGCCGCCATTGAGCCCCTGCTCCGGGTTGGCCAGGGTCAGGCTATAGAAAAAGACGTTTTCTATTTTCTGACCATAGGCATCAATAGCCAGGCGGGTGTTATCAAACAGGGCTAAATCTTCGTACTTCACCATCAGATTGTGGTTGCCATCAACACCCTGGGGCTCCCCCGGGATAAGGGTGTCCGGACCGGCCTCAATGGCATAGGTTTTCTCACCGCTGTTGACGCTGCCGGTGACGTCCACCATGTGTGCATCCTGGGCGGAGCTGAAGTAGTTGTAGGTCAGTTGCAGCGATTTTTCATCGTCAAAATCGAAATGGAATTTGGTAAAGAGGTTGTCCGTTGTGGTTTCTGACAGGCCGTACACCAGTCCTGGCACGTCGCCTTCGGCATCCCGCTGCAAACCATAGTCATCACGGCTGGCGCTGATGAGATAACCCAGGTCCCCCACGCTGCCATTCAGGGCACCTTCGAACCGGCTGCCAACACTGTCTTCGAACTTCACCGCACTGAAGCGACTGGATACACCCAGGGTGCCGCTCAGCGCGCCATCGGCGCCAGGTTTTTTGGTGATGTAGTTGATAATGCCGCCGGCCGCGCCATTCCCATAAATGGAGGTTGCGCCCTTGATAACTTCCACGCGCTCGATGGCATTCATGTCGATGGACCGAATATCCAGCGAACCGTTTCGCAGCGGCGTTGACTGAGGTACGCCATCTATCAAAATCAATGCCTTGCGGCCACGCAGGGTTTGACCGGCGTTACTGGAGGTACCGGTGGCGGGAGACATGCCGGGAACGCGGGTTGCCAGCAGATTCTGCAGCTCAGAGCTGATACTCATCTCTGTGGCGAGGGTCTTGTTGTCTATCAGGGTTACAGAGGAGGGGACCTCATCGAGGCGCTCGGGCACCCGACTGCCGGTGACTATCATGCGCTCTATTGCGACATCTTGATGAGCGGTTGTGTCGGTCACGTTGGCAAAGCCCGGTGCAGCCGTGAGGGCCATTAAAGGAGACAGCGCGATGGCAACAGGGGATAACTTCATTTTCATTCCTTGGTTATGCTTAATTGTCGGGAATGATAATCAATATCAATAATGCGTTCAGATTATTTACATATGTTTTAATTTTGTTAATTGGTGGCGGTGGCGCTGTCGCCAGGAAAGTAAACTTTTGCAGACTGGTAATCCTCCGTGAGCGGTATAAGCTTTTGAAGGCGACCTTTGGGGCACCAGCGCTCAGGCTGATGTCATCGCCAGGCTGTCTTGATTGGTTATTTCAGGAGGAAATATGTCATGAACATCAGAGTTTCATCGTTACTGGCTGGTGCTCTGGCGCTGCTTGGTGCTCTGCTGGCCAATTCTGCGCTGGCCGATGACTGGTTTAAAATCGCCGACAAGGTGGTGGACTATAAATCGGAAACCGACGAGGTTACCCCCAAGTTTGACGAGAAAAACGTTACCCATATCAGACTGGTTTGCACCCAGGGTACGGTCAATCTGCATAAAATTGTGCTGCACATGAGTGATGGTTCTGACAAAGAGGTGGATAACCTCGGAGTGCTGACCGATGGCATGTCAAGCCGGGTGATAAGTGTTCCCAAGGGCGACGCCAAGCTGAAAAAAATCTCCCTCAAATATGACTCAATGGGCAGCAAGGAAATGGCACTGCTTGGGCTGTCGAAAAAAGCCCATGTGGATATCATGGGCAAGGATGACGACAAAGATAAATCTGAGTAAGCCAACCCCTGACATTGTCAGGTATGCTTAAGTTCGTAATCAGGATTTTCCCCGAAGCCCACCATTTGGTGGGCTGCGGCTTTTATGTGCGGTTACCCAAGGCTTTTTGGGGCTCAGGCTGGGCGTACCGCCGACAGTGCCCCTGATTTCGTCAGCCTCCACCGATTGAGAACTGGGCAGTTCAATCACGCTTTTTCACCTAATGCTTTCCCACGTATCCGCTTTTACCTGTCAGCGTTTCCATAGTCATCGGCTGTTTCATGTTCGTGCCCCGAACAGGTGCTGTGGGAGTACAGTGGCTCTGTTAGTTTGCCGCTGGATTTACCCCCGTGTGGCTTGTGATCCTGGTTGTCTTTTCCCTTTGGTAACGCGTCCTGGCGATTTTCTTGCGCAGCTAAATAAAAAATCTGGTTGATCTTTACATTACCTTTACTTATTTTATACAAATGTAAGCGCTTACATTTGGTTTTAAAAGGAAACATCGGCAGTAGTTGGCGCTGACAAGGCTAAGTTTATCCATACAAAACAGTGGGTTGGGCTGCAATAATGATGAAGAATTCTGGAACGAGCAAGTACCTTTCCCTTGGACTGCTTGCGGCGGCGCTGCAGGGGTGCGGAGGGGATACCAATACCAGCACCGATTTGGGTTCGGTCAACCTTGATGGTCCGGCAACCGGCTGGGAGCTGGTTTGGAGCGACGAGTTTGATGGCAGCAGCATAGATGCGGCCAAATGGGCACATGAGGTGAATTGCGCCGGAGGCGGCAATCAGGAGTCTCAGTGCTATACCGCCGATGCGGCAAACTCCTTCGTGGCCGATGGCATGTTGAACATAGTGGCACTGAAGGCGCCCGAGGGGGCTGAAAAGCCCTACACGTCGGCCAGACTGACAACCAAAGGCAAAGCGGATTTCACCTATGGCCGCTTTGAAATGCGTGCCAAATTACCATCCGGGCAGGGCAGCTGGCCCGCCTTCTGGATGCTGCCCACTGACAATGTTTACGGCATCTGGCCCAGAAGCGGTGAAATCGATATTGTCGAGGCGGTGAATCTAAAAGCCGCCACCGCGGATGGCAACCCCGAAGCCTATGTCCACGGCACGCTCCACTACGGCCGTGAATGGCCCAAGAATGAGCAATCCGGCAAGGCTTATCTGCTGCCCAATGGCGCCAATCCGGCCGATGACTTTCACACCTATGCCATTGAGTGGCAGCAGGGTGAAATCCGCTGGTATGTGGACGACTACCTCTATGCCACCCAGCGACGTTCTGAACTGAGATACAACTCCAAGGGCGAGGCCGTTGGTCTGGCCCACAAAGGCTGGTTTACCGAATACTACGATCAGTCCAGCGGTGATTTGCAGCTCAGCTGGACTGATGCGCCATTTGATGAAAAATTCCATCTCATCGTCAACTTCGCCGTGGGCGGCAACTGGCCTGCCTCGGTGAATGAAACCGGTATCGACGACGCAGCCTTTAACGAAACCAATAAGTATCAAATTGATTTTGTAAGGGTCTATCAGTGCGCAACCAACCCTGATACGGGCAAGGGTTGTGAAACGGTACGTCCGGGTTACGACAAGCCAGAGGACGCGCTGGTGGAAGGCAAGGCGCCAGTACCTGTACCCCCTTCTGATGGCACGCCAAAAGATCTGCTGATTTTCGACAGTACCCCCAACCCTAACTGGGCTGCCTGGGATTGCTGCGGTGGATCTACCCCTGGTCTGGTGGACGACGCCGACAAGGGTGCGGTGTATCGCTTTGTGGTAGGCGACAGCCCCACAGTCAACGGCTTTATCAGCCGCGCAGCCTTTATCACCGATCCTGCCGGTGTCCCCAGTCCCTTTGATGCAGCGCCCATTGAAGCCACTGGCGTATTGAGCTTTGCCATGAAAGTGGTGAGTGCGCCGGCAAATCCCGGCTCAACCTGGATGATGAAGGTTGAGAGCAACGAAGGCGCGACTGCCGTTGAACTGCCGCTGACAGCAAGCAGTGAAGGCGTGGCACCTGCCGTTGGTCAGTGGCAAACCTTCAGCTTCCCGCTGTCTGAGCTGGCGGCCAAAGGCCTGGATCTGTCTGCTATCGATGTGGTGATGGTGTTCCCCGCCTGGGGCACTGGCAGCGGCGCTGAGTATCTGCTGGATGAAGTGAAGATTGCCCGCCCCAATGCGAGCCTGCCGTCACTGACCATCTTTACCGATAACGAGAACCCCGATTGGCCGATGTGGGACTGCTGCGGTGGCTCGACTCCGCAAGTGGTCTCTGATGATGCAGAGCACGGCATAGTGTCTGAGTTCAGCATTGGTGCCAGCCCCACTGTGATGGGCTACATCAACCGCACTGCACTCGGTGGTGGTGGTAATCCCTTCGATGCCTCAACCCTGTACGAAAGCGGAGTGGTGCAATTTGACTTGAAAGTGGTCAACGCGCCGTCCACCGCAGATGCGCCCTGGCTCTTTAAAGTGGAGTCTGACAATGCGGCGACCGCCGTGGAGTTGCCAATGACAGCCAGCGTCGAAGGTGTTGCGCCAAGTGCTGAGTGGCAGACGTTTACCTTCCGTCTTAAAGATTTGGCCGATGGTGGTTTGGACTTGAGCGCCATCGACGTGTTGATGATGTTCCCAGCCTGGGGGCAGGGTGAAGGTGCGGTTTACCGAGTTGATAATGTTAAAATTTATCAGCCCGGCAGCGGCGCGCCATCCGCCTTCAGTCTGTTTGCTGATGCCGTGGCAGACGCCTGGTCAATTTGGGATTGCTGCGCCGGTTCAACCCCCACGGTTGAGGCCGATGATGCTGCCCATGGCGCAGTGGCGGAGTACGTGATTGGCGCCCAGCCAACTGTAGTGGGCTTTTTCGCCGAGGACGGTGTCTATCACGATGCATCCGCTGCTGTGGATTCCGGCGTGGTGCGTTTTGAGATGAAGCTGGTTTCTGCACCAAACGATTCAAGCTCGGTCTGGAAATTCAAGATTGAATCCGGTGATGCCAGTACCGCCGTTGAGCTTAATCTGACCGACAGTACCGAAGGTGCCGCACCTGTTGTCGGCCAGTGGCAGACTTACACTTTCCCGCTCAAGACCCTGGCCGATATGGGGCTCGATGCCAGTGCCATCGATGTGGTGATGGTGTTCCCCGCGTGGGGAACCGGTGAGGGAGCGGTGTTCCGTTTGGATAACGCACTGATAGGCACGCCCTGATCCACCTAACCTTTGGCATGAATGGGAATGGCCCACCGGACCTTGGGATTTGTCCGGTGTGGCCGCAGCGAAAGAATAAGAGGCAATTATGTTAGATAAGGCATTTAAGCGTAACCGGTTGTCTGCCGCGCTGGCAGCTATCCTCGGCGTTGGCGCCATTCCACTGGCATTGGCGGCTGATGAGGCGGCAACCGCGGCCGATGGCGTTGTGGCGGCCCAGAGCAGCGCAGAAGAAGAGACCATAGAAGTCATTGAAGTCCGTGGGATTAGGGGCAGCTTGTACCGTTCCATGGACTTAAAGCGGGGCGCCAACGGCGTGGTCGATGCGATTTCGGCCGAGGAGCTCGGTAAGTTCCCCGACACCAACCTGGCCGAATCACTGCAAAGAATAACCGGGGTCACGGTCAGCCGTGCCAACGGTGAAGGCAGCCAGATCACCGTCCGTGGCTTCGGACCTGAATACAACCTCATTACCCTCAATGGCCGCCAGATGCCGGGTACGGGCTATACCCGCTCTTACAATCTGGAGAACCTGTCATCAGAGGGGGTGAAAACCCTGGAAGTGGTGAAAACCGCCCGTGCCGATACCCCAACCGGCGGCCTTGGCGCCACGGTCAATATCATCACCCACAAGCCGCTGGATAACCCCGGACAGTCTTTCAGTTTTTCGGGCAAAGGCATTTATGATGAGTCAAATGAGGAAGGTGATGATGTAACGCCCGAACTCGCCGGTATTTACAGTAACACCTTCATGGATGACCGCTTCGGCTTCCTGGCGTCTGTGTCTCATCAGGAACGGGATTTTCGCCAGCAAACCGCCAACAGTCAGGGTTGGATTGCCCAAACCGATAATAGCCGTTTACCGGTGCTCGCCGGAGGCAAAGCTATCGATGGGCGTGAGACCGATGCAGAGGGTAATCCTGTTGCCCGCTTCCGCGATGCAGAAGGGAACGCGGTGGCGCCTTTCTTCTTCCCGCGGGACATGAACTTCAGTATTAACGATGTGGAGCGTGAGCGCACCAACGGCATGGTGACACTGCAGTTTGCGGCAACGGATAATCTGATACTGACAGCCGACTACGTGGCAACCCGGGCAATTACTGCCTCCGACGGTTTTGGTTGGGGGATTTGGAACTCGTCAACAGAGGGCGCACCAGTGATTGGCTATGAGCTCGATGCCAATGGTACTGCGCTCTATTCCGATATCCGCGGTGGTGACGGTTCCTTTACCGCCAATCGCAGCACCACAGAAGTGAACGCCGAGTCTGTTGGCCTGAACATCGATTGGAGCCCCAACGAAGCCTGGCGCTTTACCCTGGACTATCACAACTCTTCCAACGAAATCGACAATGGTGCTGATAAGGGCCTTGGCAGTGCCGGCCAGGTGATTCTGGGCTCTGATAAGCTGGTTTCCAAGGTCTATGACTATCGCAGCGGCGAGGTGCCCCATTTCCTGATTAACTGGAACAATGGTACCCATGTACTGGATGCCGGTGACATAGACTCCAACTTCAGCCAGTTTATCCATTCACCCGGAAAGAGTGAGATTGATCAGGTTCAGCTGAACAGTAACTGGTATCCCGAGTTTAATGAGTATTTGGTCAAGGTGGACTTTGGCGCGGCTTACACCAAGCAGACCATGTCAGGCACTACCGCCTGGAGTGGATTGCGTGGTGGCCCTGGCTTTAACCCGTCGTACACCGAAATCTTCCCAGATGCCATGTTTGAGCTGCGGGATGCCTCTGACTTGCTCGATGAGCTTGGTGGGGGTGGCAGTGCACTGATGCCCGATTACTACTACACCTTCAGCTTTGATGAGGCCGTGGCCCGTCAGCTGGCCTTTATCACCCCCGAGATAGCGGGTGACAACTATTACTCAATCGATCCTTACTTTGATGGCATTGATAGTTCCAGTCTGGTGGAAGAAAAGACCCTGGCGCTGTATCTGACAACCCAATGGGGCTTTGACATCGGTAATGTACCTGTGAATGTGAATCTCGGTCTCAGATACGAGAAAACTGATACCTCAAGTACCGTGAAGCAACGGGTTGAGAGTCAGGTGGTATGGGCCAGCCCCACTGAATGGATCATGCAATATGTTCCCGGTGGTGATGATAACTACTTTACTCAGGATGGCGATTATGATGTCTGGTTGCCAATGCTGGATATCAGTGCTGAGCCGTTAGAGGATGTTGTAGTGCGCTTCTCAGCGGGTAAAACCATTGCGCGGCCTTTGCTTGGCGATATGGTTGCTGGCAGAACCCTCAGTGGCAGCCCCAAAATTGGTGCCCGCCGTGGTGGCCTTGGTAATCCGGGGCTGTTGCCGCTGGAGTCGATAAACCTCGACCTGTCATTGGAGTACTACTACAACGATGCCAGCTATGCAGCCATTGGTCTATTTTACAAAGACGTAGATAACTTCGTCTCCCGTTCAACCGCGCAAGTCACCATCGACGGATTGCACGATGTGTATAACAGCCCTCGTTACTTAGAGGCGATTAGCCAGCTTGAGGCCGCAGGTACGCCTGTGAGTGAAAACAGCATCTTCGAACAGATGATTGCCAATGGCTATGGTAATGCTGATGGGCAGATAGAACCGCTCGCCAGCGACCCGCTGATTGTGTGGGATGTGACCAGCCCTGTTAACAGCGACAGCAAATCAGTTCATGGGGTCGAGCTTGCCTTGCAGCATGTATTTGGTGAGTCGGGCTTTGGTTTTGGTGTGAACGGTACCTTTGTTGATGGGGATGTGGAGTTCGACCCATACAGCCTGGCACAGCAGCAACCTTTGGAAGGCCTGGGTAACTCAGCTAACTTCCAGGCCTTTTATGAGAAAGACGGCCTGACGGTGAAACTGACCTACGCCTGGCGCGACAGCTACCTGATAGGGGTAGGGCAGTCTCAGGGCTCAGCTGACGCCCCGCCGCAGTATGCCAAGGACTTTGGTCAGCTTGATGCCAGCATCAACTATGATGTGAATGACTATCTGACTGTGTTCTTTGAAGGGATCAACCTGAACAATGAAACTGAGCAGGGTTATGGTCGCTTTGAAGAGCAGTTCTTGTTTGCCCGTCAGTATGGCAGCCGCTACGCCCTTGGTGCGCGGGTACGCTTCTAAAAAGCGCCTTTAAGGCATCAATCAAAAACGCCGGGCAGAGCCCGGCGTTTTTATGTGGCTGCTGGAATGTGAGCAAGCCTTAGCCTCAGCATTCAACTCAGCACTCAGCACTCAGCACTCAGCCTCAGCACCCAGCACTCAGCACTCAGCACCCAGCACCCAGCACCCAGCACCCAGCACTCAGCACCCAGCACCCAGCACTCAGCACTCAGCACTCAGCATTCAGCATTCAGCATTCAAAACTGATTTCGTAACCGGTGTATTTACGGATGTTGATAACGCCGGTATCAAAAATTAAGTATTGCCCCTTGATACCTGTCAGCACGGCATCTATCAAAGGCTCTTTATCCAGATTGAAGGATTTCACCTTGGCAGGAAACTCTGATACCGGGAAGCTAATGGGCTGAGGTTGAGTGACAATTTCCTGCACGGCATCCGCGCCATATTGACGGCGAACCTCGGCAATCACAGGTGCCACTTCATCGAGTAAACGCGCGGCCTCAGCGGTTAAATCCATGTCGGCATTATTGCCTTTCAGCATTGCTTGCCAATGGGTTTTATCGGCCACGAGCCTGGCTATTCCCACTTCAATCAGCCCCGATATTTTACGGGATGCCACTTTCAGAATGGGTAGCCCCTGAGTGGCACCCTGATCTATCCAGCGAGTTGGAATTTGGGTATGGCGGGTAATGCCTACCTTCAGGCCGGATGTATTGGACAGATACACAAAGTGGGGCACAAAGCAGTGGCTGTCGCCCCATTCAGGCTCGCGGCAGGTGCCCTGATCGTAGTGGCAGGTCTCGGGCTTTAAGATGCACATGTCGCAGCTGGCGAGCTTTTGCATACAAACATAGCAATGGCCCTCGGAGTAGCTTTTTTTGGTCTTTTTACCGCAGTTGCAGCAATAGATATTACCGGAATAGATGAGTTTTACAGGCTTACCTATTAAGGGATTCAGCGGGATTTCTGTGTCACCTATGGGCAGGCGATAGTTGGCTTGCCCCAGCTCATCGAGCCCGGTGCGCATTTTTCGTAAGGTTCCTTGCATGACACTCTCAATTGCGTTGACGCCGTCCGCCGCAGCGTTGGCTCTTATTGATGTAGCCTGAGTGTACCAGCCTTGGCGTTGAAGATAAAAAAAGCCGCGGCAGATGCCGCGGCAAAGACCTCACCCGTGGGCCGCTACCTTGCGGTGTTGGCCCTGGGTTTTCCCACTTAAATCCACAAACTCAGGCGTTAGAAGCTGTAACGTGCGCCGATGGCGTAGCGGGCACCGTTTTCTTGGGCCAGCAGCATCTGCTCTTTGTAACGGCCATAGACGCGCTTCTTCTCTTCCAGAATGTTGATGCCTTCAGCGAAGATAGACAGGTTGTCGGTAAGCTGATAGCTCACGCTGACATCCACCTGACCATAAGCCTCGGTAAACTGAGGCGCAGGGCCGCCAGCTTCAGCCTGACCCATGCCAGAGAGGAAGGTGTCACGCCAGTTGTAGGCAACACGTGCCTGCAGACCTTCTTTCTCATAGAACACAGACAGGTTGGCAGTGTCTGACAGGCCGGGCAGGGCGAACTGCTCGTCTACACGCTCTACGTCATACTCGGTATCGCCATCCACCCAGGTATAGTTGGCGGCAAAACCAAAGCCGGTGTCCCAGAACCAATGTTGCCAGGCAAACTCAAGACCGTTGATGCTCAAATCTTCAACGTTATTTGGCTTGCTGATGTTCCAGTCGGCTACAGGGTCGGCACCTGACTGAGGCACACGGCCGTCAGCATTGCCATAACCATTGTCGATCAGCCATTGGAACACGGCTTCATCACTTGGGGTTTCGCCGTTGGCAACCAATTCGGCACGGGCCTGTTCGGCAGCTGGGCCAGCGTAAGGATCGCGCAGGTGATCGTACTGAACGGTCTCGATAGTGTTCGCGAGGAAGTTTTCCACTTCCTTGTTGAAGTAACCCGCTGACACGTAGCTGGCGTCATCGTAATAGTATTCAACCGACACATCGATGTTATCTGAGCTGAATGGCTTCAGCGCAGGGTTGCCGGCAAAACCGGTACGCGAACCAACCTTAGGAATAGGTGTCAGCGCGGTAGTGGCACGCATTGAGCCCAATGTTGGGCGGGTAATGGTGCGGCTGTAGCTGAAGCGTGCAATGACGTTTTCAACAACTTCGAGGTTGATATCCAGATTAGGCAAAAACTCTTTGTAGTCATGGGTTTCATGGCTGTAAGAGAAATCCTCTTCATAGATAGTCTGCCATTCAGTTGGATTCAGCCATACCAGCTGCTGAGCTTCCTGCTGCATAGAACTGGCAGTCACATCGGTTTGCTCATAACGCAGACCGGCAACGATATTCAACGGCATGTTGTTGAACTCGCTGTCAATGTTTACCTGAACATAGGCGGCAGTGGTGTCTTCTTTGATTCTGTGGTCGTCCTGCCATGGGGCAGCTACGTATTCCACATCATACAAAGCCTCAGCCTTGTCCATCGCGGCTTGCTGATCGTAGGTGTAGTAGTACGGGATCAGCATGTCGCTGCCGCCACCACTGAAGTCAGACAGGAAGCCTGAACCCAGACCCACGTAGCTTACGTCATCCTGCCACAGGCCCATGTTGCCATACCAGCCGGCACTGATAGGACCGGTATAAGAGCCCTGAGCATGGGTTTCCATAGAAGTGAAGGACACACCGAAATCGATGGATGACAGGGCGTCGTTATTTTCGTTTACCCAGCTGCCATCAAACTGATACTGGTCCACATCGGTTTTATTGCGGCCTGCGCGTACACCGGCAAACAAAGAGGCGTAGTGCTCTGGCAGCAGGTGTGGCTCACCATTGGGGTTCAGCGTGCCGTAGTTGGCACCCAGCAGCGGGATTTCGGTACCTGTAGCATCGTAGGTTTTATCTGCAATGTTCAGAGCACCCAGAATGAAGAAGACGTTGTCGGCACCGTTGCCCAGGCTTCCACCAGCTTTGGCGGTTGAGCTGTGTGCATCAAAGTTCAGCTGCAGATTGTCTGTGGCTTGCCATTCGATGTTGAAACCGAGTGACTTGTTGGTGTTCTCAGACGCATTCTGATGCATGGTGCTTGAATAGTCGCCGCCCACTTCGGTCACATAGTCAAAGGTGCCGTTTTCATTGATGTGGGCGTAAGTAGCGTTGCCTGGACCCGAGAACCACAGGCCCCAGGTGTCCATGTTGGCATCATCGGACAGCTTGGAGTAGGTGTAATCCAGGGTCATTTCTATCGCATCGTTTGGTGCGTACTGGAATACGGCCTGGGCATTGGTGCGCTCACGCTCAACATCCTGGCTGGCAAAACCAATATTACGGGCGTAGAAAGTGTTGCCATAGGGGTTTTTGTTCTCGTTAACCACTACAGCATTGGGGTTCAGTTCACCATCGATATTCTGGCGCCAGCCATCAATGGTGGCTTTTTTGTTGTTACTGTCGCGCTTCTGGTAAGAGGCTGAAACACCAAGGCCCAGAGTGTCATCCATAAAGGTGTTACTGAAAATACCAGACACTTCTGGTGTCACATCGTCGCCTTCTTCCACACTGGCATCGTGGTGTGCTTTCACACCGATGGTGGCTACCAGATCGCGGGTGTCAAATGGACGCGCGGTGCGGATGTTGATGGTTGAACCTATGCCACCGGAGCTGATATCAGCCTTGCCGGTTTTGTAGATTTCAACACCGCTGATGGCATCTGAGGCCAGATTGGCAAATTCGAAAGAACGGGTTGACTCACCGGCAACCTGGGCGGTGGGCATGGTACGGTTGTTCAGCAGCACGAGGTTAAAATCCGGGCCAAAACCACGCACGGTCACCTTACTGCCTTCGCCGTTAACACGGTCGATGGACACGCCGGAAATCCGCTGCAAAGACTCAGCTAGGTTAGTGTCGGGGAATTTACCGATGTCTTCGGCGGAGATGGCGTCAACCACACCGGCTGATTGGCGTTTGAGCTCCATGGCTTTTGCCTGTGAGCCACGCACACCAGTCACCTGGATAACTTCGATATCGCCTTCGGCCACTGGGGTTTCTTCGGCCATGGCAGGCAGGGCAGACAGTAAGCCCATCACCAGGGATACCTGGGTAGCCAACATGGTTTTTTTGAATTGTATAGGTCGCATCAAGTTCCTCTCCCTTATACCCGGAGCCAGTTCAGTGGCTCGGGACATTATTGTTGTAAAGCTTACTTGCTGGCATACAACTCTCCCTTGTCAGCATAAATGTAAGCGCTTACATAAATTAGGTCGAACAGGTTTTTATGTCAACCACTCTGAGAATAAATGTTGATAAAATGTTTAGTATGAGCTTGAGGTTTTAACTTTTGCTTTTGTTTTATATAGAAAATCTTTTGATAACAAAAAAGGGTGGCCCAGCGGCTCACCCTTTTCATTGATATAAATGCTTAACGTGTAATAACAGAATCCCGAACAACCAACTCAGGCTCAAAACGGTGACAAAAAGTCACTTCGGTTTGGTCATATACCTCGCGCAGTACCCAATGGGCCGCCATGCGTCCCATATCCTGAATGGGGTTACACACAGTGGTTAATTTGGGCGAAATATAGCGGGGGAAGGGGATATTATCGAATCCCACAAAGGAGATATCTTCCGGCACCCGCAGCCCCTGCTCCAAACACTGGGCAATGGCACCGGATGCCATCTGATCGTTTGCACACACCACGGCAGTAAAGTTCCGTCCCCGTGAGAGCAACACAGCCATGGCCTCATAGCCACCTTCTTCACGAAAGTCCCCTTCAAAAAAGAGGTCTTCATCAAAGGCAAGACCTTGCTCGGCCAATGCCTGGCGATGGCCTTCGAGACGTTCTCTGGCATCGAGTTTAAACAGTGGCCCCGAGATATAGGCTATCTGTTTGTGGCCCTTTTCCAGCACATGCCTGCTGGCAAGCAGACCACCCTGAAGGTTATTGAGGTGCACGCAGCGCTCGTCGATGCCATCCACATGCCGGTTTATCAGCACCACCGGGGTTTTTCCCTGACAAAGCTCGACCAAATAGGCATTGGAGAGGATTTCGGCATCCACAATCAGCGCATCGCAGCCCCGGGACAGCAGAAACTCCACACCGTCTTTTTCCTGCGCGGCGTCGCTGTGACCGGCTGCGATGATCACGTGCTTGTTGGCAGCGCGCAGTGCCGATTCCACTTCCCGCATCATGGGGCCGTAGAAGGGACCATCCAGCTGCGATACCAGCACCCCAACACTGTTTGAGCGATTGGAGGCCAGCGATTGGGCTATGGTATTGGGGCGATAGTCCAGCTTTGCCATGGCATCGTGGACCTTTTGACGGGTCTTGTCACTGACCTTGCCGGTGTTGTTCACCACCCTGGAGACGGTCGCAAGAGACACGCCTGCCAGAAAGGAAACATCATAAATTGTGGCCATACGCGCGGGCTTTCCTTGTACTACATCTATGTGCCTGAATGCTTTTGTTGCAAAGATACACTGATCTCGGCAACGCGTTGGCTGTTCAGTGTATAGTGTCGCATCACAAAGGCAACAGCGATTGATGCCAGGGCAGGGTAGAGGGTAAAGCAAAGCAAAATGCCTGCCCGGGTTTCTTCCGTTTGTTCGACATCGGGACGATAGCCATAGGCGGCCAGCAGCCAGCCGCCCAGAGCCCCACCGATGGCAAGCCCCAGCTTGATAAAGAAAATCACCGAGGAGTAGACCAAGCCCGTGGTGCGAACGCCGGTTTTAAACTGGCCGTAGTCCACGGTATCGGCCATTTTCGCCCACAAGAGTGGTGTGCCCATGTTGATGGTAAAGTTCCAGGCTACGTAAAACACCAGGGCCAGCATGTATTGGTCAGCCGGTATAAACCAGGCAGACATACAAAGTGCGGCGGCGATAAGCTGGAGCCGGATATAGGCTTTGACCTTGCACATTTTATCGGCGAGTTTTTTGGCAAGTGCTACCCCAAAAATATTGCCAACCACACCGCTGGTGACAAACACGCTTATCATGTCTTCACGACCGAGGAAGTATTTGACGTAGTAAATGGCAAGGGTGGATTTAAGCACCAATCCCGTCAGCAAAAAGATGGCTGCCGCTGACAATACACGCCACTGGTCATTGGCCCACAGGGCTGCAGCGGCCGCCTTGAAGTTGCCGCTGCTGTCATCCGTGCTGAAGTCGCGCTCTTTGGTGCCAATAAAGCACAGTAAAAACATCACAGCGCCGACGATGCTCATCGCCAGTATGGTCAGCTGATATCCCTTGGCTTTATCGCCCTGACCGAAAAAATCCACCAGTGGCAGGGTGAGGGCACTGACCATCACGCCGCCGAGCATGGCAAACACAAAGCGATAAGACTGAACCGACACCCTCTCGGCAGGGTTGGTGGTTAAGGCTGCGC